>CANCCJ010000202.1 GCA_947374535.1 Comamonadaceae bacterium | reverse complement strand
GGGCATTTCGCTGTGGGTGAGGCCGCGACCGGCCGTCATCCATTGCACGCCGCCGTTTTGCAGCAAGCCTTCGTGGCCGCCACTGTCCTTGTGTCGCATGCGACCTGCAATCATGTAGGTCACCGTCTCAAACCCTCGGTGCGGATGGTCAGGAAAACCTGCAATGTAGTCACCAGGGTTGTCGCTGCCAAAGGCATCGAGCATTAAAAATGGGTCTAGGCGTTCTTGCAAATCATGGCTCAGCACCCGCGTCAGGCGCACGCCGGCACCGTCTTGGGTGTCTTGACCCTGAACCAAGCGCTCGACCCCGCGAGCTTGTGTGATGGTACTCATACGACTTGATAACCTTCTTCAGCAATGGCGTGCGCAATGTCTTCGCGTGACGTGTTGCTGTGCACTTCTACTTTGCCACTGTTGCGGTCAATGTCAACTTTGGCCTCTGGGTCTAACCGTGCAATCGCTTTTTTGACGGCCATTTCGCAATGGCCACATGTCATCCCTTGGACTTGAAAGGTGTTGTCCATGACTTGCTCCTTGTAAAAGATGTAACCTTAACTTATGTCTGAATTGTCTTGCGATATTGGTATTGGTGGAATGACCTGTGCGTCGTGCGTGGCCCGTGTGGAACGCGCGATTGCCAAACTACCGGGCGTCGAGTCGGTCAGTGTGAACTTGGCCACGGAGTCCGCACGCGTGACATGGGCGGCGTCATCGCCGGATGAAGATGCGCAAACCCAGCAAGCGCGGTTGCGTCGCGCCGTGCGCGATGCCGGCTACGAGCCCTTGGCCGCCGAGCACTTAGAGCAAGGGCCTGTAGGGGCTTGGGTGGGCTTTGCACCCGTCGCCATCGGGCTTTTGTTAAGCGGCCCCTTGATTTTGCCGATGTTGGGCGACGTCTTGGGCCAACATTGGATGCTGCCCGCGCTTTGGCAATTTTTGCTGGCCACGCCCGTGCAATTTGTATTGGGTGCGCGTTTTTACAAAGCGGGCTGGCATGCCCTGCTCGCCGGCAGTGGCAACATGGATTTGTTGGTCGCTCTAGGCACCACCGCCGGTTGGGCTTTGTCGGTGTGGTTGTGGTTGACGGCGCCTGTAGAGGCAATGGTGCATTTGTATTTCGAGGGGTCCGCTGTTGTCATCACCTTGGTGCTGCTGGGCAAATGGTTAGAGGCGCGTGCCAAACGTCAAACCACCGACGCCATTCGTGCGTTGCACGCGTTGCGTCCCGCGCGGGCGCGCATCATCACTTCTGACGGTGAGGTAGACATTCCCATTGAAGAGCTGCTGGTGGGCGACCGTTTGGTGGTTTTACCCGGTGAACGTTTTGCCGCCGACGGGGTGGTGTTAGAAGGCCAAACACAGGTAGACGAAGCCATGCTCACCGGTGAGCCTCTGCCTGTGCATAAGAGCGTAGGGTCACGCGCGACGGGTGGCAGCATCAATGGTGAAGGCCGCGTGGTCATGCGCGTGCGAGCGACAGGGACGACCACCGTGTTGGCCAACATCATTCGTTTGGTGGAAGATGCGCAAGCCGCCAAAGCCCCCATTCAACGCCTGGTCGACCAAGTGTCTGCGGTGTTTGTGCCTGTGGTGTTGGTGCTTGCACTTGTCACGTTGCTGGCTTGGTGGTTCACTGGCCATAGCGTCGAGGTGTCGCTGATCCATTGCGTGGCGGTGTTGGTCATTGCGTGTCCGTGTGCGCTGGGCTTGGCCACACCTGCGGCCATCATGGCCGGCACGGGGGTGGCGGCCAAGTACGGCATTCTGATCAAAGATGCGCAGGCCTTAGAGGTGGCACACCAAGTGGACACCGTGGCGTTTGACAAAACTGGCACGTTGACCATTGGGCAGCCACGGTTGCTGTCTCTGGATGACATCCAAGATATGGGTGCATCGACGACCCATGGGCTTCCCATGCTCTCGTTGGCGGCTAGTTTGCAAAGCGGTAGCGAACACCCATTGGCCCATGCTGTGGTGCAGGCGGCCAAGGCAAAACAGATGGACCATGTGGCACCAGAGGCCGTGAAAGCGGTGGCAGGCTTTGGCAGCGAAGGCGTGGTGCAAGGACGACGTTTGCTGCTAGGCAGTTTGCGTTGGATGACAGAGCTTGGTGTGCCCGCTGGCGAATGGCAAGCCCGTGCAGCGGCTTTGCAAGCGGAGGGTGCCACAGTCTCCATCATGGCCGAAAGAACGCCGCAAGGGGTGGTTGCGCTCGCCGTGTTGGCATTTGGTGACGAACCTAAGCCGGGTGTGCACGAGGCCTTGACCAAACTTCGCGCGCGAGGTTTGCGTTTGGCCATGATTTCCGGCGACAACGTGGGGGCTGCACAAGCCATGGCCGCACGTTTGGGCTTGCATACAGATGAAGTTCATGCCGAGGTCATGCCTGGTGACAAAGCGGCTTTGGTCAAGCGCTTACAACGCAACGTAGGCGGCGCGCCACATGTGGTGGCCTTTGTTGGCGACGGCATCAACGACGCGCCCGCATTGGCTGCCGCAGATGTGGGCTTGGCCATGGCCAACTTGAACGCGGACGGCCAACGTGGCGGCACCGATGTGGCCATGCAAGCGGCAGGCATCACGCTCATGCGTGGGGACGTGGCGTTGGTGGCGGGGGCATTGGATATTTCTGCCCGCACCGTCGCCAAGATCCGCCAAAACTTGTTTTGGGCGTTTGTCTACAACGCGGCGGGCATTCCACTGGCCGCCATGGGTTATTTAAGCCCCGTGGTGGCCGGTGCGGCGATGGCCCTCAGCTCGGTCAGCGTGATGACCAACGCCTTGTTGCTTAAGCGTTGGAAGCCCTGATGTCGTGGCTGTTTGGCAATTTAGGTCCAGAAAACCACGCCACATACAAGGCTGGCAACACCACCAGCGTTAGCAACGTGGCCGTCACCAAACCACCAATCACCACGATGGCCAAGGGGCGTTGAGTTTCTGACCCAATGTCATGGCTCAGCGCCATCGGCAGCAAACCCAAGGCGGCGAGCATGGCCGTCATTAAAACCGTGCGCAGACGTTGCAGCGCACCCTCTTTGACAGCCTCAATCACGGTGTAGCCTGCATTGCGCAACTGCTGGAAGACCGAGAGCATCACCACGCCATTGAGCACGGCTTGTCCCGACAAGGCAATAAAACCAATGGCAGCAGACACGGAGAGTGGAATGCTAAAAATCCACAGGGCAACAAACCCACCAATCAAAGCCAAAGGCACGTTGATCAAAATCAGACCCGCTGTTTTGAACGAGCCAAAAGCATCAAAGAGCAAGACAAAAATCAGCAGCAGCGAAATGGGCACCACCACCGCCAAACGTTGCATGGCGCGTTCTTGGTTTTCAAACTCACCTGACCATGTGACGGCATAACTGTCAGCAATCTTGACGTTCTTTTCTACGCGGGCTTTCATGTCGGCGACGACCGAGCCCATGTCGCGACCTTTTACAAAAATACCAATCGCCATCGTGCGTCGGCCAGCTTCGCGAGCGATGTTCATGGCGCCACTGCCTTGGCGAATGGTGGCCACGTTCTCTAATGTTGCATAGCCGCCTCCTGGCAGTGCGATGGGCGTGGCCGGTAAGTTGACCACTGAGCGGCGGTCACCTGCCAAGCGTAGCACCACGGTGAACTTGCGTTCGCCTTCCCAAATTTGCGTTGTGGCCCGGCCTGCGAGGGCTGATTCGACCACGTCCTGAATGTCGCCCACGTTCAGACCCAGACGCGCGGCACGGTCCCGGTCAATGTCAATCACGAGTTGCGGCACTTCGCCCAAGCGGTCAATCTCCGCACGTTGCACGCCGACCACTTGTTTGAATTCTCGTTGCATGGCTTCGGTGGTGCGGCGTAATTCGTCTAAATCATCGCCCGACACCTTCACGACGATTTGTCCTTTGATTTGTGAAATCGACTCCAACACGTTGTCGCGAATCGGCATGGAAAAAGCGGGGTCTACCCCCGGGATTACGCCCAGTTTTTGATCCATTTCTTCAATCAATAAGTCACGCGTCATGCCCTTGCGCCACTCTTCGACCGGTTTGACGTCCACAAACACTTCGGCCATGCTGAGCGTCTTGGGGTCGGTCCCATCTTCGGGCTGACCCGCTTTAGACACCACGGTGCGAACTTCGGGAATGGTCAGCAGCTGCATGCGGGCTTTGCGCAGCACCTTCGCCGCTTCTTCTTGAGACACGCTCGCGGGCATATCCCAGTTCACCCAGAATGTGCCCTCGTTTAATTCAGGCAAAAATTCGGAGCCCAAGCTGGCGGCGGCCAACACAGACATGGCAAACCCGGCTAAGGCAATGCCCACCACTTTGCGAGGTTTTTCAAGCGCCCAGTTCAGCACCGGTTCATACACACGCTTGGCCCAAGACACCAGGCCGTTGTCGCCGTGCGGAATGCCCTTGCGCAGCATCCAATACGCCAGCAACGGCACCAAGGTCAGCGAAAA
>CANCCJ010000201.1 GCA_947374535.1 Comamonadaceae bacterium | reverse complement strand
GCGCCAAAGCCGCCGGTCTGTTACAACTCAAAGGCCACAAGTCCGTCGGCGGCATGCGTGCCAGCATCTACAACGCCATGCCCATCGAGGGTGTGCAAGCGCTGGTAACTTACATGCAAGCGTTTGAAAAATCCCAGGCGTAAACACGCACAAAACGAAATACATGAGCCAACAACCCATCCAGTCTGATGCCCTCGCCGCTTTGCGTGTGCAAATCGACGCACTCGACAAACAGTTGCTGCAGTTGGTCAACGACCGCGCCAAAGTGGCGGAGCTTGTTGGCGAGATCAAACGCGCTGAAGGTTCTCCCTTCTTCCGTCCTGACCGCGTGGCGCAAGTGATTGACAAAATCACCCAAGCCAACCCAGGCCCCCTGAAAAACGAACACATCGCGTCCATTTGGCGCGAAATCATGTCGGCTTGCTTGGCACTCGAAGCCCCACAACGCGTGGCGGTGCTCGGCCCCCAAGGCACGTTTTGCGAACAAGCCGCGATTGAGTTTTTCGGCAGCGCGGCCAATCTGATTTACTGCGCCAACTTTGACGAAGTCTTCCATGCCACCGCCGCAGGCACCGCGCAATACGGCGTGGTGGGCATGGAGAACTCCACCGAAGGCGTGGTGGCCCGTTCACTCGACTTGTTCTTGCGCTCGCCCGTGCATGTGGTGGGCGAAGTTAGCTTGCTAATACGCCACAACCTCTTGCGCCAAAGCAACGCAGATGCCGGCATTGAGGTGGTCATGGCCCACCCCCAAGCTTTGGCGCAGTGCCAAGGTTGGCTGTCGCAACACTTGCCACATGTCGAACGCCGCGCTGTGACCAGCAACGCGGAAGGCGCACGCTTGGCTGCCACCAACCCCGCTTGGGCCGCTTTGGCCAGTGAACGTGCAGCCAGCCAGTTTGGCCTGCACATCGTGCACCACGCCATCCAGGATGAGGCCTACAACCGCACGCGGTTTGCCGTCATTGCCCTGCCCCAAACTTTGGCTACGCCACCCGCATCTGGCAACGACTGCACCAGCTTGGTCGTGTCGGTGCCTAACCGTCCGGGCGCTGTACACGACTTGCTCGTGCCGCTCAAAAACAACGGCGTGTCGATGACGCGCTTCGAGTCGCGCCCCGCCAAATCGGGCCAGTGGGAGTACTACTTCTACATCGACATCCAAGGCCACGTCAGCCAGCCCCATGTGGCCGCAGCGCTGCAAGAGCTGCAAGGCTTGTGTGCGTTTTACAAAGTCTTGGGTTCTTACCCCGTCTCTGAATGACGTTCCAGCGGCTTGCCCTCATCGGCTGTGGCCTGATGGGCGGCTCGTTTGCGCTCGCCTTGCGCGAGGCTGGCCTTGTGCAAACCATTGCCGGTTTCAGCGCCTCTGAAAAAACCCGGCAACGCGCCGTCGAGCTCAAGGTCATCGACCAAGCTTGCAACAGCGTGGCCGAAGCGGTGCAAGGGGCTGATTTGGTCTTGTTAGCCGTACCTGTAGGTGCCATGCACAGCAGCTTTGCCGCCATGCGCGATGTGTTGCATCCAAACGCACTGCTGATGGACGTGGGCTCTACCAAGTGTGATGTGATTGCCGCAGCACAAGCCACGCTGGGCGAACGCCTGAGCTGCTTTGTACCCGCCCATCCGATTGCAGGCAAAGAAGTCGCGGGCATTGAGCATGCCGAGGCCTCGCTGTACAAAGAGCGCCGCACCATCCTCACACCCCTGCCCAAAACCAGCATTCATCGACTGCAAGCCGCACACGATGTGTGGAGCGCCATTGGCAGCCACGTCAGCACCCTCACGCCCGAAGCGCACGACGCCACGTTTGCTGCGGTCAGCCACTTGCCCCACATGCTGGCCTTTGCCGCTGTCAACGCACTCACCGCCCAGCCGCAAGGCGCTGTGTTCTTAGACATGGCAGGCCCTGGCTTTCGCGACTTTTCTCGCATTGCCGCCAGCGATGCTGCCGTATGGCGCGACATCCTCAGCACCAACCACGCAGAAGTACTCACGCAACTGACGCACTTTCGTGCTGCACTTGACCAGTTTGAAAACGCCTTGAAACAAGGCGACACAGCTGCGCTGCAACACCTGATTCAACAAGCCAGCGATGTGCGCTCGGCTTGGACGCTGCAAGCGGGCAACGCTTGCAACACCGCTTCTGAAGACAAATAAATGTTCGCCACCGCCTTCCTAGATCTCCCCGCGCTGCAAGGCGCATCTGGCACCGTCACCCTGCCCGGCTCTAAAAGTATTTCCAACCGCGTGTTGCTGCTCTCCGCCCTGTGCCAAGGCACGACCGTGGTGCATGACTTGCTCGATTCGGACGACACCCGCGTGATGCTGGCTGCGCTGCGCCAACTCGGCTGCGGCGTCGAGGTAGCCGGCACCACCGTGACCATCACGGGTTTGGGGGGGCAGCTCAAACACCACGACGCGATTGAATTTTTCATGGGAAATGCAGGTACCGCCATGCGTCCGCTCACCGCTGCGCTGGCTGTGCTGGGTGGCGACTTCACGCTCAAAGGCGTGCCCCGCATGCACGAGCGACCGATTGGTGACTTGGTCGATGCGCTGCGCTTGCTGGGCTGCTCGATTGACTACTTGGGCAACGATGGTTTCCCACCCCTACACATTGGCAAACCGTCACTCAAAGTGGATGCCCCCATTCACGTGCGCGGCGATGTGTCCAGCCAATTCCTCACCGCCTTGTTGATGGCTTTGCCTTTGGCCGCCAAAACACAAGACATCGTGATTGAGGTGGTGGGCGAACTGATCAGCAAGCCTTACATCGACATCACGCTCAACCTATTGGCCCGTTACGGCATTGCCGTCAAGCGCGAGGGCTGGCAGCGTTTCACCATCCCGCAAGGCTGCAGTTATCAGTCGCCCGGCACGATTCACGTCGAAGCCGATGCGTCGTCGGCCAGCTACTTCATTGCCTTAGGTGCGATCGCAACGGGGAACGGCATCCGCATTCAAGGTGTGGGCGCAGACTCGATTCAAGGCGATATCCGCTTCATGGATGCCGCTGAACGAATGGGTGCCAAGATCAGCAGCGGACCAAACTGGCTCGAAATCAACCGAGGCGCTTGGCCACTCAAAGGCATCACCCTCGACTGCAACCACATCCCCGACGCCGCGATGACCTTGGCCGTGATGGCCTTGTACGCGGACGGCCCCACCACGCTTCGTAACATCGCCAGCTGGCGTGTGAAAGAAACAGACCGCATCGTGGCCATGGCCACCGAATGCCGCAAGCTGGGTGCGACGGTGGAAGAAGGCTCAGACTGGATCACGGTTCACCCGTTGCCGAATGGCAAACACAGCAACACCTTGGCTCAAGGCCATTGGCAGGCCGCCAGCATCCACACCTACGACGACCACCGTGTCGCCATGTGCTTCTCGCTGGCCGCCTTCAATGCAGCCCAAGTGCCCGTGCGCATCGAAGACCCCAAGTGCGTGGCCAAAACCTTCCCAGACTACTTCGAGGCTTTGTTCTCGGTGGCGCATGCCAACACCCACGACATTCCCGTCATTTGCATCGACGGCCCCACCGCCTCAGGCAAAGGCACCCTGGCCAGCCTAGTGGCGCAAGCCTTGGGCTACCACTACCTGGACTCGGGCGCACTTTACCGCGTGACCGCTTATGCGGCTTTGCAAGCAGGCCTCAAGCTGGAAGTGGCCGACGAAGCCCGCATTGCCGACCTCGCACGCACCTTGCCCGTGCGCTTTGAAGGTGACACCGTGTGGTTAGGTCAAGAAGACGTGAGCGATGCCATTCGCACCGAACAAGCCGGCATGAATGCTTCGAAAGTATCCGTTCTACCTGCAGTGCGTACTTCTTTGGTGGCATTGCAGCACAGTTTCCAGCGTCTGCCCGGCCTCTTGGCCGATGGTCGGGACATGGGCACGGTCATCTTCCCCCATGCACCTTTGAAAGTGTTTTTGACTGCCAGCGCTGCTCAGCGCGCCGAGCGCCGTCATAAGCAATTGATTTCAAAGGGTATTTCGACTACACTCGACAGTCTTCGCGCTGATTTAGAGGCACGTGACGCACGCGATTCATCGCGCAGCGTGGCGCCTCTGAAACCGGCACAAGATGCTTTCCAACTCGACAACTCCTCGCTCTCTATCGAAGCCTCGGTAGATCAGGTGTTGACTTGGTGGCAAGCAAAGCAGCCCTTTTAAAAAGGCTGCAAACCTAGCCCGTTTGGCTCCTCTCGCGCTGCATTGGCGCACTGGCTCAACGGATCTAAAACTTAACCTGTGGCTCACGCCACACACCACCGCTAATCGCAGGCCCCATGTGGCGCAGCAATCCTGCTGCCCTCTTTCCCGTGATTAGACAAAGGAAAAAAATGTCTGAATCTTTTGCCGCCCTATTTGAAGAATCCCTGAAGCGCTCCGAAATGCGCACAGGTGAAGTGATCACCGCTGAAGTGGTTCGTATCGAACACAACCACGTCGTCGT
>CANCCJ010000200.1 GCA_947374535.1 Comamonadaceae bacterium | reverse complement strand
GACAAGATCCAGAACCACCCGAAATACAAAGAACTGCGCGCCAAGCGCGGTGGCTTCGGTTGGTTCCTCGCCGTGTTGATGTTGGTCGTGTACTACGGCTACATCGCATTGATTGCATTTAACAAACCTTTCCTCGCACAACCGATCGGTGCAGGCGTCACCACCGTGGGTATTCCATTGGGCATGGGCGTCATCGTTTTCACCATCGTGATCACTGGCATTTACGTGAACCGCGCAAACAGCGAATACGACAAGCTGACCAAGGAAATCTTGGAGGACGCTACAAAATGAAAAAAATCTCCACACTCTTAGGCGCTTGTCTGGCGCTGGTCGCTTGCGGCACGGCTTTCGCAGCAGGTGCAGACTTGGGTCAAACCACCAAACAAGCCACCAACTGGACCGCCATCGTCATGTTCGGTGGTTTCGTCATTGCCACTTTGGGCATCACGAAATGGGCGGCAGCCAAAACCAAATCTGCGGCTGACTTCTACACCGCAGGTGGCGGCATCACTGGTTTCCAAAACGGCTTGGCGATTGCGGGTGACTACATGTCTGCTGCCTCGTTCCTCGGCATTTCCGCTGCTGTGATGGCATCGGGCTATGACGGTTTGATCTACTCCATCGGCTTTTTGGTCGGTTGGCCTGTGATCACCTTCTTGATGGCTGAGCGTCTGCGCAACTTAGGCAAATTCACATTTGCTGACGTGGCTGGCTACCGCTTCCAACAAACCCCTATCCGCGCCTTTGCTGCTTCTGGCACTTTGGTGGTGGTGGCTTTCTATCTGATTGCTCAGATGGTGGGTGCAGGCTCATTGATCAAGTTGTTGTTCGGCTTGGACTACTGGATCGCTGTGGTGCTCGTGGGCGCATTGATGATGGTGTACGTATTGTTCGGCGGTATGACTGCCACGACATGGGTGCAAATTATCAAAGCCATCATGCTGCTCGCCGGTGTGACCTTCATGGCCTTCATGGTCTTGGCGCAATTCGGTTTCAGCCCTGAAGCTTTGTTCGCCAAAGGCGTTGAAGTCAAAGCAGCTTTGGCTGGCGTTGCTAAGGAAGCTGCCATTGCCGCGGCGACCGCCTCGGCTGCTGCCGCAGCCACGCCAGAAGCCGCTGCGGCTGCCTCTGCAGCATTGGACAAAGCCAACGCAACAGACCCAGCACAAGTCGGCATGTCCATCATGGGCCCAGGCGGCTTCATCAAGGACCCCATCTCTGCCATTTCTTTCGGTATGGCTTTGATGTTCGGTACCGCTGGTTTGCCACACATCTTGATGCGCTTCTTCACGGTGCCTGATGCCAAAGAAGCTCGTAAATCTGTGTTCTGGGCAACCACATGGATTGGCTACTTCTACGTGTTGATCTTCATCATCGGTTTTGGCGCGATCACTTTGGTGATCACCAACCCTGAACTGAACGCTCAACTCAAAGCAGGTGGCGCCAACATGGCGGCTGTGCTGGTGGCCAAGGCTGTTGGCGGCGACGTGTTCTTCGGCTTCATCTCTGCTGTAGCTTTCGCAACCATCTTGGCTGTGGTGGCTGGCTTGACCTTGTCTGGCGCCTCTGCTGTGTCACACGACTTGTACGCCACGGTGTTCAAGAAAGGCAACGCTGACAGCGCCTCAGAACTGCGCGTGTCTCGCATCACCACCTTGGCGCTCGGCGTCATCGCGGTGGCCTTGGGCATTGCGTTCGAGAAGCAAAACATCGCCTTCATGGTGGCCTTGGCTTTCGCGATTGCTGCGTCAGCGAACTTCCCCGTGTTGTTCATGTCTGTGTTGTGGAAAGATTGCACGACCAAAGGCGCCGTCATCGGTGGCTTCTTGGGCCTGATCTCCTCTGTGGCGTTAACCGTGGTGTCACCCTCTGTGTGGGAAGCCACACTGGGCAACCCCAAAGGTTCAGCCTGGTTCCCTTATGCTTCTCCCGCCTTGTTCTCGATGACCATTGGCTTCGTGGGCATCTGGTTGTTCTCGATCTTGGACAACAGCGAACAAGCCAAGAAAGAGCGCGCCTCTTTCGCCGCACAACAAGTGCGTTCGGAAACTGGTTTCGGTGCTTCTGGCGCATCAGGTCACTAAGACCTCTGACGCTGAGTCCTTCGGGGCTCAGTACTTACGAAAACCGAGCATGCGTGCTCGGTTTTTTTATGCCTGCTCTTTTTGGTTGTGGGTGGTTGGTTGGCGCTTGTGGCGATGGCGTTGGCTGATACGTGTGAGGGACATACAGACGCGGCTTACATCGCTTCGCGACGAATGGCGCCGCATCTGCATGCCCCTCACACTTTGTGTTTCGGTGGGCTTTGTGCGCCGCGAAGTAGCAGCCTTCCCATTCGTCAGTACTCGTGCCAATAACAGTCACGCAGCGCCTTGTACGAACCAACGAAGCGAAAGCGAGGTGAGTTAGGCGAATACGGCGCCATTCGTCGCGCAGCGATGTAAGCCGTGTTCGCCTACCTCACCTCGCAAGCCAAAGAAGGGAAGTTAAAAACTCAAGAACCCCGCAACTGACGCAACTTAATGAACGCCATCGCAGCCATCACCGCATCGTTCAACGCGTCGTGCGCCTCACGCACCGGCAAATCCAAATCCGACATCAAGGTGGCAAAACGCAAATCAATGTTCGGGTTGGTTTGCTGCTCATACGGCAACATCTGACGAAACTTATGGTCGTAGTACATCGCCGAAACCTCGATCTTGGGTTGCGGCAAACCCTGCCCCAAAAGCGGCCAGATGGCGCGGTTGAGCATGGCCACATCAAACTCTAAAAAGTAACCCACCAATGGGCGACTGCCAATGAAGCGCATGAGTTGCTTCATGGCCTCATCGGCGGGCAAACCTTGCGCCACGTCTTGACCGCGTAAACGGTGAATACGCACGCTATCAGGTGACACGCCACGCTCAGGGCGCACCAACACCTCAAAGCGTTCGCTCGTCATGATTTTGTTGCCCACAATGCGCACCGCGCCAATGGAAATAATTTCGTCTGAGCTGACATTCAGCCCCGTGGTTTCGCAGTCCAACGACACCCACTCATTGGGCGGTGGCGCCTCGAACATGAAACGAAACTCCGGCAAACCTAGGTGATAAATCAGCCACTCACGCTTGAGCGCGCGCCACCATTGAAGAGGAGAAATCAGCGACTTCATCACAGCGCGTCAAGTTTGAATCGGCTACGCAGCAAGCCCTTGAAGTGCTTGACCACGCTCAATGCGTCTTTGAGCAAATCGCGATCTAGCGTCGAGAGCTTCCCCACGTTGACCAAACCCGACACTTCGCGCTGCGTTGCCATTTCGGTCACGCCAGCCTTGAGCTTCAAGCCCATCAAGAAATGCAAACTCTGCGTGAGGTCTGCGCCGAGCGCAGATGTGATGACGTTTCGCGCCACCAAGGCATCGATGCGCGCTGCGGTGCCTGTCTCGTGCAAATGCTCCGCCAAAGCCAAGCTGCGTACGCCATGCACCAGTGGGAAGATGCCTTCCTTCTTGAGGTGCAAGCCTTGCTGATCATCCAAGCCCAGCAAACGGTTCCACCAGCCTTGGCTGTTGCCAAAGGCGTCTATCGCCGCAGCAAAACGCGCCAGCATGGCATCGTTATCAGTGGCAAAACGCATGAGCACTTGCTGTGCGTCTTGCAACAAGTGCGCATCGCCGCACACGGCATGAGCATCCAGGAAGATGGCCAAATTCATCAAGCTGTTGGCGTCGGGCATGAGCAACCAATGTTTCACCATTTGGCCGAAGTCATAGGCTGTTTTGCGCCACATGGGGTTGTTCACCATGATGTGACCTGGGCACTCGGGATAACCAAACGCAGACAGGGCTTGCGAGAACGACTGGCAAATGGCTTCCAGATTGTCGGGTGGCGTGTAGCCATCACGCAAAATCAGGCCGTTGTCCTGGTCGGTCTTGAGCAGCTGCTCGCCGCGCCCTTCGCTGCCCATCACAAACAAGCAACTGTTAGCCACCAAGTCTGCGGGGGCGATGAGTTGCCAAGCCCGTTCAAACAAACGGGCGTTCAGGTCTTGCACCAAGCGCGCAATCAAACTCACGCGCGTCCCGCTGCGGTGCAGTGTGATCACCATGTTCGTAATTTGTGCCGCAGCTTGCGCCAAACCGTCAATGTCGGTGGCCGCCTCAACCTGCACTGTGATGAGGTGGGAGTGGTTCGACAAGAAGCTGAACAAATCCAAAGCCTCCAACACGCCCACCACATGGTGCTCATCCATCACCACCAAGCGGTGCACGCGATGGCGCTGCAACAAAGCCAAGGCATCGCCCACTTGGTCAGAGGGACGCACGGCAATGATTTGAAAGTTGGCGAGGTCACCAATTTTTTGCTGCTCCAGCGACGTGCCATTCAAGATAGCTCGCTGCAAAGTGGAAGCGGTGAACACACCCACGCGCTCTGGCGTGACGCTGCGATCGCGCACCAACACACACTTGGTGCGTTGCGCTT
>CANCCJ010000199.1 GCA_947374535.1 Comamonadaceae bacterium | reverse complement strand
GGCGCGCATCACCGTGCCCGCTGAGTCAACGCACATCATTGAGAGCAAGTCCTTCAAGCTCTACTTGAACAGTTTCAACAACACCCGTTTGACAGACATCGCAGAGTTGCAAACACGTTTGCGCCAAGACCTGAGTGCAGCTATTTGGGGCGGTGCGCCCGTCAAAGCGAGCGTGGGCGTGCAACTGGTGTTGCCCGATAACTTTGACCGCGAACCCGTGCATGAATTGGATGGCTTGAGCCTCGACCGTTTGGATTTGGATTGCGACGAGTACCAGCCCAATCCTGAATTGCTCACGGCCAACTTCAATGAAGCACCGACTACCGAAACATTGACCAGTCATTTGCTCAAAAGCAATTGCTTGGTCACGGGTCAACCCGACTGGGGCAGTGTGCGCATCAGCTACACCGGCCCGCAAATTGACCAAGCGGGTTTGTTGCGCTACATCGTGAGTTTTAGAAACCACAACGAATTTCACGAGCAATGCGTGGAGCGCATCTTCATGGACATCACGCGCCGCTGCCAACCTTTGCGCCTAGAGGTGTATGCGCGTTACACGCGCCGAGGTGGGCTAGACATCAACCCTTGGCGCACCAGCCACCCGCAAGCTATGCCGGCGAATGTGCGCACGGCACGTCAGTAGCCACGCATGCATCAGCTGCGCAAGGCTTTGACAAACACGTCCGTCATCTCTGGGCAAAACAATTTGCCCTTGTTGCTCAACACCACGCGTACCGCATCAGCAGGGCTGCTTTCGTTTTTGGCATAGTCGCCCGATTGCAACTCTTCGTAGGCCTCAACGATGGCCACGATGCGCGCACCGATGGGAATGTCATTGCCTGACAATGCATCAGGAAAACCCGTGCCGTTGAAGTATTCATGGTGCGAGCGAATGATGGCGGCCACGTTTTTCATGTCGTCTAGCGTGTTGAGTGTGGCTTCACCCATGGCACAGTGCGTGCGATACACCTTGGCATCGGCCAAGGGCAGCTCGATGAATTTGGTGTTCAACACGCGGTCACTTAAGCCCACTTTGCCGATGTCGTGCAACAAACCCGCAATGAACACCGACTGACAGTCATCTTCGCTCAAACCTGCCAGCTTGGCCATCTTCATCGAGAGCGTGGCCACACGTCGTGAGTGGGGCAGCAGATCTGGCCGACGAAGCTCCAACAAATTGGAGAAGGCTTTGATGGAGGCCACATAGGCCGCCCGCAAGTCTTTGGTGCGCTCTTGCACGCGTGACTCGAGCGTTTCCACCATCTCGTTCAGCGAATCTTTTTGGGCTTCTGTCAGGGCTTCGAGTCGCTCGTGCTCGCTCGCTAAAGTGCCGAAGGCGATGGCTGATTTGAGGGTACCCAGCAACTCCTCGTCGTTCCAAGGTTTGGCGGTGTAGCGGTAAATCGCCCCTTGGTTGATGGCATCAATGGCCCCCGACACATCGGACGCGCCCGTGAGCAACAAGCGCATAGTTTGCGGCCATTGCTGGCGCACCTTCTCTAGCAGTTGTGCGCCATTCATCTGTGGCATTTGCATGTCCGAGATGATGACGTTCACTGGCTCTTTGGCCAGCATGTCCAAGGCTTGTGCACCGCTTTCGGCGGTGAACACTTGAAAGCCTTCGAGTGACAACATGCGTCGCAGGGCCGACAAGATGTTGGGCTCGTCGTCCACGCAAAGGACTTTGTATTGGCTCGCATCAAACGGTTCATGGGCGCTAGAAGTCATGTTCATCCTTGTGCAGTATTGCGTTTGATGGGGAGGGTGATGGTGAAGGTGCTTCCAACCCCCACGGTACTGACCGCTTCCAGTGTGCCCCCGTGCTGTTGGATGATGTTTTGTGATACCGACAAGCCAAGGCCCGTGCCCGTGCCTGGGTCTTTGGTGGTGAAAAATGGATCGAAGATTTTTTTCAATACGTCAGGCGTGATGCCCGGCCCGTTGTCTTGCACCTCAATCCAAGCCAGCTTGTCATTGCAATGGGTGCGAATGTCAATCAAACCCATCTTGCCCACAGGCATGGCCTGCGCCGCGTTGACGATGAGGTTTAAAAACACTTGGTCAATTTGGGAAGGCGCACAGTCAATCAAGGGCAAGTTGCCAAGTTCCAAGCGCACATCCGCACGATTTTTCAGTTGGGTGCGTGCAATGTTGAGGGTCGACTTCAACCCAATGTGAATGTCTGCCGGCACGTAATGTGCGGCGGCGTTCGTGCGGGCGTAGTCCTTCAAGTCTTGAATGATGGTCTTGATACGTCCCACGCCCTCTTGCGTTTCGTGCATGAGGTTTTGTAAGTCATCGCGGATGAAGGCGTAGTTGAGTTTCTTTTTCAGGGCAGTCATCGCCGTGCTGTCCGCTTCTGGGGCATCCAAGACTTTTTCGTAGACCGCCAAATACTTTTGCAACGTTGTCAAATTAGACGAGACATAGCCCACGGGATTGTTGATTTCGTGGGCTACCCCAGCAGCTAACTCACCCAAGGAGGCGAGTTTTTCGGACTGCACCAACCGTTGGGTGGTTTCGTCTAGCTTGACTTCAAACATGTGCTCACGCTTGACCACGGTGAAGTAGGCACGCCACAAGAAAATACCCAAGATGATGACGCCCGAGAGCACCGACAGCGCAGACAGCAGCAGCGTCTGCTGGCGCAGGCTCGATAAATCCTCACTGTCTAAGGCGTTGTCTGTTTGTAGACGAACCCAACCCAGATCGGCACCCAAACGCACTTTGGCCCACGTCGTGATGAAGGCTTGGTCTCTCGATTGCAGCAGCGGTTCGGTCGTTTCAGGCGTGGGGATCCAATACGGGTCAAACATCAGCCGAGGTGCTTGACCCTTGTCGCGCTTGAGCGCCGACAAGACGCGACCGGAGGTGTCGGTCAACATGACGGAAGACACTTCGGTGTTGGACATGGTTTGCAAAATTCGTGACTCCACCGAGGCATAGTCTTTCAGCACGATTTGGTCGGCCACCGCGACCACCAAGCCTTGCGATAAGTTCTGTGCGGTTTGGAGTTTGCTCTCCCACAACAAGCTCTTCGATTGGTAATAAGCAGCCAGCCCCGAACCGATTTGCAGCAGCGCCAAAGCCAAGCCAATCAAAAGCGCGGGCTTGATGCTTTTCCACTGCGAAGCGTTCAGACGTTGTTGCATGTCACTGCCCGCTCAAGACCAAGAACTTTTCTAATTGAAGCTTCTCTAGAGGCTTGTAGTGCTTCCCATACGTCACTGGCTGTGGTTTCTGTAGATTGATGCCGTCGAGCAATTTGCGCCCGGCATCGTCTTGCGTGAGCTTGAGCATGGCTTGCAAAAACCGCTCACGCACCGCCTCAGGAACCGAGGGGTGGGTGACGATGGGGTGCGGCGTGTAGGCCGGTGTTTCAAACAACACACGCAACTGCTGGCGCACCTCGGGGGCTTCGTTGTCTAAGGTGTTGTTTACGCCACCGCCAGCCACGGCATCCTTGCCAATGACAGAGCGATACACATTGCTGTGTGTTTTGACAAACACAGGTTGGACATCGATTTTTCTTTTCGCCAGTTCTGCGCGAATCAGCAACGAAGCGGCAAACGCATTGGGTGCAGGCAGCGAGATGGTTTTGCCTTTGAGTGCTTCCAAGCTTTGGATGGGACTGTCTGTGCGCACCACCAAAATGCCGGTCAACAAGTCTTCGCTGTCGGCCAGCAAAGGCTGGTATTTTTTCTTTTGGTAGGCCAACACCGCGTGGTAAGGATTGAGGAACACAAACTCAGGGTCGCCCTTGAGCAGTTTTTGTTCGAACTCTGGGATGGTGGGCCAGACACGCAACTCAAAACACAAACCCGCCTCTTGGCCCACGCGCTGCAACAGTGGCGACCAGGTGGTGTAAATCTTGGCTGCGGTGAGCTGGGGCACGACATCGAAGCTGTACACCTTGGTGCTGTGTGGGTCGCCCAAGCAGGCTGCTTGAACGGCACCGCTGATGAGCAATGCGCTGGCGAAAATTCGCAGTAGATGTTGTTTGACCGTGCGCATTTGGCAAAATCCAATTTTATAGATTTTGCTATTTTCACCTGTTCAGCAAGCGCATCATTTTGAGAGGCTATCGTCTCCAAACAAGGACTCGGTGTAGGGCTGTGCGGGGGCTGCTTCGGCACGCAGGCCTTGTGCTTGCCAGTCTTCTAGCTTCATGAGCGAGCCCACGCGCACACCCAGCAAGCGCAGGCGGCGCGTGAGGTCGACCCGCTTCAGACATTGCCCTGCGGCTTGACGAATGGCCTGAGCTTGGTTCACATAAGCTGTGAGGGTTTGGTCACGCGTGACGCTTTGAAAATTGTCGTAGCGCAGTTTGATGCCTATCGTCTTGCCCACATAGCCTTTGCGCTGCAAGTCGGCGGCCACTTGCTCACTCAGTCGGGTGAAGATGGCGCCGAGTGCTTCGCGGTCGCGTACGGCGTGCAAATCGTGTTCAAACGTGGTTTCGCGACTGATGCTGAC
>CANCCJ010000198.1 GCA_947374535.1 Comamonadaceae bacterium | reverse complement strand
CCCATTTCGCGGAAGATGGAGGCATCGGTGGTTTCGTGGCGAAAGGCTTCCAGCACGCGTGGGGCCAAGCGTTCTTGGCAATAGGCAGCAGCAGCTTCTTTGACTTGGCGCTCGTCGTCGGTCAGTTGCAGATCGAGCATGAAGGGGTCGTCCCATTTGAACTGGGTCGATGACTTAGACATGAGGACTCCTAGAATTTGACAGATGAAATAACTTATGAGGCTTGACGCAAGAGTTCACGGCCAATGATAAGTTGTTGAATTTGGGTGGTGCCTTCGTAGAGTCGCAACAAGCGCACATCGCGGTAAAAGCGTTCAACGGGGTATTCGTTGATGTAACCTGCCCCACCATGGACTTGCACACCACGGTCAGCCACGCGCCCCACCATTTCGGTACAGAACAACTTGGCGCACGACACACGCATGGACACATCGGGGTCAGACACATGGGCGGGCTTGCCATCAAAACGTTGTGCCACATCTTGCACCAGCGCCCAACCGGCCAACAACTCAGCTTGGCTATCGGCCAACATGGCTTGAATCAGTTGAAACTCGCCAATCGCTTTGCCAAACTGTTTGCGATCGCGTGCATACGCCGTGGCTTCTTCGATGATGCGATGGGCCATGCCACACGACACAGCCGAGATATGCAAGCGGCCACGGTCTAGCACCTTCATGGCAGTTTTAAAGCCTTGGCCTGGCACGCCACCAATGATGTTGGCAGCGGGCACGCGCACGTTTTCTAAAATCACGTCACAGGTTTTGGTGCCGCGCTGACCCATTTTTTTATCGGTCTTGCCCAGTTTGATGCCTGGTAAATCAGACGGCACGATGAACGACGACACACCCCCCGCCCCCGGACCGCCTGTGCGAGCCATCAAGGTAAAGGCACCGGCACGCGGCGCGTTGGTGATGTAACGCTTGGTGCCGTTGAGCACATAGTGATCGCCATCTAAGTCAGCACGGGTTTTGAGCGACGCCGCATCCGAGCCCGCATCCGGCTCCGTCAAGGCGAACGACATGATGAGCTCACCACTGGCCACCTTGGGCAAGATGCTGGCTTTTTGCTCAGGCGTGCCATCCATCAAGATACCTTGCGAACCAATGCCCACGTTGGTGCCAAACACCGAACGAAACGCCAACGAGGTTCGACCAATTTCGTAAGCCACCTGCACTTCTTGGCTCATTGATAACCCAATGCCGCCAAACTCTTCAGGAATCGACAGGCCAAACAAGCCCATCTCTTTCATATCTTCCACGATGTCGGCAGGCACATCGTCATGCTCTTCAAGGTAGTTTTCTGCAGGCACCAAACGCTCTTGGATGAAGCGTTGCAGTGTAGGCAGCAGAATGTCAAAAGATTCTTTGTCGAGAGCCATGAAGCGTTTTCCTAAAAGCGTAATGAAAGGTCAGCAATGCTGGAAAGTGGGTTTATCTAGACAGTGGCGTTGCACATCGACATGGGCTTTCAGTCATTTGAAGTCGGCCGCCGTGCCCACCACACTTGCTGCGGAGGACGCAACGCATCAAGCAGTTTGATCACGCAAAATTTCGCGCAATTTAAATTTCTGAATCTTTCCTGAAGGTGTAGACGGCATGGCATCACGAATTTCCAGTTTTTCTGGGATGTATTGCAATGCGATCTTTTGTGATTTGAGGTAATCCACCAAACTCGGCAAATCCAAACTTTGCCCTGGTTTGAGCACCACCACTGCACACGCACGCTCACCCAAACGTTCATCTGGGTAGGCCACGATGGCAGCCATGGCAATGGCTGGATGGCGATACAACAGCGACTCAATTTCCACCACAGGAATGTTCTCGCCGCCCCGGATGATCACGTCTTTGCTGCGGCCCGTGATGCGCACATAACCTTGTGCATCAAGGCGTGCCAAATCGCCCGTGTCAAACCAACCGTCAGCGTCAGTGCTGTTGAGGTGGGCACGTTTCAAATACCCGCCAAAGTTTGAGCACGAACGCACATACAGCTTGCCTGCCTCACCCACGGGCAGCGCCACGCCATCGTCATTCACCACTTTGAGTTCAACCCCCGGTAGCGGCAACCCATCGGTGGTGAAGGCACGCGCGTCGGGGTCATCGAGTTCAATCAAAGTCACGGCACCGTTTTCGGTCATGCCCCAAGCCGACACAATCTTGGTGCCCAAGACGCTGCGGGCTTGCTCAACCAAGGGGCCAGGAATGGGTGCACCAGCGCACAAGAAGGTACGCAAGGTAGGCACTTTATTGCCAGACTCTTCCACGTTTTTGGCCAAGTCGGTCAGAAACGGGGTGGAGGCCATGGTGAAGGTCGCGCTTTCGCTGCGAATCAAATCAATGGCACGCAAAGGTTCCCACACATCGAGCAGCACGGCGCTGGACTTGAGCATGATGGGCATCATCAAACCATACATAAAGCCGGTTTGGTGCGCCATGGGCGACGCCATCAGCACCACATCATTGGCATCGAGGTGCAAACGTGCGGCATAGGGAATGATGTTGGCCATCACCGTGTTGGCGGTGTGCATCACACCTTTGGGCTCACCCGTGGTGCCGGAGGTGTAAATGAGTTGGGTCACATCGTCTGGGCCTGGGCGGTGTTGGGTCAGCAACGCTTGGGCATTGCTTTCTTTTTCCCATGCAGGACCGCTGAGCAAGGCTTCAAAACTGTTGCTGCCCGTGCCATTGACCACCACCACATGCTTCAAGTCAGGCAAGGTGGGCTTGATCTCGTTGACCATCTTTTCGTAATCAAAGCCACGGAAAGTTTGTGGAATGATGAGCACCTTGGCTTCGCCATGCTTGAGCATGAATGACAACTCCCGCTCACGGAAGATGTGCATCAAAGGGTTCATCACCGCGCCGATGCGTGAGCATGCCAAATAGGTGACCGTGAACTGCCACCAGTTGGGCAACTGGCAGGCCACGATGTCGTTTTTACGAACACCGAGTTGGGTCAGGCCAATCGCCACGCGGTCAGCCATGTTGGACAACTCGCGGTAGGTGAAGCGTGTCACCGCGCCGCCTTCCGCCTGCACCGCCGTGAGTGCGGTTTTATCAGGACAGGCTGCGAGACAGGCGTCGAGGTCATCGTTGATGGTGCGGTCATGCCAGAAACCTTTGGCGACGCTGTGCGCGCGACGTGGGGCGATTAAGACTGCATCGAATTCCATAGTTGTCTCCTCAGTGGGTATGGGTTTTATATTTTTTAAATCAGCGCTTTAAGCAGGAACGAACTTGCGTCCTGCACGCGTGCGGGCAATGATGGTCTTCATGATTTGCGCGGTTCCGTCGCCAATCTGAAAGCCCAGCACATCACGCAAGCGTTGTTCCATCAAACCTCGGTCGTAACCCCCGTGGCCGTAGCACAGCAAACACTGGTGAATCACATCGTAGGCCAGCTTGGGGCCCCACCACTTGGCCATGCCCGCTTCTGCGGTATGAGGTAAACCCTTATCTTTGAGCCACAAACCTTGCAAGCACAACAGACGCGCACCTTCCACTTCGGTGTCGAATTGCGCAAGTGGATGGGTGACCCCTTGGAAGGCCGACAGCGGTTGGCCAAAGGCCTGACGCTGGGTGATGTATTCCCATGTTTCTTCCAAGGCCACACGCGCCACCGCCAACACCTGCAAGCCAATGAGTGAGCGCGAGAAATCGAAGCCGTGCATGACTTGCACAAAACCTTTGTTCTCATCGCCCAAACGGTGGTTCACTGGCACACGCACGTTTTCAAAGAAGATGGAGCCTCGCCCAATGGCGCGTTGCCCATGGCAATCAAAACGGTTGGTGGTCAAGCCCGGTGTGTCCATGGGCACGAGCAAAGCGGTCACGCCATGCGCGCCATCTTCTGGCGTGCCGGTACGGCCAAACACCACGCTGATGTCCGCTTGGTCTGCCGCAGAAATGGAAGTTTTTTCACCATTGATGACATAGAAGTCTCCATCACGCTCGATGCGCAAACGCAAGTTGGCGGCGTCTGAACCGCCGCGTGGCTCGGTCAGCGCAATCGCGCAAATGGCTTCGCCTTGGGTGAGCTTTTTCAACCAAGGTGCCACCACCTCAGGGTTGCCGTATTTGGACAAAATTTGGCCATTCAAAGAAGCCAACAAGTTCAGGTACGAAAAGCTCAAATCAGCACGGGCAATTTCTTCGTGAATCACACCGGCGGCCAAACAACCCATGCCCAAACCGCCAAACGCTTCAGGCAGCTCAGGGCAAATGAATCCAAGCGCACCCATTTCACGCAAAAGCGCACGGTCAAGCACGCGGGTTTTGTCGCGCTCTAAAAAACCAGGCTTCACGCGTTCGTCGGCAAATCGACGCACGGTTTCAGCCAAGGCTTGCAGGTCTTCGTCAATATAGGGATTCGGATTCATCACAGGGCTCCTTGGTGGGGCGGATTACTTGGCGTATTTACGGAACTCAGGCTTGCGCTTATCTTTGAGCGCATTCACGCCTTCGCGTGATTCATCGGTGTCGTA
>CANCCJ010000197.1 GCA_947374535.1 Comamonadaceae bacterium | reverse complement strand
ACTTTGGACACGTCGATTTGCTCTTCCTTGCCGGTGTACAAATCATCGTAACGGGCTAAGTAAGTGCCGGTGTCGCCGATGTAGCGGAAGTAAGTACCCAAGGGGCCGTCGTTGTTGAACGACAAGCTCAAGGTACAAATCGCACCGTTTGCAGCTTGCAATTGAATGCTCATGTCCATCGCGATGCCCAAAGTGGGATGGATAGGACCTTGCACTGCGTTGGCTTTGACGATAGGGCTACCCGCTTGGTAAGCAAACAAATCCACTGTGTGCGCGGCGTGGTGCCATAGCAAGTGATCGGTCCAGCTACGGGCTTGGCCCAGCGCGTTCATATTAGTGCGGCGGAAGAAGTAGGTTTGCACATCCATTTGTTGGATATTGAATTCACCTGCTTTGATTTTGTTATGTACCCACTGGTGGCTGGGGTTGAAGCGGCGGGTGTGACCGCACATCGCCACCAAGCCTTTTTCTTTGGCGACACGCACGACTTCGTCGGCATCTTTCCAGCTATCGGCCAATGGAATTTCCACTTGTACGTGCTTACCGGCTTTCAAGCAAGCCAAGCTCTGTGCGGCATGCATTTGTGTAGGGGTACACAAAATCACGGCATCGACTTCTGGCAGTGCCAAACTGTCGGCCAAGTCGGTGGTGATGTGCTGGATACCGTATTTGTCAGCGACTTCTTTGGTTTTTTCCAAATCACGGCTGATCAACGATACAACTTCCACGCCGTCGATATTTTTAATGCCGTCCAAGTGTTTGGTGCCAAAGGCACCTGCGCCAGCCAAGGCGACTTTGATGGTTTTGCTCATCTTGTTTTCCTCTTGATTACTTATGCATTTTCTAAGATCGCGTGCCCCACGGCGGTGTTTGAAGCCGGCACATGGTAGAAGCGGTGCATCAATTTAGGTGCTGGGCCTGTGGCCTTGCCGTTTTGAATGTCCGACATGGCACCGCGTGCGATCAACCACATCACCAACTCAATGCCTTCGCTACCGGCTTCGCGCACATAGTCGATGTGTGGCACTTGGGCGCAGGCTACAGGGTCGTTGATCATCAGATCGAGCCAGTTGTTGTCCCACTCGCGGTTGATCAGGCCCGCACGCGCGCCTTGCAACTGGTGGCTCATGCCGCCTGTGCCCCAGATGTGCACGTTGATGTCTTCGTCGTAGCTCTCAATCGCTTTGCGAATGGCCTGACCAAGGTTAAAACAACGCTGACCACTCGGCACGGGGTACTGCACCACGTTCACAGCAAATGGAATGACTGGGCAAGGCCAAGCACCCTTGACGGGGTCTTGCTCGCCACACATCAAAGACAGTGGCACGGTCAAACCGTGGTCCACATCCATCTTGTTGACGATGGTCAAGTCGAAGTCTTGTTGGATCACCGACTGTGCAATGTGAGACGCCAGTTCTGGATGACCTTTGACCATCGGTACAGGACGTGCACCATAGCCCTCATCGGCTGGCGTGTACTCCGCCGCCGTGCCAATGGCAAAGGTGGGGATGATGTCTGAGCTGAAGGCGGTGGCGTGGTCGTTGTAGACCAAGAAGATGACATCTGGCTTGTTGTCCTTCATCCATTGTTTGGAGAATTCATAGCCAGCAAAGACGGGCTTCCAGTAGTCTTCTTGCGTCTTGCCGAGGTCCAATGCAGCGCCAATAGCAGGCACATGAGAGGTATAAACGGATGCGGTAATTTTTGCCATGGTTATGCTTTCTTTCCTGCGCCTTGGGGTTGGTTTTGCGCTTGGGCATCACCGTTTTCGCCAACGAAGCGATTGCCCTCTACAGAGCGACCGCCATTCATCATCATGTTGCGGTATTCCTCTTCGGTCATACCGGTCATGGAGCCTGCCATTTGTTGGAAGCTCAACCCATCGGTCGCGCCGATTTTGGCGAGGAAGTAAATGTTGCCGCCCGTGCGCATGCACCAGTTCAAGTCGCGGGCCAATACAGCCTGCTTTTGCTCTTCGGTCATGGGCCACTCATCAAGGTAGGCACGCTCATTGGCTTTGAAGCGCGTGCGGTTCTCCGCTTTCATGAGCGACATACAGAACTGGTTGAGCCAGTAGCCTTTGCGCGATTGTTCAGCATCAAAAATAATGGTGCCGGGGACGTCTGTGTAGGGCTTGTCGAGTGCCATTAAAAAGTCTCCTCAGGCCAGTAGAGGCGCATTGGGTTGTCAACTAACAACTTGCGTTGCTTTTCTTCGGTGGTCGCGATATGCGGAATGAAATCAACCAGCAAGCCGTCATCAGGCATGTGGTCTTTGAGGTTGGGGTGCGGCCAATCGGTGCCCCAGATCACGCGGTCGGGAAACTCATCCACGATGCGCTTGGCAAAGGGAATCACATCTTGGTACGCGTTTTGCTCACCATTCAAAGCCTTAGGGCCAGAGACCGACAAGCGTTCAGGGCAAGTGACCTTGCTCCACACGTTGGGGTGTTCGCGCATGAACTTCACAAACAACTCAAACTCAGGGCCATCGACAGGCTTGGTCACATCCGGACGGCCCATGTGGTCCACCACCACATTGGTGGGCAAGGCTGTGAAGAAATCCCACAACTCAGGCAGGTCCACCGCTTCAAAGTAAATCACCACATGCCAGCCGTACATCTGCACACGCTTGGCAATTTCAAGCAGTTCATCTTTAGGGGTGAAGTCAACCAAGCGCTTCACGAAGTTAAAGCGCACACCACGCACACCCGCATCATGCATGGCTTGCAACTCGTCTTCGGTCACGCTCCGCTTGACGGTGGCCACGCCACGCGCTTTGCCGCCGGAGTTGACCAACGCATCAACCATGGCGCGGTTGTCTGCGCCGTGGCAAGTGGCTTGCACCACCACATTGCGCGCAAAACCGAGGTGATCGCGCAAAGCATAGAGCTGCGCCTTCGACGCGTCGCACGGCGTGTACTTACGCTCTGGTGCGTAGGGAAACTCGTTGCTAGGGCCAAACACATGGCAGTGGGCATCAACTGCGCCCGCAGGCAATTTGAATTTGGGTTTGCTGGGGCCGGTGTACCAGTCCATCCAGCCGGGGGTTTTTTGAAATTCCATAGGGCTCCTCTTTGTCTTCAATCGGGTTGAATGTTGGCTTCGCGCACTAGTTTGGCGTAACGCTGGCGTTCGGAACGAATCAGGTTGGTAAACATGTCGGCGCTGCCAGGCACAACCTCACCACCTACGGCGTTCATGCGCTCACGCACTTCCTTCGTCTGCAAAGCTTTTTGAACTTCGTCATGCAGTTTGTTCACGATGGGTTTGGGCGTGGCAGCTGGCGCGACCAAGCCGTACCACACGGAGGCTTCGAAGCCTTGGAAACCAGATTCAGCAATGGTCGGCACGTCGGGGAAAATGGCACTGCGGTTGGGACTGAGAACAGCCAGCACTTTGAGCTTGCCACTCTTGACGTGCGGCAGTACTTCGAGTGCATTCACCGCCACCAAAGGCAACTGACCACCGATCACATCGGTGATGGCAGGTGAACCGCCACGGTAGGGAATATGCTGCAAATCAATACCTGCAGCACGCGCAAACAACTCAATCGCCATGTGTGGCGTAGAACCGTTGCCGGGCGTACCAAACGCAATGCTATTGGGCTTACCCTTTGCCGCTTCAATCAACTGTTTGATGTTGGTGTAAGGCGCATTTGGGTTAGCCGCAATGACCACAGGCACACGGCCAATGAGCGACACAGCGACCAAATCACGCTCGGCATCAAAGGGCGCTGGTTGATACAGCGACATGTTAGCGGCCAACGCATTGGCGGCCATCATCAAGGTGTAGCCATCGGGCTCCGCCGTGATCACTGATTTGACAGCGATGTTGGTGCCTGCACCGGGTTTGTTCTCCACAACCACAGGCTGCCCCATGCTAGTGGAAAGGCTTTGGCCAATGGTCCGCGCCACCACGTCCACCGCACCGCCCGCCGCGTAGCCCACCACCACTTTGATGGGTTTGGTGGGATAGTTTTGTGCCAGCGACAAAGTTGCGACACACGATGTCAACAGAATCAAGCTCAAGCGTTTCAACATGGTGTTCGTCCTCATGATTAATCCAAAGAAACTTGCGCTTTTTTGATGATCCCGCCAAAGCGGGTGGATTCGGCCTGGATGTAAGCATTCAACTGCTCGCGGGTCAATGTGAAAGGTTCGTACGCAAACGAGGCAAACTTTTCGCGCACGTCAGGTTCAGCCAAGGCTTTTTCAATGTCGCGTTGAATTTTGTCGGTCACCGCTTTGGGCAATCCGCGTGGCGCAGCGATGGTGGTCCAGCCACTCACTTCAAACCCTGCAGGCCCACCCGACTCACCCACGGTGGGCACATTGGGAAATGCGCTCACGCGTTTGGGTGCAGCTACGGCCAAATATTGCAACTTGCCTGCGCGGTACATAGCGCCGGCTGTGGCGTTCGAGCCCAAAGCAAATGACAGTTCGCGATTGGCCACGCCTGTGTAGAGCATGCTGGTTTCTTTGTAAATCACATG
>CANCCJ010000196.1 GCA_947374535.1 Comamonadaceae bacterium | reverse complement strand
AGTGCATCAAACACGACCACAGGTGCTGGCGGGTTGTCTAAATTGGCTTCGATGTTGTCGTAGCGAATGATGCGTGACAGCTCGGCGACATACAGAGAGCCATCTTTGAATGCGACGCCATTAGGACGGTGCAGACCTTTGGCAATCGTCTTGACTTCACGTTTGCCATCTTTTTCAACCACTGCGTAAACGTTGCCTGGGAAACGTGTGCCGACAAACAAGGTGCCTTTGGGCGTTTGCACCATGGAGCGTGCGTTGGGCATGCCTGTGGCCCACAACTCAACTTTGAAACCAGCAGGTACTTTGAGCTTGTCGGTTGGAATGTCGCTGGCGGGCAAAGCCGTCATGCCTGGCGGATGTGGCACCAAATTCAGTGCGGCCTGCTCGGGTGTTCGGCCTTGCGCCCATGTGGGTGGAATTGCAGAGGCTGGTGGTGCAGCTGGCGCTTGTGCCATGGCGAAACCGCTGAAGGCCATGCCCAAGGTGAGCGTGGCATTTTGTAGCGTGCGGGTAAAGTTTTGACGTTTCACGAAGGTCTCCTTTGAAGGTCTTGAATTAAAAGCGTAATTGCTGGATGGGTGAGTCACCAAGGCGATTAACTAGGGTGAACCCGGGTGCTGTACATCAATGTCGACAGTGATAACCTTGAGCAATGACAACCACTCAAATACAACTATCACGTGCCAATCTTTCTGGTGACATTTGGGGTGGCTTTGCTGCCATGTTGGTCGCATTGCCTTCGGCCATTGCTTTTGGCGTCACCATTTTTTCCCCGCTTGGCGCGGAGTTTGGTGCCAAAGGTGCGCTGGCGGGCATGCTGGGGGTCACGGCGCTGGGACTGATTGCTGCCACGTTTGGCGGTACGCAGCGTTTGATCTCCGCGCCCTGTGCACCTGCGGCTGCTGTGCTATCCGCGTTAACGATTCAAATGACGCAGCAAGGCGCAGGCGTGGGTGCTGTGGTCTTGACCTTGTTCTTGGTGGCCTTTATCAGTAGCTTGGTGCAAATTTCGTTTGGCTTGCTGCGTATTGGCGAACTCATCAAGTACATGCCGTTTCCCGTGGTGAGTGGATACTTGAGCGGTGTGGGCCTGATCATTGTGATGAGTCAATTGCCGAAATGGATGGCGCTGCCCAAGGGGATGAACTGGTGGCAGGGCTTGCATGCCATGGACCTTTGGCAGACGCCTAGCCTGATTGTCGGTGCGGTGACGGCTGCATTCATGTTGTTGGCGCCACGTATTTCTAAGCGTGTGCCTGGGGTGATCGTGGGCTTGTTGGGGGGCATGGCGTCTTATTGGTTGTTGGCCTTCACGGTTTGGCCTGAGCTGCGCAACTTGCATGACAACCCTTTCATCATTGGCCCACTGTCTGTGGGGGGCGAGGGATTTTTTGAGTCGCTGCTCGATCCGTTTCGAAGTCTGAGCCAATCGGGAATGCCGAACTGGACGCAGATCGCGTTTCCCGCCATCACGTTGGCGGTGTTGCTTTCCATCGACACCCTAAAAACTTGCGTGGTACTGGATGCCATGACAGGTTCGCGCCATGACTCCAACAAAGAACTGATTGGCCAAGGCTTGGGTAATTTGGCTTCTTCACTCATCGGTGGCGCCCCCGGTGCGGGCACCATGGGCGCTACCTTGGTCAACAAGGCCAGCGGCGGCACAACATATTTGTCGGGTGTTTTTCAAGGCGTCTGGTCTTTGTTGGCGATTTTGCTGCTGACCTCGCTCATCGCATGGGTGCCTGTGGCGGCCTTGGCGGCCTTGCTGATCGTGATCGGCGTGAAGATGATTGACTGGCATTCTTTGCAACTGTTGCGAGCCAAAGACACCATGCTCGACTTTGCTGTCATTTTGTTGGTCGTGATTGTGGCCAACACCGTGAGCTTGATTGCTGCATCGGGTGTAGGCGTGGCGATGGCCATCATGCTGTTTTTGCGTGAGCAAATTCACACCTCCACCATTCGCCGGAAAACCTTTGGCGATAAAACATTTTCATCGCGTGTGCGTGGACAACGCGAACGAGATGTTCTGGCTGAAACCGGTAGTCATACCGTGATTTTTGAACTCCAAGGTAGTTTGTTCTTTGGCACGACGGATCAGCTCTACACCGCCATTGAGCCCGAGCTGAGCAATGCCAAATTTGTGGTGCTGGACTTCATGCGTGTGCAGTCGATGGACATGACGGCAGGCCATATGATTGAGCGCATTCGCAATATGCTGGCTGAGCGCCACGCCAAGCTGGTTCTGACCCGTGTCCCTGAGCGCTTACCCAGCGGTCGCGATTTGCGTTCGTATGTGGATCACATTGGTTTGCTATCCGACAGCACAGCGAAAATTTTTGACGAGTTTGATGAGGCACTGGAGTGGATCGAAGATGAAACCTTGACGCTGGCAGGCCATGCCCATGTGTCGCATGAAGGCATTCCTTTGTCGAAGTTTGAACTCTTTCACGGATTGAACGAGCAAGAGATCATGGCGCTGGAGCGCTGCGCTCAGCATCATGTGTACGAGGCCGGTGACTTGGTGTTTGGTGCAGACTCGGTAGGCCATGAGCTGATGCTCATCAGTCGAGGTGAAGTCAAAGTGAGCTTGCCGTTGGTCAATGGCAAAACCATTCACCTCACGACCTTCAGTCGCGGTCAGTTCTTCGGCGAAATGTCTTTCTTGGATGGTCGCGCTCACTCGGCGGATGTTTACGCCACGCGTGAAACGGAGTTGATTTCGATTGACCGCAAAGCCTTTGCCACGGTGGCCGCAGGGGACCCTGTGATGAGCATCAGCGTGATGCGTTCAGTGGCCTTGGCCATTGCCGACCGCTTGCGTCATGCCAACGCCGAACTGCGCGAAATGAGACAGGCTTGAGGGTGGTGCCCCCGACAGGAATCGAACCTGTATCACTCCCTTAGGAGGGGAGAGTTCTATCCATTGAACTACGGTGGCGCCCAGTGTGTATTTTACGGTGTCACTTGCTCAGCATTCGCATGGCTTCTTCCAAGCCTTTGAGCGTGAGCGGGTACATGCGATTGCTCACGATTTTTTGAATCATGGCAATGCTTTGACGGTACTCCCACACGCCTTGTGGTTCGGGGTTGATCCACGCAAATTTAGGGAAGGTATGTAGCAAACGCTGTAGCCACTCCGCACCCGCTTCTTCGTTGTTGTATTCCACGCTACCGCCGGGCTGCACAATTTCATACGGGCTCATGGTGGCGTCGCCAATGAAGATGAGCTTATAGTCTTTGTTATACTTACGGATGATGTCCCACGTCTCAAACTTTTCGGCGTAGCGACGTTTGTTGTTGCGCCACATGAAGTCATACACGCAGTTGTGGAAGTAATAAAACTCTAAGTGCTTGAACTCGGCTTTGGCAGCTGAGAAGAGTTCTTCGACACGAGCAATGTGGTCGTCCATGGTGCCGCCCACATCCATGAGCAGCAGCACTTTGACATTGTTGTGTCGTTCAGGACGCATCAAGATGTCTAAAAAACCCGCATTGGCGGCTGTTTTGTGGATGGTGCCGTCTAGATCAAGTTCTTCAGCGGAGCCCTCGCGTGCAAACCGTCGCAAGCGGCGCAGCGCTACTTTGATGTTGCGTGTGCCCAGTTCTTGTGTGTCGTCATAGTCGCGGTAGCTGCGTTGGTCCCACACCTTCACCGCGCTTTTGTTGCCACCCTTGCCGCCAATGCGAATGCCTTGTGGGTTGTAGCCCCCGTTGCCAAAGGGCGATGTGCCGCCTGTGCCAATCCACTTGCTGCCACCTTCGTGGCGTTCTTTTTGTTCTTCGAGGCGTTTCTTCAGCGTTTCCATCAACTCGTCCCAACCCATTTTTTCAATCGCGGCTTTTTGCTCAGGGGTGAGTTCTTTTTGAAGAATTTTTTCTAGCCAATCCAATGGCACGTTTTGGGTGAAGTCAGTCAACAACTCCACGCCTTTGAAGTACGCGCCAAACGCACGGTCAAACTTGTCGTAGTGTTTTTCATCTTTGACGAGGATGAGGCGGCTCAACACATAAAAATCGTCCATGCTGCAGGCCTCGCTGCTGGGGCCCACTACTTGGGCTTGCAAGGCTTCAAGCAGGGTGAGGTACTCCTTCACCGAAACCGGCAGCTTGGCGGCACGCAAGGTGTAGAAGAAGTCGATCAACATGGTGGTGTTCTATTCAGTATCTGGTTTAGGTGAGCGAAAGCAGCGTGCAGCTTGCAAGCCCATGCCTCCGCCAATACCCACCAGCAAGATCGCGATGATGCTGCCGGTGCCATAGCCTTCGGCAAACAAGTTCAAACCAAATGTCACGCCTACGCCATAGCCGAGCAAGGCGCCTACGATGAAACCAATCGCGTCGGTCAGGCCTTCAATAAGGGATGCAAACATGGTGTTTTCTTTTTAACGGTTGCGGCTTTGCATGAACACCAGTTTTTCAAATAGCGTGGTGTCCTGTTCGTTTTTCAACAATGCGCCTACGAGTGGGGGAATGGACACTTTGTCGTCTGCGGTTTGCAGGGCTTC
>CANCCJ010000195.1 GCA_947374535.1 Comamonadaceae bacterium | reverse complement strand
AGCGGCCACCGCCGCAAATGGTGCCTTGCGAGCCCAACCGGTCGGTCACAAATTCAAACACGGTGAGGTTGTAGTAATCCATGCCGCGCACCAGACGTGGGTTGATGCGGTAGGTCACGCCGCTGGCATCCAAGATGGCACGTACAGCGTTGAAGTGCGCCAACGAGGCGTCACCCAAGAAGTCCATCAACTTCGGTGCGGCTTCCACCACCGCTTGCATGGCGGGGTTCTTGGTGTCCAAGATGCGTAACGGGTTGCTGTGCAAGCGACGCTTGGCTTCTTCATCCAGCACATCCATGTGCTGCTCCAAATGCGCAATCAAAGCGGCTCGGTGTGCGGCGCGTTCGTTCGGCTGGCCCAAGCTGTTGAGTTCCAAGCGCACGTCTTGTAAACCCAGCTCTTGCCAAAGCGTGGCGGCCAACAAAATAAGCTCGGCATCCACCTCCGCGCCGGGAAAGCCCAATGCTTCCGCGCCGATTTGGTGGAACTGACGGTAGCGGCCGCGTTGGGGACGCTCATGGCGGAACATGGGGCCCATGTAATACAGGCGCTTGCCGCCGTCATAGAGCATGTTGTGTTCAACCACGGCACGCACAACACCCGCCGTGGCTTCAGGACGCAAAGTGAGCTGCTCGCCGTTCAGACGGTCTTCAAAGGAGTACATCTCCTTTTCCACAATGTCGGTCACCTCGCCCAAGCCACGCACAAACAAGGCTGTAGGTTCGACGATGGGCGTGCGCAGATTGCGGTAGGCGTGGCGAGCCATCAGGCCACGTACTTTGTCTTCCAGCCATTCCCATTGGGCCGACGCTGGGGGCAGCAAGTCGTTCATGCCCTTGACAGCGGTCAGGGCTTGCGTTTTGACGGGTTTGGCTGTTGTTGTTTTGTTTTCGGTCGTCACGGTAGGCATGCGCGGGGTTTAACCAAAGCGCTTTTCAATATAAGTTTCAACAATCTGGTGGAACTCTTGCGCGATGTTGTCGCCGCGCAAAGTCATGGCTTTTTCGCCGTCTATGAACACGGGCGCCGCAGGCGCTTCGCCGCTGCCGGGCAAGCTGATGCCAATGTCGGCGTGTTTGCTCTCACCCGGGCCATTGACGATACACCCCATCACCGCCACTTTGAGGTTTTCGACCCCTGGGTATTGGGTGCGCCACACAGGCATTTGGGCGCGCAAAAAGTCGTCGATCGACTTGGCCATTTCTTGGAAGGTGGTGCTGGTGGTGCGGCCACAACCGGGGCAAGCCGTGACGCTAGGCACAAAGGTGCGCAGGCCCAAGGCTTGCAAAATTTCAGACGCAATCACCACCTCTTGCGTGCGCGCCTCACCGGGCTGCGGCGTGAGTGAGACACGGATGGTGTCGCCAATGCCTTCTTGCAGCAAGATGGACAAAGCGGTGGCAGAAGCCACCGTGCCGCGCGTGCCCATGCCTGCTTCGGTCAGGCCCAAATGCAGTGGGTAATTGCAACGCTGAGCTAGCTCGCGGTAGACGGCAATCAGGTCTTGCACACCACTGACTTTGCAGCTGAGCAAAATTTGTTCAGGCGCCATGCCCATGCTTTGCGCCAGTTTGGCGGAGTCGATGGCCGAGGTGATGAGTGCTTCATACATCACTTGCTTGGCCTCGAATGGCTGAGCCCGCAACGCGTTATTGTCCATCAACTTAGCCAGCAGTTCTTGGTCTAGGCTGCCCCAGTTCACACCGATGCGTACGGCTTTGTTGAAGCGCATCGCCGCTTCAATCATTTGGCCGAATTGCTTGTCATGCTTGTCGCCCTTGCCTACGTTGCCGGGGTTGATGCGGTACTTGGACAAGGCTTGCGCGCAATCGGGAAACTCAGTCAGCAAGCGGTGACCGTTGTAATGAAAGTCGCCAATCAAGGGAACGTTGATGCCCATCTTGTCGAGCTGTTCGCGCACATGTGGCACAGCGGCGGCGGCTTCGGGGGTGTTGACGGTGATGCGCACCAGCTCTGAGCCGGCCAAGGCCAATTCTTTGATTTGAATCGCAGTGCCAATGGCGTCCACCGTGTCGGTGTTGGTCATGGACTGCACGCGCACCGGCGCATCGCCACCCACGGTGACCACATGGTCGCCCCACGCCACGCGCGCTTGTAAGCTGCGGCGTGCTTTGGGTTGCGACAAGGCAATGCCTTGTGTCTGCGTATCAGCGGGCATCTGAAACTCCTGGTGCGCTGGCCGAGGCGCTATTAGGCATAGCAGCAGGGCTTGCGTGAGCGGCCACAGCCGGTGAATGAACGGTGGTAAGCACCACATTGGCAGATTTGACATCAACCACTGGCACTGTATCTTCCACCGCAGGCAAAGCGATCACGGGCACTTCAACAGGTGCCACCACGGAGCCAGCGACGGGGTCTTCTTTGAAGACCAATAAACCGTGAATTTCGGGCCACAAGCCAAGTATCAAAGCTAGCACCAAAAGCAACAAAGCCGCCCAGCGCATGGGCGTGAATAAATGCGCGACCACCAAAAAACTGGATTGTGGCAAGAATGAAGGACGGTCTAGTGGAAAGTCCAAACCGCGCTCGTTTTTGGGCGCCAAACGCGACACATCTTGACCAGGCAACAAGGCCAACACAGGCGAAGCATCCACCTTGAGTTGGCGACATACCGCCAAAGTCAAGGCACGGGCAAACATGGCATCGGGTAACAGATCTAAGCGATCGGTTTCCAATGCCTCCAACTTCGCGGGCGACACACGCAGGGCCTGAGCCAACACATCCACCTTAAAACCATGGACTTCACGGTATTGGCGCAACAAAGCACCCGCAGTCATGCTGGGGGTTGTAGGAGTGGTGGTTTCTTCGGTCATCAGTCTTCGATTTTGTCTAAGCCCAAGCGTTGGCTTGCGCTGAATTGGAAATTTTCGGGTTAATTATTGCTGTTAAGCCCATCAACTTTGACAGCTGCTCTTGCTTGACACAAGCGGATGGCCTTTGAGGTTTTATCCACTTGACCATAGCCCGGTTGGGAGACCGCGCGATCAAACTGCACCTGCGCTTCAACGAAACGATTTTGTTGGCACAAAAACCAAGCGTAGTTGTGTTGAATAGCCGCCAACTCGGCCGAACGCGCAGGCGGTGTGGAAGCCAATTGCAAAGCTTGCTCAAAACTTTGTTGCGCCAAACCAGGTGCATTGGCTCTCTGGTGAATCAAGCCCAGCAAACTGTAGGCATCGGCGAACTGGGGATCAATTTGCAAGGCCGCACGCACCTCTTGCTGTGCCACGTCGTTTTGACCTTGTTCGTAATACGCACTCGCCAAGCTCAGGCGACGCATGGCGCGTTGGCGTGTGCTGTCGGGCTCGGCGTGTGTCAGTGTGTCGAGTTGTGATGCCACTGTGCTGCAAGCGCTTAGGCCCAACAAGGCCATGCACGCCATACCTAAGCAAGCGACAACACGCGCCCACATCATGACGCGACCTGTGTGAGTGGAATCACGCGTTGCTTGGCCATGCGGGCATCCACCTGGGTGCGGTCTTTCACGTCTCCGGCGAGTTGGCCGCAAGCGGCGTCAATGTCGTCACCGCGCGTTTTGCGCACGGTCGTAATGATGCCGGCCTCGCTTAATTGCGCCGCAAACGCTTTGACCGTGGCCGCACTCGAACGTGTGAGGCCAGAGGCAGGAAATGGGTTGAACGGAATCAGATTGAACTTGCAAGGCACGGATTCACCTAAACCGCGTTTGGGCTTGACCAAATCAATCAAGGCTTGCGCATGCTCGGGCTGGTCGTTCACACCATCCAACATGCAATATTCGAAGGTGATGAAGTCGCGTGGGGCGTGCGCCAAATAGCGGCGACAAGCGTCCATCAACTCATGCAAGGGGTATTTGCGGTTGAGCGGCACCAGGTTGTCGCGCAAGGCATCGGTGGGCGCGTGCAACGACACTGCCAGAGCGACGGGAACATCCACCCCCAAACGGTCCATCATGGGCACGACGCCCGAGGTCGACACCGTCACACGACGGCGTGACAGGCCATAGCCGTGGTCGTCCAACATCGCGCGCAAAGCAGGCACCAAGGCGCTATAGTTTTGCAGCGGTTCGCCCATGCCCATCATCACCACGTTGGAGATGACGCGCTCGGAGGTGTTGAACTGTTGACGCAAAGTGTGCTCGGCAAACCACAGCTGCGACAAGATTTCGCCTGTGGTGAGGTTGCGGCTGAAGCCTTGATGGCCCGTGGAGCAAAAGCGGCAGCCCACCGCGCAACCCGCTTGCGATGAGATGCACAAGGTGCCTCGGTCGTCTTCAGGAATAAACACGGTTTCGACGGCATTGCCGTCACCCACATCGAACAGCCATTTAATGGTGCCGTCGGCAGAGTCGTGTCGGGAAATGGGGGTTAAAGGCTGAACCTGTGCGCAGGTTTTGAGCTTTTCGCGCATTGACTTGGCGAGATCAGACATCTGATCAAAGTCTTGTGCGCCTTTTTGGTGAATCCACCGGAACAGCTGCGTGGCGCGGAAGCGTTTCTCGCCCAAGCGCTCACAAAAAACGGCCAAACCGTCGAGATC
>CANCCJ010000194.1 GCA_947374535.1 Comamonadaceae bacterium | reverse complement strand
GGCCAAATCACTTGCCCCCAAGCGGTCATGGGTGCGATCTGCAATAGGTCCCATGGTCACCCACATGGCCATGTCTTGGTTAGGGATACCAGGAATTCCGGTGAAATTACCCGCCTTCATGGCTTGACGGTCTTGCATGAAATCATTCTCGACTGTGCGTACAGGATTGAACTTCGCATCTACATCGACGCCGACTTGAGCACTCAAGAACTGCCGCCATGTCGCGGTTTCTGGCGTCGTCGCAGGGTCGCCCCATGCAATGAAGTGAAATGCGGTGTGTGTGTCGTCAATGGCGGTGTTGATGTTGGCCACGTTATAGAGGTTATTGGGGGGGATCAAGGCCGACGCAGGTGCCACAAACACCGTCGAGCGCACATAGTCGTGGGTGGCAGCATTGTGAATAGGGCGGCGAATGGCGGCATAGCGGAAGCCATAGGCATCACGCTGGGTTTGCATACGCGGCGCCTTGTCGGTCGAAGGGCGCAACCAATTTTTGTCCGTCGCCTTGGCACCGTCCACACGGGCTGGCACCATGTCTGACGAATGCAAGCTAGAGCTGTGCGCCGAGTCAATTTGACCCTCCAAAATTTGCGCCCAGTTGCAAGGAATGATGATTTTGGCAATCGACACACGCACATCTTCTGTCGGCGCCCAAGGCGGTGGTGTGAATTCAGTCATGGTGTCAGCAGGCCCCATATAGGCCCACACAAAACCTCCCCACTCTTTGGTGGGATAGGCCGTGTGCTTGACTTTGCCAGCCATGCCACTGGCCACAGGTTCTGAACTCATCTCAATCACATTGCCAGCGACGTCCATCTTCCAGCCGTGATAGAGACAACGCAAACCACAGTTTTCGTTGCGGCCATAGACCAACGATGCTCGACGATGCGGACAGTACTCGTCCATCACGCCCACGCGGCCCTCGGTGTCACGAAAGACCACCAAATCTTCGCCCAGCACGCGCGCACGGATGGGTTGACCGTCAGGCTCACTCACCTCTTCCAATAAACAAATGGCTTGCCAATGACGACGCATCAGCTGGCCCATCGGGGCCTTGCCTTCTACGCGACACAACAAATCGTTTTCTTCCGGCGTCAGCATAAATTTCCTTTTTTGGGCTTGCAAAAAATAGTTAGTTGACTAAGATTATTTGAATTCTTGATCTATGTCAACTCAACCCCTGTCACACAAAGCACAACTGTTTTATGAGCGAACACTTCACCCCTCTGCGCGTCACACGCAAACAACGGCTAACCACAGACATCACCTTGTTTGAACTTGCGCACCCACAAGGACAAGCTTTACCTGCATTCACACCTGGCGCGCACATCACCGTACAAACACCCGCTGGCGTGCGTCGCAGCTATTCTTTGTGCAGCGATCCAGAGCACACCGCAACGTGGCAAATTGCCGTCAAGCGAGATGCCAAAGGTCGAGGCGGTTCACAAAGCATGGTGGACGATGTGCATGAAAGCGACTTGCTTCCTACATTGCCTTGGGTGAATTTATTTGAATTGAACGAGGCGGCACCTTCCTACATTTTTGTAGCAGGTGGCATTGGCATCACACCCATCCTGTCGATGATTCGGCACTTGACCCACCAAGGCCGCACCGATTTCAAGCTTTACTACTGCACACGAGACGCAGAAGGCACCGCGTTCAAGGATGAATTGAATACCCCTGAGTTCGCAGACTTTGTGAGGCTACACCACGACCACGGCGACCCTTCGCAAGCCCTCGACCTGTGGCCCATCTTCGAGCGCCCCACCACTGCCCATGTGTATTGCTGCGGTCCACAAGGTCTCATGGACAGCGTGCGCGACATGACAGGACACTGGCCCACCGAGCGCATCCATTTTGAAAGTTTTGGTGCAGCACAAACGGGGTTTGCAGACAACCTAGCGTTTGATGTGGTGCTGCAAAAATCTGGTACGCGTATCTCCGTGCCTGCCCATCAAAGTATTTTGGAGGCTCTGCGCGCCTGCGGTCATGCGGTGTCAAGCTCTTGCGAAAGTGGTACATGCGGCTCTTGCCGCACAGAACTGATCTCTGGAGAGGCAGAGCATCGCGACTTGGTACTTCGCCCCGACGAGCAGGCACATCAAATCATGGTGTGCGTTTCGCGTGCCAAATCATCAGAGCTGGTGCTCGACTTATGACCACGTCCAGACTTCGATTGGGTGTCGCGGGTTTGGGGCGCGCATTCACCTTGATGCTTCCTACTTTAGCCAACGATCCACGTATTCAGTTGGTCGCCGCCACAGACCCGCAGCCTCTGGCTTGTGCGCAGTTTGAACGTGACTTTGGGGCCCTCTGCGATCCCAACTTCGAAGCCTTGTGCACCAATCCTCAAGTGCAGGCCATCTACATTGCCACACCCCACCAACTGCATGCCGCACAAGTAGAAATGGCTGCGGCTTATGGCAAACATGTGATGGTGGAAAAACCCATGGCACTCACGCTGGATGAATGCACGCGGATGATTGAAGCGACCACCCGTGCGGGCGTGGTGTTGATGGTGGGACACAGCCACAGCTTCAATGCCCCCATTTTGAAAGCGCACCAACTCATTCAAAGCGGTGAATTCGGACCCGTGCGCATGATTCACGCCCTGAATTACACCGATTTCTTGTACCGCCCGCGGCGACCTGAAGAGTTAGACACGCAAGCCGGTGGGGGGGTGATATTTAGCCAAGCCGCGCATCAAATTGACATCGTACGTTTGCTAGGCGGCGGGTTGGTCAACCGCGTTATGGCACATACCGGCACATGGGACAGCACACGCCCGACCGAAGGGGCCTACAGCGCATTGCTGGGGTTTGCAGGGGGCGCGTTTGCCAGTTTGAGTTACAACGGCTACGGCCATTTCGACAGCGACCGCTGGATGGACGGCATTGGTGAGCTGGGCCAACCCAAGAACTGGGCCGATCACGGGAATGCTCGCAAGCGTTTGGTAAATGCCAACACAGCGAGTGAAGAAGCGCAGCTCAAAGCGGCACGCAACTATGGCGCCCCGCAATGGTCAGGCAATACAGCCTTGCCTCCTCACGCGCAACACCAACACTTTGGTCCGATCATCGTCAGTTGTGATCGGGCAGATTTAAGGCCAACACCACAGGGGGTCTGGATAGACGGTGATTTCGACGTCAAACTCGATGCGTTAGCGCCCCCCCATTTGCCACGCAGCGAAGTGATGGACGAGTTTTACAACGCTGTGCAGCACGGCAAGCCTGTGCTGCACAGCGGCGCATGGGCGCGTGCCACGACGGAGGTTAGCTTGGCTATTTTGGCGTCTGCGCAAGGCGATCAAATTTGCACACCCACCTACCAAGTTCGACCTGAGTATTGAATGAAAAAAATTAAACCTGATGAAACGCGCAATATCTTGCGCCATTGGCAAGAAGCGGTTCCCAACGACCGCTTAGCTCATTTGGTGCGCGATGCAGGACGCGCCTACACGCGCGCCTTGCAGCTGCGCCTTGCCGAATACGGCGTTCCGTTTGGACATTGGACATTTCTACGCATTTTGTGGGAATGCGATGGGCTGACCCAGCGCGAACTCAGTGACCGTGCGGGGGTGATGGAGCCCACCACTTTTGCCGCCATGAAAACCATGGAGGCTTTGGGTTACATCGAACGCCGGCAATTGCCTGAGAACAAAAAAAACATGTACGTGCATCTAACGCCAGCAGGCCGTGCGTTGAAAAAAAAATTAGTCCCACTTGCAGAAGACACCAATCAAGTCAGCATTCAAGGGCTCAGTGCCTCAGACATTCAAACCACGCGCCGTGTGCTGCTCACCATCTTGAGCAATTTGGCTCAGGATGAGCCTTAAAAAAACGAGGCATGCTCGTCGATAATCAAAAATAGTCATCTATTTTTGAACATGCACGCCAACTCTGTCAGCCCCGTCTTTAAAAACACCTGTGGTATCACCCTCGATGAAATCACATTGGTTCGCGGGCGCACAACGGTGTTTGCCGAACTGTCGCTGCAGCTCAAAGAGGCACGCATTGGCTTGATTGGCGACAACGGCGCGGGCAAAAGCAGTTTGTTCCGCCTCATCTGCGGCTTAGACCAGCCGCAACAAGGGCAGGTGGTGTTGCCGCAAGGCGAAAACGCTGTGGGCATGATGTTCCAAAACCCAGACGAGCAAATCATCTTTCCAACGGTGGAAGAGGAATTGGCGCTGAGCTTGCATCGCCTCAAGCTTTCACGCACGCAAACTCAAGTTCGTGTGCGTGACTGGCTCGCGGCTCGTGGCTTGGCACACTGGGCGCCAAGAGCGATCGGCAGCCTGAGCCAAGGCCAGCGGCAACATGTGTGCTGGCTTGCATTGATGATTGCGTCACACACCACCCTTTTGTTAGATGAGCCTTACTCAAGCCTCGATTTACCAGGTCAAGCCTTGTTACATCGAGACATTGCACAAGCGCAGCAACAAATCATGGTGTCCACACACGTACTCGATCATGTGCGTCACTTTGAGCGTGTCATTTGGCTAGACCAAGGCCAAGTTCGTCTCGATGGTCCAGGTATGGAGATCTGTGCCGCCTACGAAACCGATGTAGCTTTACGAACAGCACAAAGTCTATGAA
>CANCCJ010000193.1 GCA_947374535.1 Comamonadaceae bacterium | reverse complement strand
AGCGATTCTGTAATTCAACGCAAAGCAACGTCGAGGTTGTGTATACCTTTCCATTGCCATGGGGTGCTGTCCTGTTGGGTGTTGATGTCCAGTTAGGAGAGAAATATCTCAGCGGCGCGGTTGTTGGGAAGAAGTTCGCCGAGGCCGAGTATGAGGAAGCACTATCCGCAGGGAATGCCGCCATCATGCTGGAGAAAAACAATGACCAAAGTTACAGCTTGAATCTTGGGAATCTGGTAGCCAATGAGAGTTGTGTGATCACGTTTCGGTATGCTCAAACCTTGAAGTTTGAGCAACAAGGTTTGCGTGTTTTGATTCCCACAGTCATTGCACCGCGCTTTGGTGACGCGGTTGCTGATGGCGGGCTTCAACCGCACCAATCTCCGGTCCACAGTTTATTGGTTGAATACCCATTCAACATTGAGTTGCGATTGCATGGGGACATGGCACGTGCCCGAGTGGCTTCACCCAGTCATCCCATAAGGATTGCGCACGCCAATATAGAAGATAGCAGTATGGTGACGATTTCACTCGGACGTAATGCTTCGCTCGACCGTGACTTCATTTTGGTCATTGATCAGTTGACGCACGATTCCGTATCCGTTCTGGCGCGCGACATGGTTGATGCTGACGCCATCGTGGCATTAACCAGTTTATATCCTCGAATTCCTAATCAATCGTCGCTGGCCACCACAGTGAAAATTTTAGTGGATTGTTCTGGCTCGATGGCAGGCAACAGCATTGAGGCTGCAAGGCGAGCATTGCAATCTATCGTTCGGGGATTTATGAAAGGTGATCAGTTTTCACTGTCTCGGTTCGGTAGTTCTGTCGAACATCGCTCGCGCGGGCTGTGGTCCTCAACGATAACATCACGCTTGGCAGCACAGCGCTGGGTTGGAAATCTCCGTGCCGATATGGGTGGAACGGAAATGGAATCAGCGTTGACCTCTACATTTGCGCTGGCCCACAGTGTAGCCAGTGATGTGTTACTGGTGACAGACGGAGAAATCAGTAGCATTGATCAAACTATCAGGGCTGCACAGTCCTCCAAGCACCGCATCTTCGTTGTCGGGATCGGCAGCAGTCCGGCAGAAGTTCATTTACGACGACTGGCTGAAGCCACAGGTGGCGCTTGCGATTTCGTGGCTCCTGGGGAAGCGGTGGAGCCCGCAATCTTGCGCATGTTTGTTCGACTGCGGTCACCAAGGCTGAACGATGTGACTGTTGCATGGCCAGAGGGCTTTAGTCCAGATTGGTACACGGCAATACCTAAGTCTGTGTTTAACGGCGACACAATCAATCTGTTTGCTCATGCAAAGGAAATTCCTTCTGGCTATGTTCGCCTCATGGGACGCGTTGACGGCGGAGACATGCTGGAAATTGCCAGCGCAGAGCTGAGCCCAGAAGTTCAAGAGGGAACCACAATTTCTCGGATGGCAGTTGCAGATCGACTGCAACTCAAAACTGAAGTTCTGGTGTCAGGGCTCAATTCAACTATCCGTGATATGGCCGTGGCCTACCAATTGGTCACTGATCAAACAAACTTCTTGTTGGTGCACGAGCGCGCCGAAGAAAAAAAGCCACTTGATATACCGGAATTGCATAAAGTCAGCCAAATGCTTGCAGCCGGTTGGAGCGGAACGGGTGACTCTGTCTTCCGTCAAACTCAATCCCAATATCGTGCCGCGCGCACTAGTGACATTAAGTTCTGCGCTATAGACACGACAGGCTCATTTGACAATCAGATGTCCAGTCGAGAGCACTCGAGTACGCCAATGGTATTTCGCACGTCGAGAAGGCGCCCCCTGGAGGAAGAAAAGAAGGTTGAAATGGATCCACTGTCCTTGTGCATATGGTTGCGGTCGATGCCTGAAATCAACTGGCCATCAAACTATTGTGAACTACGCAAAATTGGCGTGAATCGATGGGTCGTCGAATGGTTGGAGATTGTGGTTGCCGCCAAGCACGCAACAGCTATCACTGAGGCCATCATCGTGCGTGCGTTTCTGCACGCAATGTCTCAACACGAAACATTTGAAATGTTGTCGATGTGTAGCAACGCACCCACTCCCCAAAAAGGATTCTTCAAGCGGCTTAGTAGATTTTTTTCTGGCATCCACGCTATGAGCAACATCGGTGTTGACTTGGAGCTTTCTGCCGAAATTTTGAAGGACCTTGAATGCATGACAGCCTTAACTTGGCCAGACCAAATTTTTGACTTGAGTGTCGAGACTATGGAGTAGCCTGCTTTGAAAAAATTCGCGGTCTGCTAGTTCGGAATGGAAGTTGGCCGTATTAGTCATCAAGGCAAGCACAAACGAGAGCGGTCTACAAACTTTAGACATAACAAACAACTCGATGGGAGGCGGTATCGATGAGTGTATTTAGATCAATCCAAGAGGACGACTTGGTAAGCAGCATAGCCAAGGCCACAAAACGGCTTGTCTATATGGCGCCTGGTGTTTCAAAGGCGACCGCAGATGCAATTAAAACTAAGCTCGAAGTGCAGGAAATTGCAATCATTATTGACGGCGACGAGGAGTGTTGCAGACTTGGATACTGTGATGCAGAAGCTTTGGCTAGCCTTAACACCGAAGCTCAGGCACATGATGTTGCGCTTCGTCGCCATACAGGGCTGCGCATAGGGTTTCTAATGGCTGACAATGAGGTCTTGATATGGGGCCCCACTCCTTTGATGTTTGAAGCACCACGCAGTGCGTCGGAGACCAATGCTATGACATTGACCCAGCAAACATTAAAAGACTTGCCGCAGGCCTTCGGCTTTGATCCGCACCAGCCCGGACAAATAGAAGTCAGCACTGTACTATTGGAAAATGATGCACTAGTCGAAGTGATGCAGGCCATCAAGGCTGTGCCCCCAGCGCCATTTGACCTATCCCGACTATCGCGGGTATTTTCTACCCGATTTCAATTCATCGAAACCGTGCTGCGTGGTGCTGAGTTAACCAAGCGCGAAATGCGACTGGACAGCCTGATCGTCAACTCTGATGCGCCGGAAGAACTTCGCCCGCTCCTACAAACCACCATTCAGCCGTTCAATATAGATGCTGATAAAACGGTCGATGTACCAGTCTTGATCAATGGGGAGCAGGCGTACAGGCAAAACGGAGAGAAGATTACAAAACCCACCACACAGGCCGAGATACATGCCTACTGGAACGAGCTGACCCAGAAGTACATTATTAACCTGCCAGGCTTCGGCAAGCTGATCAGGCATACCGACAAGAGCAAGTTCGAAGCCGGCAAGGCAGATTTTGAACTGGTCCTGACCGCCTGGGTCAAAGGGTTTCGCGAAGCCGTCATAGGTAATCACGAAAAGCGCGTTAGTCGTGTGGCGGACCTCATTGAACAGCGCATGGCCAAGGAAACTGCCAGCAAACAGCTTAAACGGGATGCTATTGAGAAACTGGTGCGTAACGGGTTGGACAAGCTGCGTGTCATCGAACCTAGCGTGAAGGTGGTCTACAAAAACATTACAGTGGAATCAACACGCGACAAAGAATTTCTGGACGTTTTGCGCAAAGCAGTGCCAGACAGGGAGCTTGCCAACTGGTTTCAAATTTTTGATGCGGCCCCCTTGGTACAAATCCCAACTAAGTAACGTGGAATTTTCAATGAGTGCCCCATCTGCATTAGCCAGTGACAGCATATTGATCTGCACCATGCGTCTAGCTAAGGGATTGAAGTGGCGGGCAGTGGTTTATGCCCGCTTTGCGGGAAGCCAACACATCGCTGGGCTTGGTATCACTGGCCAGATTACGGTCGGTCAGACCAAGTAACACTGTGTACCGGATATGCACTGTGCAACGTTCATTTGGATGGAAAGCATACAACATGGTGGTTGACCTCCCCCCCCTTCGCTCGCTAGAGCGCTGCGCGATAAAGCCGCGAAGCCCCGATCATCTCTACGCTTTACTTAACCATGATATCTATTACTAATCGCGAGAAGTTTTACACATACGCGTTCTTCGCGCTATATGGTTTGGCCATGATGTTTGTCAGCGGTCGACATCTTGCCCTTGCATTACTCGCTTTTGCTGCTTCAGCAGTGTGTATGTTTCGAACCGTCTCGGTAGATGCCGACGATCAGGCTCAACAACGGAAACAGGTCTATTTGATTCTCGCTGTGTCCATGCTGACTGGTCTCATCGTTGTGTGGACCGTCTATCAACAGGAGGCGGAGAAGAGTAGATACAAGACCTACTTGTCGGATCATCGCTGTACTTACCAAGGAGATGTTATCTCTGGTGTATCAAGGGGCGGGTGCGACCGCGCAGGCAACTGCGAGGAGCCGCAGGAGGTTGTAGACGCTGAGTATTTTTGTGCTTCAACCGGTAGCCAAATTACGTTCACGGATTTCAAAGCAGGCCGCTATGGGTATTGAAATAAAAGCTATTTACGAAGAGTCAGGCCCATTAAAGCGAACAACGTCTTTGCAAAGGCAAGTGCTTGTCTAATGAATGTAGCAAACGACTACTGTGAACGGCAGTCATTCGCCCGCCCGACCAGGTCCCGCGCGTATTGCGCGGAAATTGGAGGGAGGGTGTCCCGAATTTTGTGTAAACGGAGCGCGTGTTAATTCGTCGGCATCCTTTCCTCAAACTGGATCGTAAATCGGTTCAGCACGGGCTTCCAGTT
>CANCCJ010000192.1 GCA_947374535.1 Comamonadaceae bacterium | reverse complement strand
AGCGGTACTCATGGTTAAAACTCCACTTCAAGTTCTTCAATGTCATCAGGCTCTGCAGTTGCGGCTGCCATCCACTCCTTCATCTCGGGCATCGACAAAATCTTTTGGCAATAGGCTTCGCACAGAGGGTCGAGCGCAATGCCATAGGTCACAAAGCGAGTCACCACTGGTGCAAACATGCAGTCGGCCAGCGTGGGGTTCTTGCCAAATAAATACGGGCCTTTGTAGGTAGACAGGCAATCGCGCCAAATAAAGAGCACGCGGTCAATGTCGAGCTGTGCTTTTGACCAAACTTTGAATTTGCTGAATTTGGCTTTGATGTTCATCGGCAGCGAGGCGCGCAGGGCTGAAAACCCTGAATGCATCTCACCGCAAATGGACCGGCAATGTGCACGGTGCACCGCGTTGGTGGGGAGTAGGTTTGCTTTTGGTGCAATTTCGTTCAGGTATTCGCCAATGGCTAGCGTGTCCCACACGCGTGCATTGCTGTGATTAAGGCAGGGCACAAGGATGGAGGGCGAGAGTAACAACAACTCGGCGCGTGCATCTACGCTGTCAGTGGCGACGGGTACTTCGGTGAAGGCCACGCCTGAGAGCTTGACCATCAGCCAACCTCGCAATGACCAAGAGGAGTAGTTCTTGCTGCTGAGTGTGAGCGTGGTTTTGGCCATGGTTGCCTTTTGGTGCATCTGTGTGTGGTGCAATTCACATTGCAAGAGATATGCCATCTCGTGGCACGTCTCTTGCACGATGCAATGCATCAAGACAAAGCCGAAAGGCTTGGAGACAACGTAATGATTTATCACAACTACCAAGCCGTAGCCGATGTTTCAGACCCAATTCGCAAATTTGCGGATCACGCGCGTGACATCAGCTTGAACTGGTTTGATGACAAACGCATCACGCCCTTGCAACGCATGGCGGCGTATTACGAGCAGATTGCTTTGCTGGGCTTCACGCACACGCGACCCTCGTTCAATATTTCGAGCGTGAATAACGCGCAAGGCAAGCGCGTACCTGTGATGGAGACCACGAGTTTTCGCACACCCTTTTGTGACTTGGTGCGGTTTTGTCGTGAAGATGCCAAAGACTTGCCCAAGCTGCTGCTGGTCGCGCCCATGTCTGGACATTTCGCCACCTTGCTGCGCGGGACAGTGCAAACGCTGGTGCAAGACCATGAGGTGTATGTGACGGACTGGCGCAACATCCGTGACATCCCCATGAGCGAGGGCGAGTTTGGTTTGGATGAATACATCGAACACATCATTTGGTTCATGCAGCACCTCGGGCCCAACGCGCATTTGATGGGGGTGTGCCAGCCCACGGTGGCGTGCTTGGCCGCAACGGCGGTGTTGGCCGAAGACCGCAGCGATTGCCAGCCTGCTTCTCTGACGCTCATGGCTGGCCCGATTGACACCCGTGTCAATCCGACAGGTGTCAACGAGTTGGCCATGAGCAAACCCATTGAGTGGTTTGAATCCCATCTGATTGGCATGGTGCCGCTTCACTTCAAAGGCGTGGGCCGCCGCGTGTACCCCGGCTTTATGCAACTCATGGCGTTTTTGAACATGAACATTGAGCGTCACCAGCAATCGTTCAAAACACTTTATGAACACCGCGTGAATGGTGAAGACGAAAAGGCCGATGTGATTCGCGACTTTTACCAAGAGTATTTCGCCATCATGGATCTGTCGGGCCCGTTCTACTTAGAAACCGTCAAGCAAGTGTTTCAAGATCATGCGTTACCCGCTGGCAAGATGACTTACCGTGACCGTCCCTTGAACTTGCAGGCCATTCGCAAAACTTTTTTGTTGACGGTCGAAGGCGAGCGCGATGACATTTGTGGCATGGGTCAAACCTTGGCTGCGCAAGACTTGTGCAGCATGTTGCCCGCCTACCGCAAAACGCACCATTTGCAATCGGGTGTGGGCCACTATGGGGTGTTTAACGGCAAGCGATGGGATGCGCAAATTTATCCGGTGGTACGTAACCTCATTCGTTCTGCGCACTGAAAATTTGGGTAGCATGAAGTCTTGTTTGGAGACTGCCATGTTCAAAGTTCACGCCGTTGCCACCGTCAATTTGCCCAAGCTCTTGCGCGAGATGCCTAAAGCCGAGCTGCACATTCATATCGAAGGTTCGTTAGAGCCTGAGCTCATCTTTGCGTTGGCCGAGCGCAATGGCGTCAAATTGCCATACGCCGACGTCCAGGCGTTGCGTGCGGCCTATGCCTTCACCAACTTGCAAAGCTTCCTCGATATTTACTACGCAGGTGCCAGCGTGTTGCTGCACGAGCAAGACTTTTATGACATGGCCTGGGCCTACTTGCAACGCGCCAAAGCCGACAACGTGGTGCACACCGAAATCTTCTTCGATCCACAAACCCATACCGAACGTGGCGTGCCCATGGCCACGGTCATCAATGGCTTGCATCGCGCCTGTGTGGATGCCGAAGACAAATTGGGCGTGAGTGCGCAACTCATCTTATGCTTCTTGCGCCATTTGAGCGAAGAGGCGGCGTTGCAAACCTTCCAAGAGGCCTTGCCGTTCAAAGACAAATTCATCGGTGTGGGCTTGGACTCTAGCGAAGTGGGCCATCCGCCTGAAAAGTTTAAAAACGTGTTTGCCTTGGCGCACGCGCATGGCCTGCATCTGCTGGCCCATGCGGGCGAGGAGGGACCACCCGCCTACATGTGGAGCGCCTTGGATGTGTTGCACGTCGAGCGCATCGACCACGGCGTGCAAGCCGTGCATGACTCGGCACTCATGGCCCGTTTAGCCAAAGACCGCATACCGCTGACCGTGTGCCCGCTGTCCAACCAAAAGCTGTGCGTGTTCCCTGATTTGAAAGACCACAACATTGGCCAGTTGCTAGACGCGGGTTTGTGCGTGACCCTCAACTCGGATGACCCAGCCTACTTTGGCGGCTACTTGAACGACAACTTTGTGCAAACCTTTGAGGCGACCGGCCTCACGGCACAACACGCCTATGTGCTGGCGCGCAATAGTTTTGAGGCCAGTTTTGTCCCTGAGGTGCAGCGCCAAAAGTGGATACACGCGCTGAAACTGTGTTTTGAGCGCTACGCCGAAGGCGATCACTAAAGCCCTAAAATCAAGTCATGAGCATCAAATCAGACAAATGGATCCGCCGCATGGCGCAAGAGCACGGCATGATCGAGCCGTTCGAGCCAGGCCAAATTCGTCAAAACGCAGCGGGCGAAAAAATCGTCAGCTACGGCACCAGCAGCTACGGCTATGACATCCGCTGTGCGCCCGAGTTCAAGGTGTTCACCAACATTTACAGCACAGTGGTGGACCCCAAAAACTTTGATCCCAAGAGCTTTGTGGACATCGAGTCGGATGTCTGCATCATCCCGCCCAACAGCTTTGCGCTGGCCCGCACCATGGAGTACTTCCGTATTCCTCGTAATGTGCTGACCGTGTGCTTGGGTAAAAGCACCTACGCGCGTTGCGGCATCATCGTCAACGTCACGCCGTTCGAGCCCGAGTGGGAAGGCTATGTGACCTTGGAGTTCTCCAACACCACACCGCTGCCCGCCAAAATTTACGCAGGCGAGGGCTGTGCCCAAGTGTTGTTCTTCGAGAGCGACAAAGACGACGTGTGCGAAACCAGCTACAAAGACCGTGGCGGCAAGTACCAAGGCCAAGTGGGCGTCACACTGCCCAAGACCTAATTGACCTCTTTCAACGTCATCGGTTGCGGCCGCGTGGGTCAAACCCTCGCGGCCTTGTTACATCTGCACACCCAAGTGCAGGTGCAAGACCTGTATTCGCGCAGCTTCAGCAGCGCCGAGCAAGCCGCCAAGTTTGTGGGCGCGGGCCAGCCCGTGGCCAGCTTGGCCGATATGCGTGCTGCCGACGTGTGGCTGCTCAGCGTGCCCGATGTCCAAGTGGCTGCCGCCGCACAGGCCTTGGCCGAGGCGCAGGGCGCTAAGTTGGCGGGCTCCATCGTGTGTCACAACAGTGGCTTTCTAAGCGCGGCTGTGTTGCAGCCCTTGCAAGCCTTGGGCTGCCATGTGGCCAGCGCGCATCCGGTGCTCAACTTCGCGTCTCCCCCAACGGGCGTGCGCCAGTTTGCAGGCACGCCTTGCGGGCTCGAGGGCGATGCACCCGCGTTGGCGTGGCTGCACACCGCACTCACCGCCATTGGCGGGCGTTGCTTTGAGATTGCCAGCGCCGACAAGCCGCTGTACCACGCGGCCGCCGTGTTCAGCAGCAACTTCACCGTGGTGTTGCAGGGTATTGCGCAAGACGCTTGGCATAGCGCAGGCGTGCCACCCGAGCTGATGCGCCCTTTGACCGAGGCGCTACTCAAAAGCACGGTGGACAACGTGCTGGCTATGGGCCCGGCACAAGCACTCACTGGCCCCGCCGCCCGTGGCGACACCACCGTGGTGCAAGCGCAGGGCGAGATGGTGAAGCGCTGGAACGCACCAGCGGGCGAGGTGTACAAAACCCTCAGCGAGCTGGCTGCCCAGCTCAAAAAAGACGGAAAAACAAGGGTTTGAAGGCCTGTCGCCCACAATGCGACAATATGCCCCAGACATGACGACCTCTTTTTCCAATTTGCAGCTGGCCCCCGCGCTGGCACGTGCCGTAGCCGAAATGGGCTACGAATCCATGACCCCCATCCAAGCCCAGGCCATTCCCGTGGTTCTGA
>CANCCJ010000191.1 GCA_947374535.1 Comamonadaceae bacterium | reverse complement strand
AAAGCACGCTGTTGCGTGTGGCGCATGGCTTGCTCAAGGTGTCGCGCGGTCAAGTGTCGGTGGCGAGTGAGGTGAACCAAGCCATGGTGTTTCAGCGCCCGCATATGTTGCGGACATCGGTGCTGCGCTTTGTGGTGTGGGGCTTGTGGTTGCAAGGCACGGCTTGGCGTGACGCGCATGTTCGCGCAGCGCAGGCCTTGGAACGCGTGGGCTTGCAAGACATGGCTGAACGTTCAGCACGCACGTTGTCTGGTGGACAGCAGCAACGTTTGGCTCTGGCCCGCGCATGGGCCTTGCGGCCCGATTTTGTGTTGCTAGACGAACCGACTTCCAGTTTAGACCCGCATGCCAAACGTGAGGTCGAGCGTTTGTTGGCAGATTGGGTAGCCGCCTCAAAGGTGAGTCTGATGTTCAGCAGTCACAACTTGGGCCAAGTCAAACGCTTAGCGACGCGAGTGATTTATTTAGAAGCGGGTCGCGTGTTGGCAGATTTGCCCGTGGATGAGTTTTTTAACCGACCTTTGGGTAAGACCCATCCCGAGGCGCATTTGTTTTTAAAAGGAGAGTTGGGATGACCCGTCGCACACATTTGTTCTCGTTGGCCAGTTTATTGGCCGTGGCTTTGACCTTGGGGGCAAGCTCTGCGCAGGCCCAAGCGCCAAGCATCGTGATGGCGTCCACCACGTCGACCGAGCAGTCTGGTTTGTTTGCTCACCTCTTGCCTGCGTTTAAACAAGCGTCTGGCATAGACATCAAAGTGGTGGCCTTGGGCACGGGTCAAGCCTTAGACACGGGCCGTCGTGGCGACGCTGATGTGTTGTTTGTGCATGACCAAGCGGCGGAAGAAAAGTTTGTGGCCGAAGGCTTTGGCGTCAAACGCTACCCTGTGATGTACAACGACTTCGTGCTGGTCGGTCCTGCCAGTGACCCTGCTAAAACACGCGGCAAAGACATTGTGTCGGCCTTGCAAAAGGTGACCAGCACGCAAGCCGGTTTTGTGTCACGCGGGGACAAAAGCGGCACACATGCCGCCGAACTGCGTTACTGGAAACTGGCAGGCTTAGACAACAAGGGTGCAGGCTACAAAGAGTGTGGTTGCGGCATGGGGCCTGCGTTGAACATTGCCTCATCTACCGGTGCGTATGCGTTGACTGACCGTGGCACATGGCTGAACTTCAAAAACCGTCAAGACCTGCAAGTGCTGGTGGAGGGCGATAACCGCTTGTTCAACCAATACGGTGTGATGGTAGTCAACTCCGCCAAGCACCCGCATGTCAAAGTCGACTTGGCGCAGAAGTTTGTGGACTGGGTGGTGTCACCTGCAGGGCAAGCATCCATCAATGGCTACAAGATTGGCGGCGAGCAGCTGTTTTTTGCCAACGCCAACAAATAAGCACTCACTGTGCGGCTACGATTCGGGCATGAGCATCGCATCTTTAGTTCGTATGCCCCTGATCGATGCGCCAAGCGCACAAGCCATGTTTGCCTATGCGCAGCGCTTGGCGATAGAGCAGGGTCTCACGTTAAGAGCCCCGCCACCTGAGCCCACCACCTGCTGTGGACGTGGTTGCCATGGCTGTGTGTGGGAAGGTTTTTTTGCGGCGGCCACGTTCTGGCGTGAAGATGCATTAGAGGCTTTGGTTTGTGCTTCGCTTAAGCCTGCATCTATGGCTTAGCGTTGAACGTTTCACCGTTGACGGTCAAGCCTTCTTTTGAAAACTGCTGAGCTTTGTTTTGGCGAATGCCTGAGACGCGTTGCATCAGGTCGGGCCAGTCTTTGAATGGCCCTTGTGTGCGGGCTTTGATCACCTTGGCGCTGAGCGCGGGGCCCATGCCTTTGATGCTGTCTAGCTCGGCCTCATTGGCTTGGTTGATGTCGAGTGCGAAAGCTGAACTGCTGGCAAGCAGCAAGGCTAGTAAACCTAGCCCCAAGCTGCGTTGACATGTCTTTAATACCGAGCCAACGCAGAACTTGTCGGGCCAGGTGTTCATGTGTGGGCTGCTTACTTGCTCAAGGTTGCCATGTATTGTGTGACACCGCTTTGCACATCGGCAAATGAGTGATCGCAGCCGCTGGCGCGCAGGTGGGTCAGGTCAGCTTGCGTGTAGCACTGGTACTTGCCACGCAAGGCGTCGGGGAAAGGCACGTATTCGATCAAGCCTGCTTGGGCAGCGCCTTCCAAGTCGAGAGCTGCTTCACCTTTTTTAGCACGCATGGCGTTGACCACAGACAACGCCACATCGTTGAAAGGCTGAGCGCGGCCTGAACCGAGGTTGAAGATGCCAGACTTGTCTGGGTTGTCTAAGAACCACAGGTTCACGGTCACCACGTCGTCAATGAAGACGAAGTCGCGCATCTGCGCACCTTGCGCATAGCCACCGTATTCGCCAAACAACTTCACTTTGCCTTCGGCATTGAATTGGTTGAACTGGTGGAACGCCACACTGGCCATGCGACCTTTGTGTTGCTCGCGTGGCCCGTAGACGTTGAAGTAGCGAAAGCCCACCACTTGACGCTTGAATTTTTTGAAGTTGTTGTTGCACTCCAAACGCATGCGTTGGTCAAACAACAACTTGGAGTAGCCGTACACATTGAGCGGCAACTCGTACTCAGGTGTCTCAATGAAGGTGTCGCTGCCGCCGTAGGTAGCTGCGGATGAGGCGTAGAGCAAGCGTGTGCCACTTTGTTGGCAAGCGTTGAACAAACCACACGACAGCGTGTAGTTGTTGTCCATCATGTACTTGCCGTCGCTTTCCATGGTGTCGCTGCAAGCGCCTTCGTGGAACACGGCTTCGACTTTGCCGAAGGCGTTTTCGGCAAAGAGTTCATAGAACACATCTTTGTCGAGGTAGTCGGCAATTTGTCTGTCGGCGATGTTGCGAAACTTGTCACCTTCCGTCAGGTCATCGACCGCAATGATGTTGGTGATACCGCGAGCGTTCAAACCCTTGATGATGTTACTGCCGATAAACCCAGCGGCGCCTGTGACGACAATTTTCATAACTTCTCCTGTGGCACTGAGGCCTTTACTTAGCCCATCAATTCTTCGTAACTCACGGTGGCAGTGCCAAACTTGCCCACCACCACACCGCCAGCTTTGTTGGCCAAAGGCATGGCTTCACGCAACGTCAAGCCAGCCGCCACAAGGGTGGCCAAGGTGGCAATCACGGTGTCGCCGGCACCTGTCACATCAAACACTTCGCGCGCTTGTGCGGACACACTCAATTCACCTTGCGCATCGAACAAGGTCATGCCTTCTTCGCTGCGGGTGAGTAGCAGGGCGTCCAGTTTGAGTTCTTGGCGTAGGGCATGGGCTTTTTGTTTCAGCTCAGTTTCGCTGCTCCATTTGCCAATGACTTGTTCCAGCTCGGCGCGGTTGGGGGTGATGCAAGTGGCACCCGCATAGCGCGAATAATCGCTGCCCTTGGGGTCAATCATCACAGCTTTGCCTGCGGCACGGGCTGCCGCAATCATTTGTGACACATGGGCTAAGCCGCCTTTGCCGTAGTCTGAGAACAGCACCACGTTGTGAGCGGGCAGCAGTTGCATGAACTGATCGGTTTGCGAGGCCAGCACTTCGTTTTGTGGCGTGTTTTCAAAGTCCACGCGCAGCAGTTGTTGCTGGCGACCAATGACGCGCAGCTTGACGGTGGTTTTGAGTTGGCTGTCGCGGCCTAAGTGCGGCGCGATGCCTGTTTTGGCGACCAAGTCTTCTAGCAAATGGCTGGCTTCGTCGTCACCCACCACCGAGAGCAAAGAAGCTTGTGCCCCCACGCTCACCACGTTGTAAGCCACGTTGGCACAGCCACCCAAACGGTTTTCTTCACGGGTGATGCGCACCACGGGCACGGGCGCTTCGGGGCTGATGCGATCGACGGCGCCATACCAGTAGCGATCGAGCATCACATCGCCCACGACCAAGACATGGGCTTGGCTGAGTTGTTGTTGGCTGATGGTCATAGTTCCTCCACGCGTCGAGCGGGGTAGCTGTCCCAAGCTTGGCAGCCGGGGCATTGCCAAAAGTGTTGGCTGGCTTCAAAGCCACAAGCCGCGCAGCGGTAGCGTTGCAGCGGCTTGGCTGCACGCTCCAGGGCGCGTTGAACTTGTGGGTGAAATTCTTCGTGTTCGAATTTTTCGTTGGCAATCCACTGTGTGGCAGCGACCAACGAGGGCTCACGTTCTAAGTGCTTGCCAAACAAGCTGCCGGTGTTGGCTTCACCTTGTGCTTTGCGCAGTGTGACAATCGCGTTGAGCACATCAAGCGATGCGGTTTTAGCGTAGCTGGTTTCCAGCAACGCCAAGGCTTTGGGTGTGCAGTTCAGTGTTTGCGCCAAATCGGCGAGCTTCGGTGCGAGCAAAGGCAAGGAAGCAGGGACTTGCGTGGCTAAGCTTTCTAGCGTCGCATAGGCTTCAGAGGTGCGACCTGTTTGTGCGTAGGTCTTTGCCAAGGCCATGCGCGCCCGCGCATTTTGTGGCGCAGCTTCTGTGGCTTGTTTTAACAAACCCACCACTTGGTCGGTATGTTGCGCCACATCGAGGCTTTCGGCTTCTTCGCACAGGTAATGCGCCAAGCGGCCTTGGAAGCTACCTTGGTTGCTGTCGCCTAGTTTTTTGGCGATGACAGAGGCTTTGGCCCAATCGCGTGAGCGTTCATAAATGCTTAGCAAGGCTAGGTGAGCTTG
>CANCCJ010000190.1 GCA_947374535.1 Comamonadaceae bacterium | reverse complement strand
CACCATCAACGAGTGAATCAACGCCGTGCCCACCAACCAAGGCATGAGCGAGGCGTTTTCAACCGGGTCCCAAAACCACCAACCGCCCCAGCCGAGTTCGTAATACGCCCACCAAGAACCCAGGCCAATACCAAAGGTCAGGAAGGTCCAAGCCACCACCGTCCATGGGCGCGACCAGCGCGCCCAAGCCGCATCTAAACGGCCACTCATCAAGGCAGACACCGCAAACGCAAATGCCACCGCCATGCCCACATAGCCCATGTAGAGCATGGGCGGGTGAATCACCAAGCCGGGGTCTTGCAGCAAGGGGTTCAAGTCTTTGCCATCCAAGGCAGCAGGCAACAAGCGTTCAAAAGGGTTAGAGGTGGTCAAAATGAACAGCAGGAAGCCGACTGAAATCAAACCCAACACGCCAATCACACGGGCCACCATATCTAGCGGCAGGCTGCGTGAAAACACGGCCACGGCCACCGTCCATACTGACAGCAACAACACCCACAACAAGAGCGAACCTTCGTGACCGCCCCACAACGCGGCGAATTGGTAGGGCTTGGGTAGCAACGAGTTGGAATGCTGCGACACATACAGCACAGAGAAATCGTTGGTCAAAAATGCCGAGGCCAATGCGCCAAATGCAAACGCCACCAACACAAACTGCAAAGCAGCTGTTGGACGAGCTAATGACTGCAGGGTGACTTGCGTTTGTGGATTGCGCACCAAAGTGCCTGCAATGGGCAACACGCCCTGCATCACCGCCACCAAGGCGGCCAGCATGAGCGCGAAATTACCGAGTTCTGGAATCATGGCTTGCCTTTGACGGGGGTCGGCGACTGGACAGACTTCGCGGCTTTGGCTGCCGTAGCTTGGTCCATCGCATGTTGGGCTTCGGGAGGCATGTAGTTTTCGTCATGCTTGGCCAACACTTCGCTGGCGACAAACACACCGTCGTCGCCCAGCTTGCCTTGCGACACCACGCCTTTGCCTTCTTTGAACAAATCGGGCAACAGGCCCACATAGGTCACGGGCATTTCGTGCACAGTGTCAGTAATCACAAAGCGCACGGTGTTGCCATCGCGCACCAGACTGCCCTCTTTCACCATGCCGCCTGCGCGGAAGGTGCGGCCCTTGGGGGCTTCGCCCTTGCTCACTTGCGTGGGCGTGAAGAAAAACACCAAATTACTTTGGAAAGCATTCAGCACAAAAGCCGCTGCGGCACACAGCACCACAATGCCAGCTGCAATCAGTGCAAATCGTTTGGTTCTTGGTTTCATCTCATCAATTCCTCAACAGGCAATTGGGCCACAGCCTGCTCGGCTTTCAATTGATTCAGCACCACACGGTGCGCCCAGCGGGCTTGCCACACTTCGAGCGCCAGCAACAAAGCGGTCACGCCCACACTGCCCCACACGTATACGGCATAGCCGCCCATGGCCCAAAATTCGCTCCAGCTTTCCCATCTCATGGCTTCACCTCGTCGAGTTCGTGCACCCAGGTGGCGTGGCTCTCGCGTTGCAAGATGAGGGTGCGCACGCGGTACAACACCAAGGCGATGGTGTAAAACCAAAACGCCAAGGCCATCAGCAACATGCTCCACAGCATGATCTCCGCCATGCTGGGCGCTTTGGTGAGCGACACTGAGGCACCTTGGTGCAAGGTGTTCCACCACTTCACCGAGAAATAAATGATGGGCACGTTGATGGCGCCCACAATGGCAATCAAGGCACCCGCACGGTCGCTGCGGCGCGTGTCGTCAATGGCAGACGTCAACGCGATGTAGCCAAGGTACAAGAAAAACAAAATCAGCTCTGACGTGAGGCGCGCATCCCACACCCACCATGCGCCCCACATGGGCTTTCCCCAAAGCGCGCCGGTCCACAAAGACAGAAACGCAAACAAGGCACCTGTGGGAGCCAAAGCGCGGGTCATCATGCCCGACAGACGGGTGTTGAAGGTCAGGCCCAACACACTCCAAAACGCCATGGCCAAGTAAATGACCATCGACATCCAGCTCGCAGGCACATGCACGAAGATGATGCGGTAGCCCTCGCCTTGCTGAAAATCAGTGGGGGCCACAGCAAAGCCCAGCCACATGCCCGCCAACATCAGCACAGTGGCGAGTGCAGCAAACCAAGGCCACGCTTTGCCCGCCAAACCATAAAAGGTCTGTGGCGCGGCGTAGTGAAACAAGCTTGTTTTTTTCATTCCAACGCGATCCGTAAAGCCGCTGCACATGCAAACGGGCTGAAAAAAGCTGCGGGCAACAGCATGGCCATCAAAATCGACAAATGCGCCTGTGCGCCCAAACCACTGGCTTGCGCTTCCACAGCGCCCGCGCCAAAAACCAGCACAGGAATGAACAAAGGCAGCACCAGCAGCGACAACAACACCCCACCACCACGCACGCCCAAGGTCAACGCAGCACCAATACCGCCCACCAAAGACAAAATGGGGGTGCCCAAAAACAGTGCCAAAGTGAGTGTCATCAGGGCATCGGCCGAGAGGTCAAATTGCAGCCCTAAAACTGGGGCCAATAATACCAATGGCACCCCCGAGACCAGCCAATGCGCCAAGAGTTTGGCACTGATCAGTAAGGGCATTGGCGTGGGCGACAAAGCCATTTGTTCCAGCGTGCCATCGCGGTAATCGGCCTCAAACAAACGCTGCAAGGCGAGCATGCTCGATAGCAGTGCCCCCACCCACAACACACCGGGTGCAACCAAGCGCAAAGTATTCAGCTCTGGACCAATACCCAACGGAAACAAAGCCGCCACCACTACAAAGAAAAACACCGCCGTCAGCACCTCGCTCTTGCGGCGCATGGCCAAAAGCAAATCGCGCCGCAACACGGCCATGAACGCGCGGCCACTCATGCCACACCTCTCAATGCGTAGGTTTTCACATCCACTGAGGTACCGTTGGCGCTGGTGAGCGCCACGGGCTGATGGCTGGTGAATAACACCATGCCGCCGTGGGCCACATGCTCGGCCAGCAAACCGCGCAGGCCGTCGACCGCTTTCACGTCCAAAGCCACGAATGGTTCATCCAATACCCACAACGGCGCTTGGCTGGCTAACAAACGGGCCAAAGCCGTGCGGCGCTTTTGGCCTTGCGACATCACGCGCAGCGGCAAATGCTCGCGCCCGCGTAAGCCCATGCGCGCCAACGCGACCAAAGCTTGCTGCTGGCTGAGGGTGCGCCCAGACACAGCGGCATCGGACATGAGGTTTTCTAAAGCCGTCAATTCTTCTTTGAGAGACAAGCCGTGGCCCAAATAAAACAAGGACGAGCGAAATGCTGTCGTGTTTTCTTGAATGGGTTGGTCGTGCCAACACACCTCACCGGCATCGGCCGGTGACAAGCCACAGATGATGCGGAGCAAACTGGTTTTACCAACGCCGTTGTCACCTTCTAGGTGCAAGGCTTGGCCTACTTTCAGTTCAAAGCTAACGTCGGCAAACAGGGGCTTATTACCGCGGCTGCAAGAAAGATGGGAGACGCGCAGCATGGTTTAAATGAACGTTCCGGCACAGGTCAACACTTGGCCACCCGTGCTCATCTTGAAGCGCGCAATACCCGCGCTGCGTGTGGTGTTGACACCACCAAGGTCAAGCTTGCGCACACCACGCTCGCGCAGCTCTTCGATGCCTTTCCACAAAATCAGGTTATGGGCATGCAAGTCGCGGCCCGCATCGCTGGTCCAACCCACTTGGTAAGTCGCGGCTTCGCCATGGATCAAAAACATCATGCCTGCCACGCGGTCACGGCCCACGTCGGCACGTAGGGTCAAAATGGTTTTGGCTGGTTGTTGGCGCGAAGGCACATACAAATCGAAGAAGTGCTGCGGTAAACCGTGCAAGCCGCGTTGCTCGCGTTGTTGCATTTCAGTATCTAGCAGCCAACGGTATTGGCCGGCATTGGTACCTACACGGTGGATGGTGAGCTCGGAACTCTCTGCACCGCCCAAACGGTGACGCCAGCGTTTGTCGAGCTGTGCGCGCAATTCGTCCATCGATATCGTGAGGTCGAGTATCACGGTGCTGTGCCCTGTCATCACACGACGCCAGCGCGAGAGGCCCAACTCGGGGCCTTGTACTTCCAGCGGCGTAAAAGCAACCACGCGCAAGTTGTTCAGAGGAATGGTTTGCTTGAGCGCTTTGTAAACACGCGCTTTGTCCGCGCCCGACAAGGGCTTCAGCCACACCGGCCCCAGCGAGCACAGCGCCATGTTGGCCAAGCCACCTGCAAATCGGCGCACGATGAATTGCGCCAAAGCTACAGGTGCGCCGTCTTGTTCGACATACGCGCGCAACACGCCTACGCCCAGCGTTTTCATGCAGGCGCCATAGGCCCAGTCTTGCTGCAAGGGTGCAGCAGCGGCCGCGTGATGCGCGTCCCACGCCTGCAAAGGCAATGTGTCCCAGTTGACTTTCATGCGCCTAAAATCCCCGCACCATGTTGAACAAACTTCGCCTTCGCCGCCAAGCCGAGACCGTGATGGGTCATCGCTTGGAAGAACCACGCCTCACGCTGGTGTTTGTGCTGTGGGTGTTTGTCTACGTGGGTTTGCCCCTGCTGGTCATCAGCAGCGTGGTGGATTTGCTCATTCAGCAAATCACGGGCAACTGCACCGGTTTTTGGTGCTGGTTTTAATCGCAATGCCATCGTTGTTTGCACGACCTCAACGAGGCATGCCGCAAGG
>CANCCJ010000189.1 GCA_947374535.1 Comamonadaceae bacterium | reverse complement strand
GCTTGCAGCTCAGCAAACGTGGTTTCGGTGTCTTCAAACTTTGGCGCGTCTACACCACCCAATCGCGCAAAGCCGTTCTTGGCGACATCACACGAAATTTGCACTTGGCGGGCAAGCGCAAACATATCGGGGGCCAAGCGTGCGCTGGTCAGAACCAGCGGGTCAATCTTGCGGGCTTGTGCCGACGCAGCCGCCTTGTCTAAGAGACCGCTCAAAGCAGTGAGCGTACGAATAAAGTCTGAAACAGATGTAGCAATCATGGCCATGGTTTTCATAAAGAGTAAAGCTGCAAATTAAACACCAAGATTCGCCCAATAAAAAAGCCGCTGTCCTAAAGCAGCGGCTTTTTTATCGATTGACTGGGGCAAGCCCCAGCAGCTACGAGTGATTAACCAACCACCATCAAGTGGAACGGCCACACATACGCTTGCAGCGTCACGTACAAGCCCACCAAGCAAGCCAGTGCGATTGAGTGGAAGAACACATAGCGCAAGATGTCGCCTTCGTGGTTGAACCAACGTGTGGCAGTAGAGGCCACCACGATGGACTGAGCATCAATCATCTTGCCCATCACGCCGCCCGAGCTGTTGGCTGCGCCCATCAAGTTGGCGCTGAGGCCCAACTGCTCAGCCGCCACTTTTTGCATGCCACCGAACAACACGTTCGAAGCGGTGTCAGAGCCCGTCATAGCCACACCAATCCAGCCCATCAAGGTACCGAAGAAGGGATAGAACACACCCGTATTGGCAAATGCCAAACCGAGAGTGGTGTCCGTGCCAGAGAAACGTGTCAACGTGCCCAAGCCCAACATCAATACGATGGTCAGCAGCGAGTAACGCACCAACCAGAACGTGCGCGCATACGAACGCACGATTTCTGTGGGTTTGTACTTCATGACCAACGCGCCCACGATGGCCGACACAAAAATACCCGTGCCCGTGGCAGACAACAAGCCCAATGTGTAGACCGCACCTTCTTTGGTAGGGTTAGGCACCACAGGTGGCATTTTTTCGATCAAGTTGTGTAAGCCTTCAATGGGGAAGGCTGGCGCCCAAATGCTGTTGAAGTAAGCCTTCACCGGTGGCAAGCCCCAGATGAACACAAACACCGACAAGATCACCCAAGGTGTCCAAGCACGCACCAACTCGGCACGCGAATGCTTCACCACTGCCACAGCAGGCTTGGCTTCGCCGCCATCAGTTTCATGGCCTTTGAGCGAGGGCGACGTCCAAATGGTTTTGGGTTGCCACACACGCAAGAACAAAATTAACGAAGCCATCGACACGATGGCCGCAATGATGTCCACCAGTTCTGGGCCAATGAAGTTAGACACCAAGAACTGAGGAATTGCAAACGACAAACCCGTCACCAAAATGGCGGGCCAGATTTCCATCATCGCTTTGCGACCAGCAAATGCCCAGATCAACCAAAACGGAACGAGCAACGAGAAGAAAGGCAGCTGACGGCCAATCATGGCGGTGACTTCCATCAAGTCGTAGCCGTGAACCTTGGCCAGCGTGATGACGGGTGTACCCAAGGCACCAAAGGCCACGGGCGCCGTGTTGGCGATCAAGCTCAAGCCCGATGCAGCCAAAGGCGAAAAACCCAAGCCAATCAAGATGCCTGCGGTCACTGCCACAGGGGTGCCAAAGCCGGCCGCGCCTTCGAAGAAGGCACCAAAACAAAACGCGATCAACAGCAATTGCAAGCGGCGGTCATCGGTGATGCCAGACAACGAGTCTTGCAGCACTTTGAAGCTGCCGTTTTGCTCGGCCATTTGCTGCAAAAAGATGATGTTCAGCACAATCCAGCCGATGGGCAACAAACCAGTCAAGCCACCGTACATCGCGGCCTTGCCAGCCATCTCAGCGGGCATACCGTAAGCCAAGATGGCCACCACCAAAGCAGCCACCAAGCCCAAGCCTGCAGCGATGTGCGCTTTGATGTGCATAAAGCCCAAAGCCACCAGCATCACCACCACGGGAATTGCTGCCAACAAAGTGGACACCACCATGTTGTTAAACGGGTCATAGACCTGTTGCCAAACCATAATCTTCTCCTTGAAACGTAAAATCAATAATTGGTAATACCACTTGACCATATTGTAAGAATCTAAATACGGACTTATAGGTAAGTAGATACCCTTCCATAGGGCTTATTCGGGGAAGAAAATTTCCAATTTCGCCAATAATTTGGTCTTACCACTTAGCTTTTTTATGGTTCGTTTCCCATCCCCTGTTGTTCGTTTGGCCGATACCGTGGTCAGTGAAATCGAGAAGCAAATTCTGGATGGCGCACTACGCCCCGGCGATCGCATTCCCTCTGAACGTCAGTTGGCCGATGACTTCGGTGTGTCGCGCCCCTCGATCCGTGAAGCCATTCAAAAATTGGTGGCCAAAGGCTTGCTCATCACACGCCACGGCGGTGGTACTACCGTGACCGACAAACTCGACGCCCCGTTTGTGGATCCATGGCAAGACATGGTCAAAGACCATCCCGTGCTTCACCGAGACATTTTGGAAGTTCGCGAAATGCTAGAAGGTCAAGCTGCCGAACTAGCCGCACAGCGCGCCACAGACCTAGATATGGCTCGTCTTGACAAAGCCTTTGCGGTATTAGACGAAGCCTATGCCAGCAAAGACCTCGACAAGTCCATTGCTGCCGATGTGGCCTTTCACCAAGCCATTGCCGAGGCTTCGCACAACGTGCTGATTGGTCACCTCACCGCCAGCTTGATGCGTGTGATTCACGACCATGTGAGTAATAACCTCAAACACTCGCACACGCGGCCGGCACAGTGGGAACAACTGCGCAGCCAACATCGTGCCATCTGGAAGGCCATCAAGGCCAACAAAGCAGACAAAGCGAATGCCTCGGCCAAAGCACACAGCGCTTACATACGCGAAAGCATTGAAAGCAATGCACTGGATGAGCATCGACGCGCCAGCGCTCTGCGTCGCGCTGGCACAAATTAGGCGCGAGCAGCGGCCTCCCAATAAAGTCGCTGGGGGTTATGACTCAGGACATCCTCTAGGTGCTGCGGCCCAACCCATGTTTTGAGTTCAGCACACAACACGTCATAGCGGGCCAGTTGTTCATGATTGGTACAAGGCCAATCACTGCCCCAGAGCAATGCAGCCGGTCCAAGCTCATGCAACCAAAGATGGGCAAGCGTCGCCGCATCAACGCCTCCTAGGCGATACGCGCCACTGAGCTTGACGTAAGTCGCTACTTTCTGCGCACGATGCACCACCGCAAAAATGCTGGCATCGTTGCGCCGCGCCTCGTTAGGTTTTGCCATGTGGTCAACCACCAGAGGTAGGTCAGATGGCAACTTTGTCAACACCGCAGGCAATGCGCCTTGGTCTGTGTGCACCTCTAAATGCCAGCCTAATTCATGCAAGGTGCGCCATAAGCGGTCTGCGCGTGTCCACTCGGTCACATCATGCGAAACCCCTGCCAAATTCAAACGTATGCCACGCACACCCACAGCGTGCAAGGCATTCAATTCATCGGCATGTGTGACAGCAGCCAACACCGCCACACCACGCAATACATCGGGATAGGCCTTTAGAGCAGCTACCATCAAACGGTTGTCGACACCTAAGAAACTCGGTTGCACGCACACGCCCCGTGTGACGCCAACACCTTGAGAAACTGCCATCCAATCTTGCAGTGAAGCGGTGTACTGAGGCACATAGCGTGCGCCTGCGAAGGCTTCCCGCGCATTGAACACATGAAAGTGGGTGTCAACCCAATTTTTTGACGGCATCGAATTCATGGTGTACATTCTAGTCCTCTAGATGTCTAGTTTCAACATGAAGACCACGCAATTCACCCACACACCCGGCCAAAGCCGTTATGGCAAATTGGCTCTCGCCTTGCGAGATCGCATCTTGCAGGGTGAATGGGCACCGGGCGAAATCATTCCCGCAGAGTCAGCGCTTGCCCAAAGCTACGGCGTGGCGCTGGGAACTATTCGACAAGCACTGTCATTGCTGGTGGAAGATGGTGTGTTGCAACGACGTCACGGCAAAGGCACCTTCGTGACCAAAGGGGTAGACGGCGCATCGATGATGCGATTTTTTCGGTTTCGTGGCGTAGATGACGGCAACAGTGAAACGCCGCAGTCACGCATCTTGTCTAGCCGTTTTCGCACGGCTACCGCGCAAGAAGCCCATGCCTTTGGCATCGCCACAAGCGCTCAAGTGCTACAGCTAGAACGCTTGCGCAGCATAGGCAACGAGCCTTGCCTACTGGAAACCATCGTGCTACCACTGCCACTGTTTGGCAAATTGGTGGACTCCGATATGCAAGCATGGGACGACTTGCTTTACCCCATGTTTCAAAAGCGTTGCGGCGTGGTGATTCAAAAAACACAGGACAGCTTGAGCTTCTCTCAGCTCAATGTCACACAAGCCAAACGTCTCAAACTCGCTGCCGCACATCCATGCGTGCTGGTTGAACGCCAAGCGTTTGACATCGCCGGTCGATGCGTCGAATTGCGCACCACGCGTGGTGATGCGTTTTCATTCAAATACACAGCACAGTTGCAATAAGCCCTACTCAAAGGAGACATGCCATGACTCGCCATACCCCGACCAACCTACACCACCAGACATCAAAAGCATTCGCCTTAGCCTCCCTCGTGCTGTGCGCCTTTGCACCTACGGCGATGGCACAAGTGGCATTCCCCAATAAACCGATCACCCTCGTCGTCACCTACCCGCCAGGTGGTG
>CANCCJ010000188.1 GCA_947374535.1 Comamonadaceae bacterium | reverse complement strand
ATGCCCTCGCCGCCAAACAAGGCTGCGCGGGCCGCCATCACCGTCGCGCCCGCTGAGCGGCGTGAGCGCTCGACCATCGCGGGCGTCCAAGGAAAGCCAATTTCTTTTTGCTGGGCCTCGGTCAACGTACCTTGCACCACCGACTGGATGTAGCTGGGCGTGTGCACCAGCGCCAGCTCGCCGTCGCTGGCAGGCTCAGCCGCTGCCAGCATCACTTGCGGCACCTCAGCGCCCAAACGCTCGCGCAAGAGCCGGTACTTGGCCATAGGAAAGCGATGGCCTTCAGGCAAAGGTAACACAAATTGATCGGAATAAAAGGCGCGCATATCCCTTGGAAACCGCATGAAACAAGGCTGCATTGTGACCAATTTGCAAAAACCTCTCGTTTTAGAACGTCACCTCTAATCAGGCCGCCGAACCCCCAAACCCTATTGCAAAGCCGCGGGATAACCCTAAACTCCATCCCAATGCTGCACTGCAACATTTTTTGCAAACCCTCTTAACTTTTGGAGTATCCACATGATCAACGTTGAACAAATCGCCGCCACCAACAAAGCCAACTTGGACAACCTGTTTGGTTTGTCAAACAAAGCCTTCGCTGGCCTTGAGAAAATGGTCGAACTGAACCTGACTGCCAGCCGCGCTGCTTTGGCTGAGTCTGCTGCTCACGCTAAGGCCGTGATGGGTGTGAAAGACGCTCAAGAATTGGTCGCTTTGCAAACCAGCTACTTGCAACCTTTGGCTGAAAAATCAGCAGCTTACAGCCGCCACATTTATGACATCGCCTCAGGCACTGGCGCTGATCTCAGCAAAGGTTTCGAAGGCAAAGCCGCTGAAGGCCAACAAGCCGTTCAAACTTACATCGACGCAGCTTTGAAAAACGCACCTGCTGGCTCTGAGCAAGCTGTCGCCTTCTTCAAGCAAGCCATGACAGCTAGCAACACAGCCGTTGAGTCTGTGCAAAAAGCGGTCAAGCAAGCCACTGACATGGCCGAGTCACACATCCAAACAGCGACTGAAACCGCTGTGAAAGCCACTAAAAGCGCAACTGCCAAGAAGCGTTAATTTGTAACGATTGTCTCCTCGGATTCTTCGTCACCATAGGGTGCATGAATCCCTTCAAGGGCCCGCCGCAAGGTGGGCCCCTTTTTTTCGTCCGTGTGAAAAGTTACTGTGCAGCCAATGCGGCTTTGAGCTTGGGCAAGGCTTGCAGCATGGCGGCGCGGCCTGCTTCGATGGATTTGCGGCGCGCACTGAACTCGGCACTGCCCACATGGCCCAAGGCGGGGCGCACCACCAAGTCGGCATTGCGCAGCTCGAAGTTGTTGATGCTCTTGCCCATGATGGTGAAGGTTTGCATCAAGATTTGAAACATGTCACCGGTTTTTCCGACTTCGGGAAGGCTTGAAATGTCGACGGCCAACACATACTCAGCGCCCATTTGGCGGGCATAGCGCACCGGCACGGGCGACGCCAAGCCGCCATCCACAAATTCGCGGTTACCAATGCGAACCGGCTCAAACACCGCCGGCACCGAACTAGATGCACGCACCGCAATACCTAAATCACCCCGTTGAAACAACACGCCATCGCCCGTGCGTAAGTCGGTGGCCACAATGCCCAGCGGCATTTTGAGTTCTTCGATGCGACGGTTGCCTGTGTGTGAGTTCACATAGCGGGCCAAGCCATCGCCGCGCATCATGCCGCGCCCGAGCAAAGGCACGGTCCAATCGGTGATGGTGGCCTCTTCCATGGTTTCAGCCACTTTTTGCAACTGCGCGCCGTTCTGGCCACTCGCGTAAAAAGCTGCCACCAAGCTACCGGCGGAAGTGCCCACGACCAAGTCAGGCTTGATGCCCGCCTCTTCCAGCACCTGAATCACGCCGACATGAGCAAAACCACGCGCTGCACCGCCGCCCAAGACCAAACCAAATTTGGGCACGTGTTTGCCAACGGGTGTCTCTGGTTTTGCAGTGACATCGGGTGCCACTGGGCCTGTCGAACTACACGCCGCCAACACGACAACACACAAAGCCAACACCCAGCAACGCAAGTTGGAAGTGGCGGGTAACAAACGCGAATTCATGCAAAAGCCTTCAAACAAATCTCACAGAAGCTAGGGATTGTCCTAGATGGCCGCCAAAGGCCTGATGCATCCCGCATAATTGACGTTTACGTAAACGTAAAGCAAATTACAAAACTCTGGAGACCCTCATGGACATCAAAGGCAAAGTTTTCATCGTCACCGGCGCCGCATCGGGCTTGGGCGAAGGTACGGCACGCGCGCTCGCGGCGAAAGGCAGCATTGTGGTCATTGCCGACATGCAAGCCGACAAAGGCGAAGCCGTGGCCAAAGACATTGGCGGCGCCTTTGTGAAATGCGACGTGAGCAACGAGGCCGACGGTCAAGCCGTCGTAGCCAAAGCCGTCTCACTGGGCAAACTCATGGGCTTGGTCAACTGCGCGGGCGTGGCCCCTGCCGAAAAAACCGTAGGCAAAAACGGCGCACATGCGCTGAGCAGCTTCACCCGCACCCTGACCATCAACTTGGTGGGCAGCTTCAACATGATTCGCTTGGCCGCTGAAGCCATGTGCCACAACGAACCCGAAGCCACCGGCGAGCGCGGTGTGTTGATCTCTACCGCCTCGGTCGCCGCTTATGACGGCCAAATTGGCCAAGCCGCTTACAGCGCCTCCAAAGGCGGCATCGTGGGCATGACCTTGCCCATCGCCCGCGACTTGGCCCGCAATGGCATTCGCAACATGACCATCGCCCCCGGCATCATGGGCACGCCCATGCTGTTTGGCATGCCCCAAGAAGTGCAAGACGCCCTCGCCGCAGGCGTGCCCTTCCCTTCACGCTTGGGTACACCTCAGGACTACGCCAAGCTGGCCTTACACATTTTTGAGAATGATTTGCTCAACGGCGAAGTGATTCGATTGGATGGCGCGATTCGATTGGCACCGAAGTAAGCCAAAACGTTCTTCAAAATCTCAAAAAAGGGTGAAGCCTAAAATCGGGCTTCACCCTTTTTACATATGGCCATCCCCCAGTCCTTCATTCAAGAGCTTTTAGCCCGCGTCGACGTTGTCGAGGTGGTGGGCCGTTATGTGCAGCTCAAAAAAGGCGGGGCCAACTTCATGGGGCTGTGCCCGTTCCACGGCGAGAAGTCGCCGTCGTTTTCGGTGAGCCCCGCCAAACAGTTTTTCCACTGCTTTGGCTGCGGTAAAAACGGAAACGCCATTGGCTTCTTGATGGAGCACGCGGGCATGACGTTTGTCGAGGCGGTAAAAGACTTGGCGCAAAACATCGGCATGCAAGTGCCTGAAGACGACGCCTCGCCGCAAGACCGCGAACGCGCTGCGCAGCAGCGACAAAAGCAAGCCACACTGACCGACGTGCTGGAAAAAGCAGGCGAATCGTTCCGTAAGCATTTGCGCAATTCGCCCAAAGCCATTGAGTATTTCAAGGGCCGCGGCCTGAGCGGCGAGATTGCCAAACAGTTTGGCCTAGGCTACGCGCCCGAAGGTTGGCGCAGTTTGGCCAGCGTGTTCCCCGACTACCAAGACCCACTGCTCGCAGAGAGCGGCTTGGTGATCGTGAACCAAGAAGACGGCGAAGAAGAAAAACGCTACGATCGTTTCCGCGACCGCGTGATGTTCCCCATCCGCAACGTCAAAGGCGAATGCATTGGCTTTGGTGGCCGCGTGTTGTTTGAGGGCACGCCCAAATATTTGAACTCGCCCGAAACCCCCGTGTTCAGCAAAGGCCGCGAGTTGTATGGCTTGTTTGAAGCCCGCAACGCCCTGCGCGACGCAGGCTATGTGCTGGTGACCGAAGGCTACATGGACGTGGTGGCCTTGGCGCAACTGGGATTCCCCAACGCAGTGGCCACCTTGGGCACAGCGTGTACGACCGACCATGTGCAAAAGCTGTTCCGCTTCACCGACAACGTGGTGTTCAGCTTCGACGGCGACAACGCTGGCCGACGCGCCGCGCGCAAAGCGCTCGAAGGCGCCCTGCCCTACGCCACCGATGTGCGCAGTGTGAAGTTTTTGTTCTTGCCCGCAGAGCACGACCCCGACAGCTATATCCGCGAGTTTGGTAAAGAGGCCTTTGCCCACTGCGTGACCGAAGCCATGCCGCTGAGCCGATTCCTCATCGAGGTAGCCCGCGAAGGCTGCGACTTGCACACAGCGGAGGGCCGTGCCCACATGGCCAGCAACGCCAAGCCGATGTGGATGGCGCTGCCCGATGGCGCGCTCAAACGCCAGTTGCTGAGTGAAATTGCCGAGTTGGCTGATTTGGGCAACCACGAGCTGCAAGATCTTTGGATGCCAGCGCCCGCCGCGGCGACGCCAGCGCGTTCGAGTGAATTCAAAAAATCATCCAAATTCAAGCCACGTGCGTCCTACGCGCCCAAAGCCTACAAGCGCGGCACACGCCTCATTCCGCAAGGCCGCGCTGACCACGCTGTGCGTGTGCTGCTCACGCACATGGAACTGTGGGAAGACCTGTCTACCGAAGACCATAACCTCTTGTGCGAGTTGGCCCCACCTCACGGCCCCCTGTTTGTGTGGCTGGACCACCAACACCACGAACACGGCAATCAGCCTTGGGGGGCGCTGCGCGAAGGCCTGCATGAGCACGAGTCAGAAGACATGGCGCTGCGCGTCATGGCCTCCTCATTCAAACCCTTGCTCGACGACGAGGGAAAGCCCATGCCCGACGCCCTATCCCCTGCAGCCTTGCAAAGAGAAGCGGGCCTGGAGCTACGCGGCATCTTGAACA
>CANCCJ010000187.1 GCA_947374535.1 Comamonadaceae bacterium | reverse complement strand
AGACTTGACGGCACCCACCTACGGCGCAAGCTATGGTGAAGGCAAAGTCCAGGGAGTAGTGAAAGCTGCACAAACCGGAATCCTTTGGTCCCAGGTTCAAGTCCTGGTGGGCCCACCAAAATGGAAAAGCCACTGATTTCGGTCAGTGGTTTTTTTTTACTTTGTGTACTTGAACTCATCTGCTCGCATTTTCCTTACCCAAGTTTTTATAGTCTGTGCTCCAACATTGAAATGTCTAGCCGCAGATTTGATACTGGGTAATATTCCTTCAGGCTTACTGACCGAGCAATGGTTTCAGACCTTGCCCCAAGCCAGAATGTGCATCTCTGAGTGACGCAGGGACTACAACGAAGTCAGGCTACAGAGCAGCTTGGGTCAAATACCACCGGCCCAATTCGTGCAACAGCATCGGATTAATTCAATCCTGCTGCAAATACAAATCATCAAGTTTTGGAATAACTTTGAACCCACGGACTAACTTCTAATTCAGGGGTACGACTAGTGGTGGCAGGTTGACCCCGTTTCAAAAGGGTAATTACTAATACGAAGAGCCCTTTTTAATCATTATTCTCTGTATACAGAATACGGAGTCCGGTTTTAACTTATCCAATTTTTGAAGACAAAGGTCAGGCCATGAATACACGAGACAAAACAAATCACGCTGATGAGTCCAGTGAGAAAAAACTCATTCCCTTTGGTGGCTATCACGTCAATCGCGTCCCGGGCCACGACCCTGAGTTGACCGAGTGCGGCGCAGGTACGCCGCTGGGCGAGTACATGCGTCGTTTTTGGCACCCAGTGTGCATGTCTATGGAACTCACAGATACGCCACGTTATTTGAAAATCTTGGGCGAAGAGTTGGTCGCGTTTCGCGATGGGGCAGGTCGTATTGGTTTGTTGCACGCGCATTGCGTGCATCGCGGCGCCTCTTTGGAGTACGGCAAGATCGAGCACAACGGCATTTCGTGCTGCTACCACGGCATGGTGTTTGACATTGACGGTACTTGCTTACGTGTGCCGTTTCCAGAAGGCGAAGAGGAAGAGGGCGAGCGCTACCGCTGCTCAATCCGTCAAGGTGCCTACAAAGCCTTTGAGCGACATGGCTTGGTGTTTGCCTACATGGGGCCGCCCGACCAAGAGCCGCCATTTCCGGAGTGGGAATCGAACTTCACCGTGGCAGAGGGCGATGAGTTGGTGCCATATAGCAACTTCCAGCACTGCAACTGGTTGCAAGTGCAAGACAACTCAGCTGATAACTATCACACCATGGCCTTGCACGCCAAGCGTCAAGTGACGGGCGAGCATTTCCAAGGCACCACATTTGACGAAGTGGGGGCAGCCTCAATGGAGGTGCCACCCGATATGCATTTCATGCCAGTCCACGGTGGCCGTGGCTTGGCGGGTGCTGGCGCACGGCGCGCTGATGACGGTCATATGTTTATCCGAGTGCAGCACCAAGTGTTGCCTAACCTGAGCTTGCACGCTTACACCTCCGAAGACGGCAAGAAGAAAAAACTCTTCAGCCGTTTCCACATGATTCGATGGACCGTGCCTGTGGATGATCAAAACGCCAAGATGATCGGTTGGCGCGTGATGGGTCCAGGCATCGACACCCGTGGCGTTGGTGACAAGAACATGGTCGGTTACGAAACGATTGACTTCTTAGAAGGTCAAGTCGCCATGCGCAGGCCTGAGCGTTTTGGGAAGTACGAACTCAAAGACATGCCTCCAATTCCGACCGACCACCGCGCACGCGCCAATTACAAAGATTGCCAATACGCACCAGGCGACTACGAGGCCATCATCAGCCAGCGCCCGATTGCCGTGCATGCCCTAGAGAACCCTACTAAGTTCGATGCGGGTCTGTATATGTTCCGCAAACTATTGCGCGATGCGGTGCGTGGTGCCAATCCCAACGCCAGTCCTGAACAATTTGCGCAGTGGCTACGCGACAGCGAAGGTCAGCCCAACAGCTATTGCTCAGGCAATGTGTTTGACTTGCCTGTGGGACGCACCACAGAAGAAGAGGTCACGCTACGCCGCTATCTGGCCAAGCAGGTCGTGGGCATCATCACGGAGGCTGACAAGCTCAAGGGTCAAGAACGTACAGATTTTGTGAAAACCAAAATGGAAGCATTGCAACAAGACGTGCTTGCCAAGCGTCACGCATGAGTGCCAAGACCGAGACAAAACAGCTGAGGGTGCAGGCCATTCGTTGGCAAGCTCAAGGCATTTGTTCCTACGAACTGGTGGATCCCGAGGGCCATGCACTTGAGCCCTTTGAAGCTGGTGCGCATGTGGACTTGCATTTGCCCGGCGACATTCTGCGTTCGTATTCACTGGCGGGTGACCCCAAGGACACCAGCCATTGGTTACTGGGTGTATTGCTAGAGCCTAAAAGCCGAGGCGGCTCCTCAGCCATGCACAACAAGGTGCGTGTGGGTGATCTATTGGAGGTCGAGGTTGCGCGTAACGCGTTTCCCATGGCAAGCGAAGCCAAGCATTCGATTTTGATTGCAGGCGGCATTGGCATCACACCTTTGAAATCTATGGCACATGCACTCAACGATGCAGGGGCTTCATTTGAGCTTCACTACTGTGCACGTAGCACTAGCCATGTGGCTTTCATGAAAGAGCTGCAAGAAGTTGTGCCCCAAGGACACTTGCACTTGCATTTTGACGGCGGTGAACCCGGCATGGGTTTGGACATCGCAGGGTTGCTAAAACTTGCTGAGTCTGACACGCATGTGTATTACTGTGGTCCAGCGGGTTTCATGAGCGCATGTGCTGCGGCCAGTGCCCATTGGCCCAAAGATGCAGTGCATTGCGAACATTTCAGAGCACCTGAAACAAAACCGCTCGATTTGCCTGATGGCGCTTTTGAGGTCCATTTGGTCAAGAGCGGTGAGGTCATTCAAGTGGGACCCGACCAAACCATTGTGCGTGCCATTGAGCTGACGGGCCGACGCGTATCCACCTCATGTTTGTCGGGCTTGTGTGGTGCTTGTAAGGTTGACTATGTGGCGGGTGAGGTGGATCACCGTGATTTCATCTTGAACGACGAGGAAAAAACGCATTGCCTCACGGTGTGTGTGTCACGCGCCAAGGGCAAAACCTTGTCTTTGAATTTGTAATTTTTATCAGGAGACAGCTATGTTGGATAAAGTGAAAATACCTCAGTTGAGTGGCCACAAAAAATCAATTTACGATCCCACGCAGACTGGATTGATCTACCCAGAGATTCAGCAGTTTGACAATTTCGAGGCCGAACGTTTGCACCGTAAGCAGCGCTTGGTGGCCGCATGCCGCGCCTTTGCTTTGGAAGGGTTTGATTACGGTTTTGCCGGCCATCTCACCATCCGAGATCCTGAGCACCCAGAGCTGTATTGGACCAACCCCATGTGCGTGCACTTTGCACAAGTCAAGGTGTCTAATCTGATCTTGGCAGACCACAAGGGGCAAGTGGTTGAGGGCAAGCACGCCATCAACCGGGCGGGATTTGTGTTGCACGCAGCGGTGCATGAAGCCCATCCAGACATCATTTCCATGTGTCATGCGCACACGGTTTATGGCACTGCATTTGCTGCCTTGGGCCGACCGCTTGAGCCCATCTCTCAAGATGCTGCCGCTTTTTTTGAAGACCACATCGTCATCAAAGATGAAGCGGGTCAAGTGGCAGTCGAGGAGAAGGCAGGCTTGGCTGTTTGCGATTGGTTCAAAGGTGTGAAGGCTGCCATTCACCAAAACCATGGCTTACTGACAGCCAGCCGCCACAGCATTGAGGCCGCTGCGTTTTGGTTCATTGCGCTTGAGCGCTGTTGCCGTCAGCAAATGTTGGTGGAGGCGTCGGGTCATCAACCCGTGCTCGTGTCACCAGAGCGTGCACGCTACAGCCGAGAACACGTGGGTTCTGAGTACATCGGTTGGTTGCATTTTCAGCCTATTTACGACCACTTGGTGGCAACACAACCCGATATGTTTACCTGAGCTTTTCGCTTAGAAAATCCGTTAGGCTCAGCACTTATGAAAACATGGAGTTCTGAATGAGTTTGGCGAAGATCCCCAACCGTACCGATTACGTTGACGAAGTTTATAAATCTCTGTTGGATGCCATCAGCGCGGGCGTGCTAGCGCCCGGTGAGCGCATCACGCAAGAGGATTTAGCCGAAAAGCTCAATGTTTCTCGGTCGCCAGTTTTGCAGGCTCTGCGTTTGCTGAAAAAAGATGGCTTGCTAGAAGAGGCGCCAGGGCGCGGCTTGGTGGTCACGCAACTAGATCCGATTCGTATTGGGCACCTTTATCAAGTGCGGGGTTCGTTAGACGCTTTGGCTGCACGCCTTGCCTCCGTGAGAAAAGCAAAAATTCCCTTGTCTTTGATTGAGGCAGGTCGCGACGCTGCTGCGGGTCACGATGTGAATGCCTTGATTGAAGCCGACACGGCTTTTCACAAGGCCATTTACGAGGCGTCTGGCAACCCGTTCATCATCGAAACTGCCATGCTTCATTGGATACACCTGCGCAGGGTGATGGGCGCTGTTCATCAGCATCAGCTGGGGCGAAGCGGGATCTGGGAGGAACACGCAGCCATCGTCAAAGCCATCCATGATGGCAACGCTGATTTGGCGGCTAGATTGTCAGAGACGCACACGGATTTGGCTAGGGAGTCCTTGATCCTCACGCTCAACACCAATGACATCGCACTCCTTCGAATGAAAGCATGACGTGAATCAGCACGGAGACTCTCTGCAACTCACGCTTGATCAGCCACACCCTGTGTCCAAGCGGCCGCGTGCTTGGTATA
>CANCCJ010000186.1 GCA_947374535.1 Comamonadaceae bacterium | reverse complement strand
TTCACGCCGAAGTCATAGGCCACCACATGGAACTTAGGCGCGGTCAAGTTGCCGTAGCCTTCGCCCAATGTCCACTCGGTTTGAGTCCACTCATACGACTTGGAAACAGTCACTTTCTGAGCCAAATCGAGACCGGCCATGTTAGGCGCACCTTTGGCTGCGGCCACGGCTTGGCCAATCAAAGCTTGCGTGACTTCTTGGCCCTTGGCCAAACCCACGATGGCACCGTTTTGCGCGCCCTTGGTGCGCAAAATACGTGTGAGTTGACGGGTATCAATGTTGGCAATAGCCACTGTGCCTGCATCAGCCAAATAGGCCGACAAGGTTTGGCTAGAGCGGAAGTTGCTTGCGACCAAAGGCAAGTCTTTGATGATCAAGCCAGCAGCATGGACTTTGTCAGCTTCGATGTCCTCGACGTTGACGCCATAGTTACCGATGTGCGGGTACGTCAAGGTGACGATCTGCTGGCAGTAGCTGGGGTCCGTGAGGATTTCCTGATAGCCGGTGAGTGAGGTGTTGAACACCACTTCGCCGACGGTAGAGCCAGAGGCTCCGATCGAGTTGCCGATAAAGACCGTGCCGTCTGCGAGCGCCAAGATGGCGGGCGGGAAGGTTCCCTGAAGAGACAAAAGCACTGGGTTCTCCGGAATAGTTCGGGTACGCCTCAGCGCTCACAAGAGAATGTCTTCTCTTTGGCTGCTTTGTTCGAGGAATTGGCCTAGTTTTGGCTGGGACGTACAGGTTGATGCGGGAAAGCCTCTCATTATATCCGAGGCACTGGTTTTCCCGAATGAACGCTGGTGATTTAAGCCAAATGACAGGTGGCGCTGGCGTGTAAGCAAATCGCAGCAGCCGAGGCTACATTGAGCGACTCCTCGCCGCCCGGCTGGGCAATGCGCACATGTAGCGCGGCGCGCTCGGCCAAAGCAGGTGACACCCCCTGCCCTTCATGACCCATCAGCCACGCGCAAGGCATGGGCAGTTTGGAATCAACGAGCAAAGTATGCAAAAACGGCCCTTGGTGTGAGCTCGTGGCCACCCAAGGCATGTCTAACGCATTCAAATCTTCTGAACTCAAGCCTTCGACCAGGTGCAACCCAAAATGCGCACCCATACCCGCCCGCAAAACTTTGGGCGACCACAAAGCGGCTGAGCCCTTGATGGCCAACACTTGCTTGAAGCCAAATGCCGAGGCGCTGCGCAAAATCGAGCCCACATTGCCCGCATCTTGCACGCGATCAAGTACCACTGTGGGAATGGTCGCCAGCACCTCTCGGGAGCTTGGCGCAGACAGCACAAAACCCATCTTCGCGGGCGACTCTAGGCTGCTGATTTCAGCAAACAAGGCATCGGGCAACACAGTGTTGCGCTCAGCAGCTTGCGTCCATTCGCGAGGCGCAGTCGCCCATAACGATTCAGCAAACACCGCATGCTCGGGCTTCACGCCACGCGTGAGCGCGGCACGACAAAGGTGATCGCCCTCGAGCCACACACGGCCGAGTTTGCGATACACCGTGCTGTCTTGCGACAGACGACGTAAGTCTTTGACCAAAGGGTTGTCACGCGAGGTGATCAAGTTCATTTCAAAACCTCGGCTACGGGCGAGAAGGATTTGCGATGCCAAGGCGTGGCACCGTGTTCTTTGAGCGCTTTCAAATGCGCTGCAGTGCCATAGCCTTTGTGGCCATCAAAACCATACTGCGGATACTGCACATGCAGTTCTTGACACCAACGGTCACGGTGGACCTTGGCCAAGATAGACGCCGCAGAAATGGCTTGCACTTTGCTATCGCCTTTGACGATGGCTTCGGCCAACACATCGAGCACAGGCAAACGATTGCCATCCACCAAGACTTTGGTGGGCTTCAATCGCAAACCTTCCACCGCACGACGCATGGCCAACATGGTGGCTTGCAAGATGTTGAGCTCGTCAATCTCTTCTACCGTCGCTTCGGCGATGGAACAACACAACGCCTTGGCGCGAATCTCGTCGTACAAACGCTCGCGCTTCAAAGCGGTGAGTTTTTTGGAGTCGGCCAAGCCAGCAATCGGATTCAAGTCGTCCAAAATAACGGCAGCAGCCACCACAGGTCCAGCCAGCGGACCACGGCCAGCCTCATCCACCCCAGCAATCAAGCCTGGGGCATCCCAAATGAGCGCGACTTGTTCAGCGCGCAAGAACTTTTTCGATCGCATGAGTCGCCAGTGCGGGAGTGTCGCGACGCAGCGTGTCATGCAGCGCAGCAAAGCGTTGTTGAACAGCGGCCACCGCTGCGGGGCTGGATAACCATTGCAACACCTCGTGGGCCAACGCATCGGGCGTGGCCGCGTCTTGCAGCAGCTCGGGCACCACGAAGTCTTGGCACAGGATGTTGGGCAAGCCCACCCAAGGCTGTAGTTTTTTGCGGCGCATGATTTGCCAGCTGAGCCAGTTCATGTTGTAGGCAATCACCATCGGGCGCTTGAAAAGCGCCGCCTCTAATGTGGCGGTACCACTGGCAATCAGCGTGACATCGCAAGCGGCCAATGCTGCATGTGATTGGCCATTGAGCACCAAGAGGTTGGGCACCTCGCCCACGTCTTTCGCAATGGCTTCGATGCGTGCACGCAGAGCAGGCATAGCCGGTAGCACGAAATGCAAGCCCGGTTGCTGTTGGGCCATGCGTTGCGCGGCTTGCAAAAAGCGGTGCGCCAAATATTCAATCTCAGAACTTCGGCTGCCCGGCAACAAAGCCACCACCGTCGCGCCTTGCGGCAAACCAAGGGATGTGCGTGCTGCCACGCGGTCAGGCACATCGGGGATGTTTTTGGCCAAAGGGTGCCCCACATACGTGGCGTCAATGCCGTGCTGAGCGAGCAAATCCGTTTCGAACGGAAAAATGCACAACACATGATCCACGCTTTGGCGAATCTTTGCCACACGGTCCGCGCGCCAGGCCCAAATTGAGGGACAAACAAAGTGAATCGTAGGAATACCTTGGGCTTTGAGATCACGCTCTAAGTCGAGGTTAAAGTCTGGCGCATCCACACCAATGAAAGCGCTGGGTGGATTGGCCAGCAAACGTTCTCGAAGTTGGTTGCGAATACCTACGATTTCTCGGTAGTGACGCAGCACCTCGACATAACCACGCACCGCGAGTTTTTCGTAGGGCCACCAGGGTTCAAAGCCAAGCGCCGCCATACGCGGGCCGCCAATGCCGGCGCTGTGCATGTCAGGCCATCTGTCGCGCATGCCACCGAGCAACAGGCCGGCGAGCAAATCGCCCGAGGCCTCGCCTGCAACGAGCGAGAAAGACAGGGCCTCGGCCATGGTGTTTAGCGAATGATGCCGCGCTGCGGCGAGGTGTGATTCAGAAAGTCCAGCATCATGGCCACATCCGGTGCAGCCTCTGGTTTTTCTTGGGTCAAAGCGGCGATACGTTCTTTGGCCTGCTCGAGCGTCAAGTCGTCGCGGTACAAGGCCTTGTGCATGGCCTTCACGGCGCTGATGCGCTCGGCAGAGAACCCACGGCGGCGCAAGCCTTCAAAGTTCATCGAGCGAGGCTCGGCAGGTTGGCCTTGGCACATCACAAACGGAGGCACGTCCGCAAACAAGAGCGAGTGCATGGCCGAGAAGCTGTGCGCACCAATACGCACAAACTGGTGCACCACGGTAAAGCCCCCCAAGATCACCCAGTCGCCCACATGCACATGGCCCGCCAACTGCGCGCTGTTGGCGAAGATGGTGTGGTTACCCACCACGCAGTCATGCGCTAAATGTACATAGGCCATGATCCAGTTATCGTGGCCAACTTTGGTGATACCGGCATCGCCTGGGGAGCCAATGTTGAAGGTACAAAACTCGCGAATGGTGTTGCGGTCGCCAATGACCAACTCGCAAGGTTCACCTGCGTACTTCTTGTCTTGCGGAATCGCGCCAAGCGAGTTGAACTGGAAAATGCGATTGTCATTGCCAATCGTGGTGTGACCTTCGATCACGCAATGTGGCCCAACGGTCGTACCTGCACCAATGCGCACGTTGGGTCCAATGATGGTGTAAGGCCCCACCTGCACTGAGCTGTCTAACTCAGCCTTGGGGTCAACAATGGCGGTGGCGTGAATGAGGCTCATCGTCTGCGTCTATTGGCTAGTCAGATTACGCAATCGCGCGCATGGTGCACATCAATTCAGCTTCAGTAGCGACCACATCACCGACTTTGGCGCGCGCCTTAAATTTAAAAATACCGGCCTTCATGCGGTCTAACTCAACTTCCAATGTAAGTTGATCGCCTGGCTCGACGGGGCGCTTGAAGCGTGCGCCATCAATGCCAGCGAAGTAATACACAGTTTTATCATCAGGTGCAGCCCCGAGCGTGTCAAAAGCCAACAACGCAGCCGCTTGTGCCAAAGCTTCCAAAATCAAAACACCGGGCATGACGGGATGGTGAGGAAAGTGGCCCGAAAAAAACGGCTCGTTCATGGTCACATTTTTGAGCGCCTTGATGCTTTTACCTTTTTCAAGCTCGAGCACACGGTCAACCAATAAAAATGGATAACGATGTGGCAATTGCTTCAAGATTTGGTGGATGTCCATGCTCATTTTTTTTGACTTTCTAAGGCTGATTCAAGAGATTTGATGCGGTCGCGCAAGCGATGCAATTGACGCAATGTCGCAGCATTCTTCTCCCACGACGCATTGTCGTCGATGGGGAACACGCCGCTGTACTGACCAGGCTGACGAATCGATCGCATCACCACGGACGCTGCAGAAATATGTACCCCATCAGCCAGCTGTAAATGGCCAAGCACCACGGCCCCGCCACCGACCGT
>CANCCJ010000185.1 GCA_947374535.1 Comamonadaceae bacterium | reverse complement strand
TTCAGCATGGCACGCGCTTCGCGTGGGTTGGCCAATTCGCCACCCAAGTCTTCGATGATGCGTTTCGCTTTGGTCACCAACTCGGCGTTGCTTTTGGCCAGCACGCCTTTTTCCAAATAGATGTTGTCTTCCATGCCCACACGCACATGGCCCCCTGCAAACCAGGCTTGTGCAACGATGGGAAATTCAAATCGTCCAATACCAAAGGCTGACCAAATCGCGCCTGCAGGCAACAAGCTACGGGCGTACAACAAAGTTTCAGGAGAAGGCGAAAAACCGTACTTCACCCCGGTGACAAACGTCCACATACCGGGACCGTCTAGCGTCCCGTCTGCGATCAAGTCGCGTGCCAAATGCATATCGCCAGAATCGAAAATTTCAAGCTCAGGTTTCACGCCGGCTTCGCGCATGATCTTGGCCATGATGCGCACGTTGCGTGGCGTGTTGATCACCACATCACCGCCTGAATTCATGGTGTTAAGGTCGAGTGAACACACGTCGGGTTTGAGCACGCGCACATGTTCGACGCGCTTTTCTGGCTGCACCAAGGTTGAGCCAGGTGCTGCCACGCGCGGGTCTTCCACGCTGGGAATGAAGCGACCGCCGGGGCCTGTGGTGAGGTTGATGATCAGCTCTGGATTTTCGCGACGCACGTTGTCAAACACTTCGCGGTAGAGCTCTAAATCCATTGACGGTTTGCCAGTTTTGGGGTCGCGCACATGGATGTGCACGGCTGCGGCACCGGCTTCGGCTGCGGCTAAGCATTCAGCCGAAATTTGAGCGGGCGTGACAGGTAAATGCGGGGTTTGGTCGGGTGTGGTGATATTGCCGGTGACCGCACAAGTGAGAAATGTTTTTTGGCTCATACAAGGTTTGCTTTCAAATCAGAGGTGGCGACCACCGTCAACCACAATGCGTGTGCCCGTGACGTAACGCATGGTGGTGGCGCAGGCTTGCACCACAGCCGCCACATCATCAACAGTACCAATCCGACGCAGCGGAATGGTGGTGGCCACTTTTTCATTAAAGTCCGCGCCACGGCCCGGCACAAAGGTGGAGTCCACCACGCCTGGCGACACAGAAATCACGCGCACATACGGTGCAAAGGCTTTGGCCAACGCATCGCCCACCACGTCGATGCTGGCTTTGGCCGCCACATAGGCTAAGTTGCTGCCCGTGCCTGTGAAGCCCGCGATGGAGGAGATGTTGATGATCAAACCATCTTCTGACTTTTTGAGTAACGGCATGAAGGCGCGAATCGTGGCGATCACACCCCGAAAGTTGACTTTCAAAATATCGTCGATTAGTTCATCGGTCAAAGCCTCTAAATCATTGGCTGCCACAGCTTGGGTGTAGCCCGCGCTGTTGATGAGGATGTGGACCACACCGCATTGCGCCGCCACTTGGTCGGCCACCGCTTTGAGCGATACGCTGTCGGTCACAGACGCTTTGAACGTCAAATGGCCAGCGCCATCCAAGGACGCCGCTTTGGCCGCTGCGGCTTCGGGTGACTCCGAGTTGTAAAGCAACACACAGCGAGCCCCGAGTTTGGCTAAGCGGTGCGCACTGGCTAAGCCGATAGCGCCTGTGCCGCCGGTGATGACGGCAACTTTGCCGGTCAACGTATCTGTGGGTTTGAAGCTGGAAGTCATGTTATTTTTCATTCAGGAAATAGGAGCCGCAAACGGTGGGTGATCAAGCACGACCCAACATACGCAGTGCGTTTCGGCTTTCAATGGCCGTGAGGTCGTTCATGTCAAAGCCCATGGCCATGAGGCCTTTGACATGGTCGAGTGAGGTGCGGTACGGGAAGTCCGTGCCAAACACCACTTGTGACACATCGACCAAATTCAGCAGTGACAGCAAGGCGCCGGGGTGTGAGGCCTGAGCGGTGTCGTAATAGAAGCTGCGAAGGGTTGGCAGCACTTGGTCGCTGGGCAAGATCTTTCCGAAGTTGGCATTGAGCTTGGGCAGCATCACGAGGCGTTCAACCAAAAATGGCATCGTGCCGCCCGCATGCGAGAAGATGAACTTGATGTCTTTGCAGCGCGTGGCCGTGCCACTGAACAACAAACTGGTGATGGTGCGTGTGGTGTCAGTGGCGAACTCAATGGTGGAGCCCGGTACGCCCTCTTGCAAGTTGTTACAGCACTGCGTGTTGGAAGGGTGGGTGTAGACGATGAGCTTGCGGCGGTTGATTTCATCCATGATGGGCGCAAATGCTTTGTCACCCAACCACTTGCCGTTGTAGCTGGTGAGCATGGCAATGCCATTGGCTTTGAGTACATCGCAGCTGTAGGCAATCTCGGCTAAGGCTCCGTCAACATCCAACATGGGTAGTGTTGCGAAGAAGCCAAACTGGTTCGGGTAGTCGCGCGCGAGTTGAGCGCCGTATTCGTTGCTGATGCGTGCCATGCTGCGCATGGTGGCTGCATCGCCAAAGCCTGCCGCGGGAGTGGTGGGCGAGGTGAGGGTGTAGGTCACGCCCGCTTTAGCCATGTCGTCCATGGTTTTGTTGAGTGACCAGTTGCGTGCCGGGGGCTCCGCCAATTTGCGCGACTCCAGTTCTTTCAAAAATGCAGGGGCCCACACATGGTGATGCACGTCGACCAAGGCGCGTTTGGCTTCGGCAGGTAAGGGGGCATTTTTCGAGCTTGTGGCGCACGATGGCAGTACGGTGGCGGCGGTGGCCGTGAGCAAGCCCGTTAAAAAACGGCGACGGGGTTGACAGTGGTTGCAAGAACTGTCAGACGTGGTGTGAAACATCAAAACCTCCTGATGGAATTTTTATTGCGTGAAGTCCACGCGGGTTGCCAACTTTTTATTCATGGCAATTTCGTCGACGATGACTTTGCTGAACTCCGCAGAGCTTGAGCCCACCGTGGCAAACCCTTGTTCTGCAAACGCGCGTTTGATGTCCGGGTCTTCTAGCAGTTTGTTGACTTCGTTACGCATGCGTGTGACATGCTCGGCGGGCACACCTGCAGGGAACCAAAAACCATACCAAGGTGTGTAGACAAAGCCCTTCACTGCCGCTTCGTCGATGGTGGGCACGTCTGGCAATTCACTCCAGCGTTTGCGAGCTGTGATGGCCAAGGCTTTGAGCTTGCCCGCTTTGACCAAGGGCAGCACGGCGGTGGGGGCGCCAATGACAAAGTCGATACGACCTGCCACCAAATCGTTGAGCGATTGACTCACCCCTTTGAACGGCACATGGGTCATCTTCACATCGGCGCTGGTACTTAAGAACTCGCCTGCAAAGTGCATCACATTGCCGACACCACCAGAGCCAAACGTGTACTTGCCCGGATTGGCTTTGGCGTCTGCGAGCAACTCTTTCAGGTTTTTCACCGGCAAGTCAGGACGGGCCGCCACCACAAAGCCTACGCTGTTAGCCACCAGGGTGATGGGCGTGAAATCTTTGATGGGGTCATAAGGCAGACTGGCTGACACCACAGGCAAGCTGGCATGGCTAGACGAGGTATTGAGCAGTGTGTAGCCATCGGGTGCAGATTTGGCAACGACATCGGTTCCAATCGCACCACCCGCACCGGCGCGGTTGTCAATCACCAAGGGTTGGCCCAAACTCTGCGCCAAACGTGGGCCAAGCGTGCGGCCAATGAAATCCATGGGCCCGCCCGCAGCGTAGGGGATGACCATTTTGATGGGGTGATTGGGATAGTCGCGGCTCGTGTTGGTTTGTGCCATGCTGGGCCAAGCAGCCACGCATAAGGCGAGTAGGCCTAGGATTTTCAGTAGCTTCATGCGGTCCCTTTTTTATCTAAGCCTTGTTTGACACGTTCGGGTGTGAGGGGGAGTCGACGAAAGCGCACGCCGGTTGCGTCAAACACCGCGTTGGCCAGTGCCGCGCTGGTTGGCCCTTGCGATGCTTCGCCTGTACCCAAGAAAGGCGTGCCTGGACGATTGACCAGCACCACATCCACGGGTGGAATTTCTGAGAAGGTGAGGATGGGGTAACTGCTCCAGTCGGTGGACAAAATTTGCGTGTCGTCAAACTTCACCTCTTCTTTGAGGGACCAACTGAGAGATTGAATCAGTCCGCCTTCAATTTGATTGCTCACGCCATCGGGGTTGACGATATGCCCCGAATCCGCAGCAGCCACAGCCCTGATGACCCGAATACGGCCATTGCGTGGATTGACTTCTACCTCCATGGCCACGGCACAGTAGCCTGCAATGTTTTTGTAACGCGCAAAGCCAATGCCCCGTCCGCGATTGGGTGTTTTCTTCCAACTGTTCCAGCCAAACTTATCTGCTGCTTTTTGCAACACATCGCGTGCGCGTTCGTCTTTTAAAAAGCGCAAGCGGTAAGTGAGCGGGTCTACGTTAGCGGCTAACGCCAATTCATCCATGAAGGATTCAATGGCAAACACATTGGCATAGGCACCCAAGCCTCGGGTCGAGGACACACGCACCGGCATGTCGGTGATGAAGTGCGTCAGCACCTGGTGTCCTGCAAAGTCATACAAGGCGATGCCGTTGCGATCAGCGGCATAGTTAGGCGGTCCACCGTTGGTGGGTGTAGGTTGTGCAAATGGTTTTTCTAGATAGCGAGCCGAGACCAGATTGCCTGGTTCGCCACCAGGTCGTGTCCCATGGGGGGTGGACCAAATTTGTAAATCCCAATCCAGCACATTGCCTGCCGCATCGACACCCGCTTTGGTTTGAATCACCATGGCCGAGCCATAGGGCTCCCATTTGTGCTCTTGCTCGCGTGTGTATTGCAACCGCACGGGTTGACCGGGCACGGCCATGGCGAGCAAGGCGGCATCTGCTGCGGCGTCGTCGGCCATGTTGTGACCATAACAACCTGCGCCTTGCATGTGTTGGCAACGAACCTTACTGGGCTCT
>CANCCJ010000184.1 GCA_947374535.1 Comamonadaceae bacterium | reverse complement strand
TTGGTCGGTGTGAAAGGATTCGAACCTTCGACCCCTTGCACCCCATGCAAGTGCGCTACCAGGCTGCGCCACACACCGAATCAGGTTTAAATTATAACGCCACTCAATGCAGCTCAGAGAGCAGGTCGCGAATTTGTGTGAGCTCTTTGCGCAAGGTTTGCAGCGCTTCGTCATTGCTGCTTAACGCGAGTGGCGGCAATTCGTGCGCATCGGCGATGTCTGAATCCAAGTCATCTTCAAAGCCATCGTCATCCGGCAAATCCACATCAATCAATTCACCGCCAACCCGACGGCGTTCACGCTCAAATTGCACCAACTCTTGCAGCTTGTTGCGCGCGCCTGTGATGGTGAACCCTTGGTCATACAAGAGGTCGCGAATGCGGCGAATCATCAACACTTCATGGCGTTGGTAATAGCGGCGATTGCCACGACGCTTCATCGGACGCAGCTGCGTGAACTCCTGCTCCCAATAGCGCAGCACATGCGGCTTGACGCCGCACAACTCGCTCACTTCACCGATGGTGAAGTAGCGCTTCGCTGGAATGGGGGGGAGGGATTTCTCCATGAAAATCAGTAGCTTGTGAATGGGAGCGCAGAGGTTACACGAAGATAGGCCTCGAATCACATGACTTGCCTGTTTTGATAAAAAAAAGAGGCCTTGGCGGCCTCTTTTTCAATCAAGCGTCAACTTTGGGATTACTGACGCCCTGTATTTGCTCTTTCAATTTGTGACTCGCATGAAAAGTCACTGCACGTCGGGCCTCTATCGGAATGGCCTCGCCTGTGCGTGGGTTGCGACCTGGTCGAGGGGCTTTGGTGCGGATTTGAAAATTACCGAAGCTCGAAATTTTCACATCTGTGCCATCGACCAAGCTTTGCGCGATGAGGTCAAAGAAGGCATCAATCATGTCCTTGGACTCCCGCTTGTTCAAACCGATTTGTTCAAACAACAAATCAGCCAACTGGGCTTTGGTCAACGCGGGCGTTTCTAGGCTCTCAAAAGAAAGTTCCATACGGTTCTCTTATTCAGGTGTGAACATCAAGCGCGCAAACGCGCAGACACTTGGTTCGCCAGCTCAGCCAGCACAGCTTGCACCACGCCTTCGATTTGGGCTTCGTTCAAGGTGGCCTCGTCGCTGTTGAGCGTGAGGCGCACTGCCAAACTCTTTTCGTCCATCGCCATGGCCGCACTTTCAGCCTTGGGGCGGTACACGTCAAACAACACGGCATTGCGCAGCAAACCTTGTGTTTTGGCGGCGTGTACGGCAGCCATTAATTGAGCGTGCGTGACGCTGTCTTTGACGATCACAGCAATGTCGCGCTCGACGTTCGGGAACTTGGCTACACCGGCGGACTTAGGCACATCACGATGCAACACGGCGTCGAGTGAAAGCTCGAACATCACAGGCGCTTGGGTCAGCTCCCAGCTTTGACGCCAGCGGGGGTGTAACTCACCCACATGACCCACAGCTTGGCCATTGACCAAGACCTTGGCGCAACGGCCTGGGTGCATAGCGGGATGCTCAGCCGCTTCAAACTGAGGCACGGCAGGCGCCAACAAGGCTTCCACATCTGCTTTCACATCAAAGAAGTCGGCCGCTTGTTCTTTGGTGCCCCACTGCAAAGGCGCAGCGCTGCCAAAGGCAATGCCTGCGACATGCATGGGTTGGTCAAAGCCTTGCACGGTGGTGTCTGTGTTTTGCACCGATGCGTCTTTGTGGAACACGCGGCCCAATTCAAACACGCGCACGCGTGAGGCTTTGCGGTCCACGTTGAACTTCACCACATTGAGCAAAGAGCCCAACAAGGTGGAGCGCATCACGCTCATTTGGCTGGCGATGGGGTTGAGCAGCTTGATGGGGTTGGCATTGCCTGCCAACTCGTGCTCCCAGCGCTCATCCACAAAGCTGTAGTTGATAGTTTCTTGGTAACCCAAAGCCGCCAACTGATGGCGCAAGGCGTGTGGGCTACGCTGCGCTTCTTGGCACACGCTGGCGGTGATGGGTGCCAAAGGTGGCGTGGTCGGCAAGTTGTTGTAACCCACCATGCGTGCCACTTCTTCGATCAGGTCTTCTTCGATTTGCAAATCGAAGCGGAAGGATGGGGGTTGCACGGTGACAGTGCCCTCTCCCTCTGTGACCGGCAAACCCAAACCACGCAAAGCATCCGCCACACGTTGTTGTGTCAGTGGCATGCCAATGACTTTTTCAGCGCGCGCCACGCGCAAGGTGACAGGCTTGGCTACTGGCATGTTCACGCGCTGGTCGTCAATAGGCCCCACGGTGGTGTTGGGTGTGCCACAAATGTCGATCACCAACTGGGTGATGCGCTCGATGTGCTCCACGGTCAACTCGGGGTCGACACCACGCTCAAAGCGGTGGCCGGCATCGGTGCTGAAGTTGAAGCGACGCGAACGGCCTGCGATGGCTGACGGCCACCAGAAGGCGGCTTCGATGTAAATATTTTGCGTGTCGTCGCTCACGGCGGTGGCGTCGCCGCCCATGATGCCCGCAAGGGACTCGACTTGATGTGCATCCGCGATGACGCCCACTTTGTCGTCCACGGTGACGGTGTTGCCATTCAAGAGCTTGAGCTGCTCACCCGCTTTGCCCCAACGCACCTCCAAGCCACCTTGAATTTTGTCGAGGTCGAAGATGTGCGAGGGACGACCCAACTCGAACATCACATAGTTAGAGATGTCTACCAAAGGGCTCACGCTGCGTTGACCGCAACGGGCCAAGTGGTTCACCATCCATGCGGGTGTTTGCGCTTGGGTGTTCACACCACGCACCACGCGGCCAGAGAAGCGGCCACACAAATCGGGCGCGCTGATTTTCACGGCCAAGGTGTCTGGGTTGGTCGCGGCGACGGCTGGGAAAGTAGGCGCTTTCAACGGTGCGCCAGTGAGGGCGGACACTTCGCGGGCAATGCCATACACGCTCAAACAATGCGCCAAGTTGGGCGTGAGTTTCAACGTCATCAAGGTGTCGTCGAGGTTCAGGTAGTCGCGGATGTTTTGCCCCAAGGGCGCATCGGCTGGCAACTCCAGCAAGCCACCGTTGTCGTCCGCAATTTTGAGTTCTTTGGCCGAGCACAACATGCCTTGGCTTTCCACGCCACGCAGCTTGCCTACTTTGATTTTGAAAGGTTTGCCGTCTTCACCGGGTGGTAACTCTGCGCCCACGGTGGCGCATGGGATTTTGATGCCCACGCGTGCATTGGGTGCGCCACAGACGATGTTGAGCAACGCGCCCTGCCCCACGTCCACTTGGCAAATGCGCAAGCGGTCAGCGTCGGGGTGCTGCACGGCTTCTTTGATTTCACCGACGACGATGCCTGTGAAAGGCGGGGCGATGGGTTGGAGTTCCTCCACTTCCAAACCGGCCATGGTCAAGGTGTCGGCCAGCTCTTGGGTGGTGATTGAGGGGTTGCAGAATTCGCGCAACCAGGATTCGGGGAATTGCATGATGAATCTCGTGTGTGCGTGTCGTTATTGGAATTGGCTCAAGAAGCGAATGTCGCCATCGAAGAACAAGCGCAAGTCGTTCACGCCATAACGCAGCATGGTGAAACGGTCCATGCCCATGCCAAAGGCAAAGCCAATGAAACGCTCAGGGTCGAGGCCCATATTGCGCACCACGTTCGGGTGCACTTGGCCGGAGCCACCCACTTCGAGCCACCGGCCCGCCAAAGCGCCGCTTTGGAATTGGATGTCAATCTCTGCGCTGGGCTCTGTGAATGGGAAGAAGCTAGGACGGAAGCGCAGCACCAAGTCGTCGCTCTCAAAATACGTGCGACAGAAATCGGTGATGACCACTTTGAGGTCTTTGAAGCTCACGTTCTCGCCAATCCACAAGCCTTCGCATTGGTGAAACATGGGCGAGTGCGTGGCATCGCTGTCCACACGGTAGGTGCGACCGGGTGCGATGACGCGAATTTCGGGCATGCCTTGACCGGCATCCAAGCGCGCTTGGTAGCGCTTGACATGTTGCACGGCGTGACGCACTTGCATGGGGCTGGTGTGGGTGCGCAACAAGTTGGGCGCATCGGCACTGCCACCTTCCACATAGAAGGTGTCGTGCATGGAGCGTGCGGGATGGTCTTCAGGCGTGTTGAGCGCGGTGAAGTTGAACCAGTCGGTTTCGATCTCTGGGCCTTGGGCCACTTCAAACCCCATCGAACCAAAGATGGCTTCGACACGTTCGAGCGTGATGGTCACGGGGTGTAAACCGCCGGCCATGCGCGCACGTCCAGGCAAGGTCACATCCAAGGCTTCGGCTTTGAGTTGGGTCTCGAGCTCGGCATCGGCCAAGGCTTGGCGGCGTGCCGTGAGCGCGGCTTCAATCGCTTGCTTGGCCACGTTGATGGCAGCACCGGTCGATTTCTTTTCTTCGACGCTCAATGCGGCCATGCCCTTCATCATCTCGGTGATGCGGCCTGACTTGCCCAAGAACTGGGCTTTGGCGTTTTCAAGATCAGCCGGTGTGGTGCTTTGCGCAAACAGGGCCTGGGCACTGGCGACCAGAGAATCCAACTCGTTCATAACTTTGATGATTCCAATTTTCCCCGCATCATGAAAGTTATTTCATTGAAAAATTTGGGGAGCGGAGAAAACAAAAAAGGGATTGAAGCTGCGTAGCCCCAACCCCTTTACTCGTGGGTGGTTAACCCTTGACTATCAAGCAGCCAATTTGGCTTTGACTTGATTCACGATGCTGGTGAAAGCAGCCATGTCGTGAACGGCCAAGTCGGCCAACATCTTGCGGTCGATTTCGATCGCTGCCTTTTTCAGGCCGTTGGCGAATTGGCTGTAAGTCAGACCACATTGACGTGCGGCAGCATTGATACGAGCGATCCACAGCTGACGGAACACGCGCTTTTTAGTGCGGCGATCGCGGTAAGCATATTGACCGGCCTTCATCACCGCTTGTTTAGCGATGCGGAAG
>CANCCJ010000183.1 GCA_947374535.1 Comamonadaceae bacterium | reverse complement strand
AACCGCAAGGCCCGGTGTTTGACGTGACGGTGGTAGCCCCACCACAGCCACAGCGTGGTGGCGGCATAGGCCCACACCACCGCCGCGCGTGAATACGGTTGCTGTAGCAATGCAAAGCCCAAAGGCATGAACACAAACGGGGCCGTGGTAGAGACCCAAAGTACCCCACTGCGTTCTGCCACGGGCAGGTGTGAGGCGCGCATGAGCAACTGTGTGGCCACGGCATAGGGCAGCACGCACCACCACAGCGTTTCGCCAAACTGGTAAGTCATGAGGCCTGCATCTTCCAACAGCTGGGCCGCCATCAGGCTGGGCACCAGCATCCAGGCGCCCCACAAGGCCCAGCTTTGCAAGGCATCGCGGCGGCGTACCGATGCGGACACTAGGCCAGCGCTGTGCGTGCTTCTGGCTTCATCGGCGGCTTGATGGACCACCGCGGTCTCGTGTGTGCACTGGTCATAGACCTGCAACACACGCTCGGCCATGGGTTCGGCCGCAAATGTGCTTTCAAAACTTTGTTGCGCCGCACGGCCCAAGCGCTTGCGTAAATGCGGCTCGCGCACCAAGCGCAGCAGTTGGTCGGCCACAGCTTCGGGTGTGTTGGCAACCAACAAGCCCTCTTGGTTGTTGCTGATTTGTTCGCGGATGCCCGGCAGATCGCTGGCGAGTACACACAGGCCGGCGCGCATGGCTTCGAGTACCGTGATGGGCATGCCTTCGTGGTCTGACAGCAGCACAAACACCTCATGTTGCGTGAGCAGGGCAGGCACATCGGTCACATCGCCGGCCCAATGGATGTTTTTGAGGTTCAGTGCTTTGGCTTGTCCTTGTAGTTCGGCATGCAATGGCCCATCGCCAGCGAAGGTGACCGGCAGTTCGTGGTTCAAGGCGTTGCGGACTTTGGCCAAGGCCTGCAGCAGCAGGTCATGGCGTTTGGGCCCTTTCATGCGCGCCACCATGATGAGGCGTGGCAAGGTCGATGGGTTGTGGGCGAGCTCTGTTGTGTCGAGGTCGCTGTCTTCAACGTGCGTTGCGGCTTCAGGTGCGGGCAAGCGTGCAATGCCGTTGGCAATGATGTGCACGCGCTCGGGTGCAATGGGTAAATCGTAGGCCAGTTCGCGTTCGTATTTCGACACGCAAATCATGTGTGCCGTCCAGTGTGCCAACAGACGTTCCGCAAGGGCCGCGGCGGTGCGGCGCACCAATGGCACTTCGGGTTTGAAGCCAAAGCCGTGCACGGTGTAGACCACGGGCACATGGGTGCGATGGCCCGCGACGCGTGCCACCACGCCGGCAATTGCGCTGTGGCCGTGCACGATGTCGGGCTTGTGCGCATCGATCAAGACTGCGAGCTGTTGCACAACAGGCCAGAGTTTGAGCGGGTTGAGCGATTCCACCATGTCAGGCAGGGGGCACACGGTGATGCCCAGCGCACTCAGCGCTCGGCCCAGGACAGAGGCCTCAACCGGTCCGCCAATCACCACGGTGAACCGCACGCGTTGTTGTAAAGCCTGGCACAGCGCCAAGACGTGTGATTGCGCGCCACCCGCTTCGCCTTTGGTGATGACCAGCATCACATGCGGCACTTGAGGAGCCGCTTGCAATGCGTCAAGACTGAGGCGGGCCCATGGGCTGTTGCGGCGGCGTTGGGGTTCGACCAAGCCTGCCAAATGCAGCGTGGTTTCAACATGAACACCTGACTCTGCCTCGGGTTCGACGGTGGGGGCTTCTTCGACCGCCGGCTGTGCGCTGGGCTCGACCTTGGTTGTGACCGTTTTGCGTTTGGCGCGCGGTTTTTTGGGGGCCGCAACAGGGGGCGGTGCAGGCGGAAAGTCGTCAAACAGGGACAGCGTGCCGTCGTCTTGGTTTTTCATAACGGTGTGTCAAAGCCTTGTGGATTCATGGATTGCCAGCGCCATGCGTCTGCACACATGCGTTCTAAATCAAATTGGGTTTCCCAGTTCAACAGTGCTTTGGCTTGGCGAGGGTCTGCCAGCGAAACCGCCACATCCCCTGCACGACGAGGCATCACCTTTTGAGGGATGGGCACGCCATTGACGCGGGCAAAGGTGTTCACCATGTCTTGCACGCTCACGCCACGGCCTGTGCCAAGGTTGACGGTCAAGAGCTGGGGCTCGTGCAAGGCGCGTAGGGCGGCTAAATGGCCAGCGGCTAAATCACACACATGCAGGTAGTCCCGCACGCCCGTGCCGTCGGGGGTGTCGTAATCGTTGCCAAATATTTGCAAACACGCGCGCTGCCCCAAGGCCACTTGGGTGATGTAGGGCATCAGGTTGTTGGGAATGCCGTTGGGGGATTCACCCAGCAGGCCGCTTTCATGTGCGCCCACAGGGTTGAAGTAGCGCAAGATGGCGATGTGCCAGCGCGGGTCAGCCGCATGCAGCTCGCGCAGCGCGTCTTCGCACATCAGCTTGGTGCGGCCATAAGGGTTGGTGGCACTGAGTGCGGCCGTTTCAGGAATGGGCATGCGCACGGGGTTGCCATACACGGTGGCCGACGAGCTAAACACAAGGCGTCGCACGTTGGCGCGGTCCATGGCTTGCAACAGGTTGAGGGTGCCGCTGACGTTGTTTTCTAGGTAGCGCAGGGGCTGAGCCACCGATTCGCCCACAGCCTTGAGGCCAGCAAAGTGGATGACGCCTGCAAAGGAATAACGTGCAAACAGTGCGTCTAGCGCTTGCGCATCGCGGATGTCAGCTTGCACAAATTCAATGGGGTTGGCGTTGAGTTTGGCCAAGCGGTCCAGTACTTTGGGGCTGGAATTGCATAAATTATCCAAAATGACCACGGGTTGGCCTGCCTCGGCAAAGGCGACCACGGTGTGCGAGCCAATAAAGCCCGTTCCGCCAGTAATCAAAATGGGATGTTTCATCTTTGCAATTTTTAGAAGTTTTGTGATTATCCCTCGCACACATGCGGTCTCCGCCCTAAAATAAATGCAGCTTGTGGGCGGGCACAGTTAGCACGCGCAGAAGCTGTTTTCTATCTTCTTACCTTTTAGTACTTTCATGAAACGCACACATTCTTCTCATGCTGCAGCGCACGCAGGCGCTGAATCTTGTATTGCCCTCATTGATGCTCGTTTTTTGGCGTGGCTACAAGGCCAAACCGACACCGCACAAGACCAGGTGCGCCCGCAGTTGCACGCTTTGCTCAGCAACGCCTTGGCTCACAACGGTTTGGAGCTGAATCTACGTCGAATTTATTGGTATTGCGACACGCCAGACGAACATGTCGTGGGGGCGCAAATCAGCCGTGCCGTGTTGCCGCACAGCCAAGATGGTGGCTTGTCCATGCTGCGCACCTTGGGCGCTGACCTCAAACGCTTGGCCGAGCGCGGCGCCTGCGACCACCTGCTGGTGGGCAGCGATGACGAACGACTCATCAGTCTGATTGACGAAGCCCAGTTGCACGGCGTGTCTGTGCACTTGTTGGCCGACGAAGCCTCGCGCAACATGATGCAACTCAACCGCGAAGACCCAGGTTGGGCGCGCTTGTTGTCGCAAGCAGACCAGCGGGTGGTGCTGGGCGCGCAAGCTTTGCGCGAAGGGGGCTCACGCCATGCCAGCTCTATGCACGCTGTGCCCGCCATAGACCCCGAGCAATTGCGCGAGCAACTCAACACCGTCATCAACACCTGGTGGGCCGATGAGCCCGAAGACCTGCGTGAAGAACTGCGCGAAGAGTTGCAAAACACACGCGGCATTCCACAAGAAGTGGACCGCCAGCTGCTCTTGGGTGTGCGCCGTGTGCTTGAACGCGCTTTGAGTTTCCAAGAGAAAAAACTGCTGCGTGAAATGGTGCGCGATTTGGTGCTGGGCCCACAGGTGACGCCAAGCGCCGCACCTTCCCCTGCTGTTGATCACGCCGAGTAATTCACGAGGAGTTCTTCCGATGAGCGATTTGTCCCCCGCCGATATTCTGGCCCAGGCACTGCCCTACATCCGCAAGTTTCACGGCAAAACCTTGGTCATCAAATACGGCGGCAACGCCATGACCGACCCTGCACTGCAAAAAGCCTTTGCCGAAGACGTGGTGCTGCTCAAGCTCGTGGGCATGAACCCCGTGGTGGTGCACGGCGGTGGCCCGCAAATTGAAGGCTTGCTACAACGCTTAGGCAAGAAAGGCGAGTTCATTGAGGGCATGCGTGTGACCGACGCCGAAACCATGGAAGTGGTGGAGTGGGTGTTGGGCGGCGAAGTGCAGCAAGACATCGTGGGCCTGATCAATCAAGCGGGTGGTAAAGCCGTGGGCTTGACCGGTCGCGATGGCGCCATGATCCGCGCCAAGAAGCTCACCGTGCACGACAGCAAAGACCCCAGCAAAGAATACGATGTGGGCCAAGTGGGCGACATCGTCAGCATTGACCCCAGCGTGGTCAAAGCCTTGCAAGACGACGCTTTCATTCCCGTGGTCAGCCCCATTGGTTTTGGTGAAAACAACGAAAGCTACAACATCAACGCGGACGTGGTAGCGGCCAAGCTGGCCACAGTGCTGAGCGCTGAAAAGCTCTTGATGCTCACCAACATCCGCGGTGTGCTTGACCAACAAGGTGAATTGCTGACCGAGCTGACCCCCCGTCGCATTGACGAGCTGATTGCCGACGGCACCATCAGCGGCGGCATGATTCCTAAGATTGCGGGTGCGCTGGACGCGGCCAAGAGCGGCGTGAATGCAGTGCACATCATTGATGGCCGCGTGCCCCACGCCATGCTTTTGGAAGTCTTGACCGAACAAGCCTTTGGAACCATGATTCGTTCGCACTAACTTATCTTCAACGCCATGTCCGACAACGCCCAGCCTGATGACGCCGCTCTTGAGCGTGAGCCACCCAAGTTGCGCCAGCGCATGAAGCCGGGTCAACGTCGTGAGCAAATTTTGCAAACGCTGGCGGGCATGTTGGAGCAGCCTGGCACCGAGCGCATCACCACCGCGCTCTTGGCCGCCAAGCTGGACGTGAGCGAGGCCGCCT
>CANCCJ010000182.1 GCA_947374535.1 Comamonadaceae bacterium | reverse complement strand
GGTCGCGGGGTGCCATTTCGACAGCGGTAAACATTGACATCGTCAGTCCTTGATCACGGATAAAGAGGGGAGGTTAGGTAAACAAGTGAAGTCTGCGGTAGGCTTGCACGTTCGGCCTGAATTTTAAGGGTCAACCCGCAGTGTTTTTTAAGTCCCACATTTTTTTCAAGTCATACAGTTTTGACCACCATGTCTGAAATCGCAGAAACACTTCCTGACGTAACGCCTGCCCCCGAGGCCGGCGCAGCCACGGACGTGCCAAAAGGCACGATGGTCAGCTACCCCGGTTCGCCGTTTGAGCTGTTTCAGCCGTACCCGCCTGCGGGCGATCAGCCCACGGCCATTGCCCAGTTGGTCGAAGGCGTGAACGACGGCGAGGTGTTCCAAACCTTGCTGGGTGTGACGGGCTCGGGCAAAACCTTCACCATGGCCAACGTGATCGCCCAGTTGGGACGGCCCGCCATTATTTTTGCGCCCAACAAAACCCTGGCCGCGCAGCTCTACAGCGAGTTTCGTGAGTTTTTCCCCAACAACGCGGTGGAGTATTTCGTCAGTTACTACGACTACTACCAGCCCGAGGCCTATGTGCCGCAGCGTGATTTGTTTATCGAGAAAGACAGCGCCATCAACGAGCACATCGAGCAAATGCGCTTGAGCTGTACAAAGAGCATCTTGGAGCGTCGCGATGTGATCGTGGTGGCCACGGTGTCGGCCATCTACGGTATCGGTGAGCCCGAGAGTTACCACCAGATGATCATGACGCTGCGTGCTGGCGACAAAGTGGGCCAGCGCGATGCCATCGCCCAGCTGGTGCGCATGCAGTACGAGCGCAACGACCAAGATTTTTCACGCGGCAAATTCCGTGTGCGCGGTGACACGATTGATGTGTTCCCTGCAGAACACTCCGAGTTGGCCATTCGCATCGAGTTGTTCGATGACGAAATTGATAGCCTGCAACTGTTTGACCCACTCACGGGCCGCATTCGCCAAAAGATTCCGCGCTTCACCATTTACCCATCCAGCCACTACGTCACGCCGCGTGATCGCGTGTTGGCAGCGGTGGAAACCATCAAGGTGGAGTTGGCCGATCGTTTGAAAGAACTGGTGGGCATGAACAAACTGGTCGAAGCCCAGCGCTTAGAGCAACGCACACGCTTTGACCTGGAGATGCTCAGCGAAGTGGGCCACTGCAAAGGCATTGAGAACTACACCCGCCATTTGTCGGGTGCGCCCCCAGGCGCGCCGCCCAGCACCTTGACCGATTACATGCCCAAAGATTCGGTGATGTTTTTGGACGAAAGTCACGTCATGATTGGCCAACTCGGCGGCATGTACAACGGCGACCGTGCGCGTAAAACCACCTTGGTGGAATACGGTTTTCGCTTGCCCAGTGCACTCGACAACCGCCCACTCAAATTGGAAGAGTTTGAAAAACGCATGCGCCAAGTCGTGTTTGTTTCGGCCACGCCCGCGGACTACGAAAAGACCCACGCCAGCAAAGTGGTGGAGCAATTGGTCCGTCCCACTGGCTTGGTCGACCCAATGGTGGAGGTGCGCCCCGCCACTCACCAAGTGGACGATGTGCTGCAAGAAATTCGCATCCGTGTGGAGCTCAACGAGCGTGTGCTCATCACCACACTCACCAAGCGCATGGCCGAGCAGTTGACCGATTACCTCACCGACAACGGCGTGAAAGTGCGCTACATCCACAGCGATGTGGACACGGTGGAGCGTGTCGAAATCTTGCGTGATTTGCGCTTAGGCACCTTCGATGTGCTGGTGGGCATCAACTTGTTGCGCGAAGGCATTGACTTGCCCGAGGTGTCGTTGGTGGCTATTTTGGATGCTGACAAAGAAGGCTTCTTGCGCTCAGAACGCAGCTTGATTCAAACCATTGGCCGTGCGGCCCGTAACCTGAGTGGCAAAGCCATTTTGTATGCCGATCGCATGACCGAGTCGATGAAAAAAGCGATTGGCGAAACCGAGCGTCGTCGCACCAAGCAAATCGCGCACAACCTCGAGATGGGCATCACGCCACGCGGTGTGGTCAAGGGCATCCGCGATTTGATCGATGGCGTCTTCAGCGAGAAGGCGGGTAAAGAAGCGCAAGAGCGCGAGATTCAACGCGCCGCCTTCGAAGACATGAGTGAGCGTGATGTGGCCAAAGAAATCAAACGCTTAGAGAAGCTAATGATGGAACATGCCCGCAACCTCGAGTTCGAAAACGCCGCCCGCGTGCGTGACCAGCTGGCTACCTTGCGCGAGCAAGCCTTTGGCGGGGCAGGGCACGACAACGTAGCGGTGCTGGCGCAAAAAGCCTAACGGCAGCTCTTGGGCCTTGTCATCGACAAATAGGGTTATTGACCGAGTACCCGAGCAAATTCGTGGGGATTGAGCTATACTTGACCTAATTAGTCGACAAAGCCCAACCACAGATAGGAGCTTGCCATGCGTCTCACCACCAAAGGTCGTTTTGCGGTCACCGCCATGATTGATTTGGCCTTGCGCCAAAACAGCGGCCCCGTCACCTTGGCGGCTATCAGCCAACGCCAACAAATTTCCTTGTCTTACCTTGAACAGTTGTTTGGTAAGTTGCGTCGTCACGACTTGGTGGAGTCCACCCGTGGTCCTGGCGGCGGCTATTCGCTGGGCCGCAAAGCCTCTGACATCACGGTGGCTGACATCATTGTGTCGGTGGATGAGCCCATCGATGCCACCCACTGCGGTGGTAAAGAAAACTGCTTGGGCGAAACGGGTCGTTGCATGACGCACGAGCTGTGGGCCTCACTCAACCAGCGCATGGTGGAATTTTTAGACTCCGTGACCCTGCAAAAACTGGTGGACGAGCAAATCGCCAAAGGCGTTGAAATTGAAAACAAACCCACCTTGAAGCGTGCGATTCAGCCAATGCCCGTGGTCAAACCCATTCGCGTCAATGCACCCAACTCGGTGTTTGCTTTAGGCAACGCATTTGCCAAGCCCTAAGCCGCAAGACTTTCACGCCTTTTAAATTTTTTGATTGACCCATCATGGACATGACACCCCATTTCCCCATTTATCTCGACTACGGCGCGACCAATCCGTGCGACCCACGCGTGGTAGACGCCATGATTCCATGGTTGCGTGAGCACTTTGGTAATCCTGCTTCCCGCAGTCATGCGTGGGGCTGGGAAGCCGAAGCCGCCGTTGAAAAAGCCCGTGAAGACGTGGCCGCACTCATCGGTGCTGACCCACGCGAAATCGTGTGGACTTCAGGCGCGACCGAGTCCAACAACCTCGCCATCAAAGGCGCGGCACATTTCTACAAGTCCAAAGGTAAGCACCTCATCACTGTGAAGACCGAGCACAAAGCTGTACTCGACACCATGCGTGAGTTGGAGCGTCAAGGCTTTGAAGTGACGTACCTCGACGTGCAAGAAGACGGCATGCTCAGCATGGATGCGCTCAAAGCGGCGATCCGCCCTGACACCATTTTGATCAGCGTGATGTTCGTGAATAACGAAATCGGCGTGATCCAAGACATCGCTGGCATCGGTGCGATGTGCCGCGAAAAAGGCATCATCTTCCACGTCGACGCTGCACAAGCCACCGGCAAAGTTGAGATTGACTTGACCACCTTGCCTGTTGATTTGATGAGCTTGGCCTCACACAAAACCTATGGCCCTAAAGGCATTGGCGCTCTGTATGTGCGTCGCAAACCTCGCGTGCGCCTGGAAGCGCAAATGCACGGCGGCGGTCACGAGCGCGGCATGCGCAGCGGCACTTTGCCCACACACCAGTGCGTGGGCATGGGCGAAGCGTTCCGTATTGCCAAAGAAGACATGGCCAAAGACTTGGCCAAAGCCAAAGCTTTGCAAAAGCGTTTGCTAGATGGTTTTAAAGACATGGAGCAAGTCTTCATCAACGGCAACATGGAACACCGTGTGCCCCACAACTTGAACATCAGTTTCAACTATGTGGAAGGCGAGTCACTCATCATGGGTATCAAGGGCTTGGCGGTGTCGTCGGGCTCAGCCTGTACCTCGGCCAGCTTGGAGCCCAGCTATGTGTTGCGCGCCTTGGGACGCAGCGACGAGTTGGCACACAGCAGCTTGCGCATGACGATTGGTCGCTTCAGCACCGAAGAAGAAATCGACTACGCGATTGAAACCATTCGCCTCAACGTGGCCAAGCTGCGTGAACTGAGCCCCTTGTGGGACATGTACAAAGAAGGCATCGACATCAGCACCATCCAATGGGCTGCTCACTAATTTAGGAGATTCATATGGCTTATTCTGAAAAAGTGGTTGACCACTACGAAAACCCCCGCAACGTGGGCTCCTTTGACAAGGGCGATGACTCTGTGGGCACCGGCATGGTGGGCGCACCCGCTTGCGGTGATGTGATGAAGTTACAAATCAAGGTCAACCCCACCACGGGCGTGATTGAAGATGCACGTTTCAAAACCTACGGCTGCGGCTCTGCCATCGCTTCTTCGTCACTCGTGACCGAGTGGGTCAAGGGCAAAACTTTGGACGAAGCAGCGGCTTTGAAAAACAGCGAAATCGCTGAAGAGCTGGCGCTGCCGCCTGTGAAAATTCACTGCTCCATCTTGGCCGAAGACGCCATCAAGGCAGCTGTGGATGATTACAAAAAGAAACACGCTGCGGCGTAACCCAAGAAGAACACCATGGCCATCACTTTGACTGAAGCCGCGGCACGACACGTGACCCGCTACCTTGCCAAACGTGGCAAGGGCGTGGGCGTGCGTTTGGGGGTCAAAACCACGGGGTGTTCGGGCTTGGCCTACAAGCTCGAATATGTGGACGAACAAGAACCGGAAGACGTGATTTTTGAAGACCACGGTGTGAAGGTGTTGATCGACCCCAAGAGCTTGGCCTACATCGACGGTACGCAATTGGACTTCGTGCGCGAAGGCCTGAATGAGGGCTTCAAGTTTTTGAACCCGAACGAACGTGACCGTTGCGGTTGCGGCGAATCGTTCCGTATTTAAATTTCGATAGATTAAAGCGAGGCGTGACGTGAACGAACCGGCCCTGCCGTTGTCGGCCCAGCTCGCGGTCAGCGACTTTG
>CANCCJ010000181.1 GCA_947374535.1 Comamonadaceae bacterium | reverse complement strand
GCCGTCAAAGTGATCCACACCGTGGACGCCAAAGCCCGATAAACCGTAAACCTATAACAAAGACAGAGTGAGCTGACCCTATGGAACTCAAACGCATCCTTGCCCGCGACATCCGCGCTGCCAACGAAAAGGCCGTGGCCCAATATGGCCCCGACGTGCTCGTGATCTCCAGCAGCCAAGCCAACGGTTTGACTGAGCTGATCGTGGCGGTCGATTTGGCCCCCTTGACGCCCGAGGAAGCCGATCCGTTTGTGAAGACAAACTTTGCATCATCTGGCAAGCCAAGTGGCAAGTTCGATGTGTTGCTGGGTCAAACACTGGATCAAAACAAACGTGATGCCCGCGAGCGCCATGCCACCAAAGTGGCCAAACCGTTGGTTGAAATGTCGGCTAAACCCGCCGCACCTAAGGCCAAGCCCGCTGTCAAAGTGTCGGCTCAACCGGTGCAAGAAGCTGACAAACGTGATGCCCAAGAGCACGACGCCTTGCGTGGCCGCGAAATCGTGGCGCTGGTGCGTGAAGAACTCAACTCGCTTCGCCGTGAATTCAAACTCGGCCAACAAATGGCCGCGTGGCAACAAGGCGGCATGCCTTTGCCAGCTGCGATTGCGCCATTGCGTGACGCTTTGAACGATGCGCCCATTCCTGTCGCTTTGCGCGCCTTGTTGATTGACAACATCAAAGACCACGACAACATGGCCGATGCCATGGGCGCCTTGAGCCGTCAGCTCAGCCATTCGGTGGAGCAAGAGCAAGCACAAACACCCGTGTCTGGTATCCATGCGTTGGCTGGCCCTTCGGGCGCAGGCAAGTCGATGATGGTTGCCCGTTTGGCTCAAAATGCCGCGCAACAACACGGCAGCGAAAAAGTCATGGTCATCAGCTTCCAAGACCAGCGTGCTGGCGCTTGGAACCAAACCCAATTGCTGTGCGCGCAGTCCGGTGTGGATTCGTTCCGTGCCACCAATGCGTCGACCTTGAAACTTTTGCTCGATGAGCACACCGACCGCCAACTCATCTTGATTGATACCGCGGGGGTGCAAATGAACGAGCGTTTGGCCGAGATTCGCGCCATGAACTTGAACGTCCAATGCCACGCGGTGATTCCCGCTGACGCATCGGCCGCCAACATCCGTCGTGTGTTTGAGAACACCGACAACGTGTGGGCCTCATTGATGCTGAGCAAGCTCGACGAGTCCAACCAACCTTGGGCCTTGTTGCAGTTCCTGACCGACAAGTCCTTGAGCGTGTCTGTCGCCAGCCACGGTGAGCGCACCGTTGACTTGGTGCAAGACGTGTCATTGGCAGGCTTGGTGCAATGTGCTCTCGACAATTTGCCCTTGCCAGAAACCGAAGAACAGTTGCAACAAAAAGCGCGCGATACCGCTGTGAACGAATTGGCCGTATCCAAACTGTCGCAAATCGCGGCGAAATTCAAAACCGAAACCACAGGCTTGACCCATGAGTAAACAACGAAAAACAGAAGTCATCGGCATCGCCAGCGGCAAGGGCGGCGTTGGCAAAACCACGACTTCGATCAACTTAGCTGTGGCGCTTACGCAGTTGGGTCACAGCGTCATGTTGTTTGACGCCGATCTCGGTTTGGCCAACGCACAAATTGCCCTAGGTGCGCGTGCTGAATACAACTTGGGTCACTTCTTGGCAGGGCAAAAAACGCTGCAAGAAATTTTGATCACCACCCGCCAAGGCGTGAAGCTCATCCCGGGTGCCTCGGGTATGCAAGAGCTGGCAGGTTTGAGCGACATTCAAGCGGCCAGCATCGTTCAGTCGTTTGGCGTGTTGGCGGACGATGTGGACTATTTGATTGTGGACGTCGCAGCCGGTATTTCACCTTCGGTGTTGTCCTTCTTGGCAGCCTGCCAACGTCGCTTCATCGTGGTGAAAGACGATCCCTCGTCGATTGCCGACGCCTACGGCACCATCAAAATCTTGAGCAAAGAAATGGGCTTGGATGAAATCTATCTTCTGCCCAACATGGTCAAGAGCCAGTCGGAAGGTTGGAAACTGTATAAAAAGCTCAATGACGTTTGTGTGCGTTTCTTGGGCGAGTCGGTGCACTACCTCACCTCGATCGAAGAAGACGAGATGGTGTTGCGCGCTCTCAAAAAATACCAGTCGGTGATGGAACTCGCCCCCGGTACGGCCGCCGCTCGTGACTACATGCGCTTGGCAGAGGCATGCACGCACTTGCGTCCGATTGACCACCCCTCGGGCGGTCTTCAATTCTTCATGGAGCGACTGATGCAAAACAGTTCGTCTGACACATGAGAACACTCTCACCCGTACAAATGTACGAGTCCTGCAAGCCCAAAGGCGAGGACTTGGTCATGGCCCATTTGGGGCTGGTCAAGCGCGTCGCTTTGCACTTGAAGGCCCGTATCCCTGCATTCATGGAGCTTGATGAGCTGATCCAAGTGGGCATGATTGGCCTGCTGGAAGCCTCGCGTGCCTTCGATCCCGCCAAAGGCATTGAGTTTGAAAACTTCGCTCACAGCCGTGTGCGCGGTGCCATGTTGGATGAGGTGCGTCGCTTGTCGTTCTTGCCCCGCTCAGCGGTGGCGTTTAACAAAGAACACAACACCACCGTGCACGCTTTGGCCGCTGAGTTGGGCCGTGCGCCCACGCAAGCCGAAATTGCGGAGTACATGGGCAAAGACCTCGAAGAATTCCACAAAGAACGGGGTAAAGCCAAGCGCTTTGAGACCTATTCGATGGAAGTGGTCACCGAAGAGGTGATGACGATTGCGGATGACGCCTCGCAGCAGCCCGACGTGATCGTGGAAGAAGCGCAGTTCATGGACGCTGTGACGGACGCCATCGCGCAGTTGCCCGAGCGTGAGCAACTGGTCATGCAGCTGTACTACGTGGAAGAGTTCAACCTCAAAGAGATTGGCGAAACCTTGGGCGTGAGCGAGTCTCGCGTGAGCCAGATTTTGTCGTCGGTGGTTAAAAAACTGCGTGGTACTTTGAAGGTCGATAACGCGGCTGAAACCGAGAAAGCCGAGACACGGAGGCGCGCATGAGTAATTTCATGATGAATATGATCTCGTGGATCTTGCTGCTTTTGGTGATCCTCACGCTGTACCTCATTGACAAGGTCAATCACTTGGCCAAGATGTACGAAGCGCCCCAACCGCACACGCCTTCGTTGCCAGACTTCGAGCCTGAGGTTCCTGGCGACTTGTTGTTTTCTGGTTTGGAAGGCAAAAAGCTGTGGGACGCCATGAATGGTCGACAAGTCGATGGCTTTGATGCCACCTTGATTGAGGCTTTGCGCCCCCACTACGAACCGATTCTGCGCGAGCACATCACCGCCACCTTCAAAGATGGTTTGGAAGAGGTGGGCGGCGACGAAAGCAAAGTGCCCAGTTCGATGCGCAAGATTTCGACCGCACGTGGGTTTATCCAATCGTGGCTGCCGCCGCAGCATTTGGGCAGCATTTATCGTTCGGCTTTGGAATTTGCAGGCAGCTATGCCAAAGATCCAGATGCTGAGGTGTTGTTGCGTCTCAAACAAACGGTCGATAGCGTGGTGGACATGTTGTACCAACGCGTGGGCATCATCAACGAAGTGCCGTTTTCGGAGTTCTTGTTTGACGAAGTGCCGGTCCACGAGCCCGAAGACGCCATGCTCGCGCTGACCGATGCGTCAGCCGCTGCAGAGGTGTTGGGTGACGGCTTGCTGGAAAGCAGCGATGTTCGCGAACTGACACCCGAGGACTTGGCCGAAGGGCGTGCCAATGTGAAAGCCTATGAAGATCAGCTGCGGCAAGAAGTTGCCGCTGAGACGATCGAAGCGGTCATGCACCCAGAAGAAACGCACGTTGAGCAAGAAATTCTTGAGGCTAAACCTGCTTAATATGAATTCACATCTTCCAGCAACGAATGCGGCTCAAGTTTGGGCAGCCACTTCCGATACTGTCTGTGTACGCTAAGAAATACACAGGAGTTATCAGATGCGAGCCAATTCACGCGCCATTCAAAGTTACGGTGATGTCAAAGTCAGCAGCGGCGTTGCCACGGCCAACAATGTGCAATTGATTCAAATGTTGTTTGATGGCTTGTTGGAGAGTTTGTCCACAGCACGTGGTCACATTCAGCACAAAAATATCACAGAAAAATCCAAAGCCATTGCACGTGCCAGCCGCATTGTGATTGGTTTGCAAGGTGCCTTGGATTTTGAAAAAGGCGGCGATCTGGCCAACAACCTCAATGAGTTGTATAGCTATGTCACCCGTCGTTTGTTTCATGCCAACGCCCACAATGATGTGGCCGTTGTAGATGAAATTTATGGTTTGATGCGCGAGATTCGTGATGCTTGGGAGGGTGTACCTTCCTTGGTGCCCGCGTCTACAAAACCCGCTGGCTTAATGAATTGAAGCCCTGATCGTCTTTCGAGACGGGAATCGCTTCTTTTCAGTTAATCTTGCAGGTTGTCAGTTAAATTTCGGCGCGTTCTAGTTTTCTAGGTGTCGCAGCCTGCTTGGGAGTTGTAGATGAATTCAATTATTGGTGTCGTGGTCCTGTTTGTCTGTGTGTTCGGTGGTTACATCGCACACGGAGGCGCCATGGAGCCTATTCTTCACGCCGCGCCTAACGAGCTATTCGTGATTGGTGGTGCCGGTATTGCCGGCATGATTTCGGGCAACAGCATGTCCATCTTCAAGGGATCCATGGCTGGCTTTGGTCGCGTGATCAAAGGTCCCAAGTACAAGAAAGATGACTACGTTGCGATTCTTGCGGTCGTTTCAAAGTTGATGAAAACGCTCAAGGCAGAAGGTGCAGTGGCGATGGAATCACACGTTGAAAACCCAGAAGCCAGCGCGATTTTTGGTGAATGCCCCAAGATGCTGCACGACCACGGCTTGGTCGCATTGATTTGCGACACGATCCGTTTGATGGTGGTGTCTTCGGGCACTTTGAGCCCTTATGCCGTAGAAGACGTGATGGACGCCTCCATTAAATTGCACCACCACAACGAACTCAAACCCGCCGAAGCGATTGCAGGTTTGGCAGGCGCTTTGCCTGCGTTGGGTATTGTGGCTTGCGTGTTGGGTGT
>CANCCJ010000180.1 GCA_947374535.1 Comamonadaceae bacterium | reverse complement strand
GGCCTGATGAACTTTGACAAAGTAGGCAAAGCGGCTTGGTTTGGCATCGTCACCCCGTTCCAGTTCGGCATGCCAGTGTTTGACCCCGTGCTCATCCTCACCATGACCTTGGTGATGATCGTGGTGATGATTGAGTCCACCGGCATGTTTTTGGCCTTGGGCGAAATGACCGACCGCCATGTGGACCGTGCTGCGCTGACACGCGGTTTGCGCACCGATGGTTTAGGTACGCTGATTGGCGGCATCTTCAATACCTTCCCGTACACCAGCTTCTCGCAAAACGTCGGCCTGGTTGCCGTCACTGGCGTCAAGAGCCGCTTTGTCTGCGTGGCCGGCGGCATCATCCTCATCATCTTGGGCGTCATTCCAAAAATGGCCGCCTTGGTGGAATCCTTACCCACAGTGGTGTTGGGCGGCGCTGGCTTGGTGATGTTTGGCATGGTGGCGGCCACCGGCATTCGTATCTTGGGCGGGGTGGACTTTAAGAACAACCGCTACAACAGCTTGGTGGTGGCCATCTCGATTGGCATCGGCATGATTCCGCTGATCGCCCCTAACTTCAAACAATGGATGCCACACGACTTGCACCCACTGATTGAGTCGGGCATTTTGTTGGCCTCGATCTCTGCTGTGTTGTTGAACCTGTTCTTCAACGGCGCTTCAGCAGACGACTCAGCAGCTGTGGCAGCCGCACGTCAAGCAGACAGTCACTAAAAGCACGTTGGGAACTTTCACCCCAAGAGTCAAAGGCCCGCTTCGGCGGGCCTTTTGCATCATGGCACAGTCCCAACAGGGACATAAGCAGTAATACCAACAAGTCGTGCGATAGCGCACAGTTACACTCGCTGATCAAAAAAAGCATTCCCTCTTCGGGTAGCAATACAACATTTCCCCATTGTCTGGAGCAAACAAAACATGGAACTACTTCAAAGCACTGACTTCTGGCTAGGCCTGATGCTGATTATTTGGATCAACATCATCTTGTCAGGCGACAACGCCGTCGTGATCGCTCTGGCGGCGCGCAGCTTGCCACCCGAACAGCAGAAGAAAGCCATCATGTTTGGTTCTGGCGCAGCCGTGGTGTTGCGTATTGGCTTGACTGTGGTTGCCGCTAAATTGATGACTTTGGAATACCTGCAAATCGTCGGCGGTTTGCTGCTGCTGTGGATTGGCGCGCAGCTGTTGGAAGCAGAAGAAGAAGGCGAAGAGGAAGGAGCTGAGCACAGCAACTTGTTCTCAGCCATTCGCACCATCTTGATCGCTGACTTGGTGATGAGCTTGGACAATGTGATTGCCGTGGCCGCCGCCGCCAAAGGCGACGAAGTGTTGCTCATCATTGGCTTGGCGATCAGCATCCCCTTGGTCATCTTCGGTAGCACTTTGATGATCAAACTCATGGAACGCTTCCCCATCATCATCACCTTGGGTGCATGCTTGATCGGCTGGGTGGGCGGGGAAACCGTGGCCAACGACGTGGTTCTCAAAGCCTTTGGCGAAGCCAACCCTTGGTTCCACATGGCCTGCTCGGCAGCCGGCGCCGTGATTGTGCTGGGCTGGGGTAAATTGAAATCGTCACAGCACCACAAAACCGTGGAAGCCGAATAAGCCCTTTAGCTTTGACTCTCACAAAAAGCCAGTTTTTCAGCTGGCTTTTTTAATGCCCGGAGAAAACGTCCTTGTGCGCACCGTGTTAGTGCACGTCACCACATTGGTGCGATGTCAGCTTGTATACAAACCAAACTCGCGCACAATTTGTGAGAACCACTTCATAAACACCCCCCATAACGGGCACCTTTATTGCAAGGTTGTGGCTATCTCTTTTCTCAATTTCGTTTTTCAGAGGCATTCATGATCAAACGCACCTTCCTCAAAACCACCCTTGGCTTGGCACTATCGGCCAGTTTTGCAGGCGCTTCGGCACAAACCACCCCCCTCAAGTTCCAACTCGACTGGCGCTTTGAAGGCCCCGCGGCCTTCTTTCTCGTGCCAGCAACCAAAGGCTATTTCAAAGATGCAAAGCTCGACGTCACCGTCGATGCAGGCAACGGCTCTGGCGGGGCGGTCAACCGCGTGGCGTCAGGCGCTTACGACTTGGGCTTTGCCGACTTGGCAGCCTTGATGGAGTTCCATGCCAACAACCCTGACGCACCGAACAAGCCTGTGGCTGTGATGATGGTTTACAACAACACCCCCGCTTCGGTGATGGCGTTGAAAAAATCTGGCATCAAAATACCGGCTGACTTGGCTGGCAAAAAGCTGGGCGCTCCTGTGTTTGACGCCGGTCGCCGCGCCTTCCCCATTTTCGCCAAGGCCAACAGCGTGCCTGCGGTGAACTGGGTGTCCATGGATCCACCGTTGCGCGAAACCATGTTGGTGCGCGGCGATGTGGACGCTATCACGGGCTTCACCTTCACCTCCTTGCTCAACATCGAAGCGCGTGGCGTCAAAGCTGACGACGTGATCGTCATGCAATACCCCGACTTTGGCGTGAAGCTGTATGGCAACGCCATCATTGCCTCGCCCAAGTTGATCAAAGAAAACCCAGCCGCGATCAAAGCCTTCTTAACGGCTTTCGCCAAAGGCGCCAAAGACGTGATTGCAGACCCAGCCAAAGCCATTGAATCCGTCAAAGCACGGGACGGCATTATCAACAGCGAACTCGAAACACGCCGCTTGAAGCTGGCCATCGACACCGTCATCAACAGCCCAGATGCACGCGCTGAAGGCTTCGGTCAAATTAAAGGTCCGCGTTTGTCGTTGATGGCGTCACAAGTGTCGGATGCATTCAACACCAAGACACGCGTCAAAGCGGAAGACATCTGGAACGGTTCCTTCTTGCCCACGGCCAAAGAACTCGATGTATTGCCCAAAGGTAAGAAGTAATTAGGCACCACTTGATGACAGCCTCTCCCGAACACTTCGTTGATTTTCAGAACGTCTGGCTCGCCTACAACGACGAGCTGCTGGCACAAAACCACTTTGCGGTGGAAGACATCAACCTACAGGTCAAACAAGGTGAGTTCATCGCCATTGTGGGTCCTTCAGGTTGCGGCAAATCCACCTTCATGAAGCTCACCACGGGTTTGAAAAAGCCCAGCCGTGGTGAGATTTATGTCGATGGCCAGCCAGTCAACGGTCCGCTCAAGATCAGCGGCATGGCATTTCAATCGTCCTCGCTGCTACCGTGGCGTACCACGCTGGACAACGTATTGCTGCCTTTGGAAATTGTGGAGCCCTACCGCAGCAACTTCAAAGCCAAGAAGGCAGAGTACGAAGCACGCGCCATTGAACTGTTGCAAACCGTGGGTTTGGGCGGCTATGAACGCAAGTTTCCGTGGGAGCTGTCTGGTGGCATGCAACAACGTGCCAGCATTTGTCGCGCACTGATTCATGAGCCCAAGATGCTGCTGCTCGACGAGCCCTTTGGCGCGCTTGACGCCTTCACCCGCGAAGAGCTGTGGTGCACGCTGCGCGATTTGCATGCCATGCAAAAGTTCAACGTCATCTTAGTTACCCACGACTTGCGCGAGTCGGTCTTTTTGGCCGACACCGTGTATGTCATGAGCAAGAGCCCAGGCCGCTTTGTGGTTAAACGCGACATCGATTTACCCCGCCCCCGCGACCTGGAAGTGACCTATACCCCAGAGTTCACCCACATCGTGCACGAGCTACGCGGCCATATTGGCGCCATGCGTAAAGATGGCACCCACCTCGGGCAGTAAAACACCATGAATCAAAAACAACTCGAAACTTGGGCGCCTTGGGGCTTGCTGATTGCCACCTTGGTCATTTGGCAAGCCGCTTGCTCACTCTTTCATGTGTCTGAATTTGTGTTCCCCTCACCGCTGCGGATTTGGGAGCAAATGGTCGAATACCGCGACGTCATCGCGGGCCACGCTTGGCGCACCTTTTGGGTGACCATGGTGGGTTTTGGCATTGCCATCGTCGTGGGCGTGCTGCTGGGCTTTGTCATCGGCAGCTCTCGCTTAGCCTATGCCGCCGTGTACCCGCTGATGACCGGCTTCAACGCTTTGCCCAAAGCAGCCTTTGTGCCCATCTTGGTGGTTTGGTTTGGCATTGGCGTGGGGCCAGCTATTTTGACGGCCTTCTTGATCAGCTTTTTCCCCATCATGGTGAACATCGCCACGGGTTTAGCGACGCTAGAACCCGAGCTGGAAGACGTGTTGCGTGTCTTAGGTGCCAAGCGCTGGGACGTGTTGGTCAAAGTGGGCTTGCCCCGCTCCATGCCTTACTTCTATGGTTCGCTCAAAGTGGCGATCACCTTGGCGTTTGTGGGTACCACCGTGTCTGAAATGACGGCTGCCAACGAAGGCATTGGCTACTTGCTGATTTCTGCGGGCTCGGCCATGCAAATGGGCTTGGCCTTTGCTGGTCTTGTAGTGGTGGGTGCCATGGCCATGATCATGTACGAACTGTTCAGCATGATCGAAAAGCACACCACGGGCTGGGCACACCGCGGTTCGCAAAATCACTGAGTTTTGATAGGTAAAAAAGCCGCTGACAAAGCAGCTTTTTACGCCTTTAATATTCAGTAAAAACAGCAAGTTCGTCGAATATCCACCCTTAATTCGATAAATTCATCGAATTTACGAATATCATCAGCGTCACTTTCGCGCGGCACTATACCCACATAGATAAGCCGGACTTCCTCTACTTAAGGCGATCCCCCATGGCACCTTCCCCAGACCACACGTCCGAGAATCAACAACTCGGCCCAAACAAAGCTGACAAACTCTTTTTGGCCTTTTTGGCACTCATCGTCGCTGCTGTCACTTGGCTTGGCGTCATCAACTACAAAGAAGCGCTCAAAACAGAGACCTCCAAAAGCAATGGAGAGGCTTGGGTGGCATGGTTGACCGAAACCGGTACCGCACGCTTTGAGGCCAGCACACCGCATCCTGCTTGCAAAGGTGGCGTCAAACCTGCCGCAGACGCCAAAGCAGACACACCCGGCACTTGGGGCGCTTGCTTGACCCACATCATGGCGACCACAGAACTGAAAGACCAGATTAACCCGTTCTTCAACGTCACGCCACATTTCGTGCCAGCTTGCGTGCCATCTGACCGCACCTTGATGG
>CANCCJ010000179.1 GCA_947374535.1 Comamonadaceae bacterium | reverse complement strand
GCAAGTTGAGTTTGCTGCTGAGCCAAGTTGTCGCGTTCATCCCATCCCTCTTTCTGGCTTTAAGCCGTCAACACACTTCGTTTGGCAGACGCTAACTCGCGCAAGGCCTCACGTTGCTGCAACAAATGGTCACGCATGGCGGCGTCTGCCCCTGCGGCATCGCCCGCTTTGAGTGCTGCAAACACGGCCAAATGTTCTTTCAAACTTTGCTTCAAGCGTCCGGGTGCATGCAGCTGCTGTAAGCGTGCGAGCTTCAAAATTTTGCGTAAATCAGCAATGGTTTGCGCGAGCCACTTGTTGTTGGCCAACTGAATGATGGCTTCGTGAATGGCAAAGTTGGCGTCGTAGTAATCGTTGATGCGCCCCGCATCTGCATGCTGTTGCAAACGCTGGTGCCAAACGTCTAGCGCCTGCACATCCGCGGGCGTCGCGCGCTGGGTGGCATCAAAGGCACAACGCCCTTCGAGCAAAGCGATGACTGGGAAAATATCGTCAAGGTCTTGTTCAGTGACCTCGTTCACAAAACAACCCCGACGGGGCTCGTGACGCACCAACCCTTCAGCGGTCAGCACTTTGAGCGCTTCGCGCAAGGGCGTGCGAGAGATGGACCACAACTCGCACAAGGTCACTTCATCAATGAAACTACCTGGCCAAAGTTGGCCATCAAAGATGTAGTTACGCAGCTGGGAAGCCACATCGACGTGCAAGGAGCTGGGAAGCGTGCGCATGGAGTTTGGGTGCTGCCGAGTTTTCTGTAATTACACGTAATTATGAAGTCCAAGTCATGTCAAAAGCATCCCAATTTGCAGGGAGTTTCCCTCAAGGGGCTAACCCTTAAAAATTAAATCGGGTGCTTGTGACGTATGGCCTGCAGCCACAAGGCAACACCAACCAACACCATAGGGACACACAACCACTGCCCCATGCTCATGCCCAATGCGAGTAAGCCGAGGTGCGCATCGGGCTCCCGGAAGTATTCCGCCATGAAGCGCAAGCTGCCGTAGCCAATCATGAACACGCCTGACACGGCGCCTATGGCGCGTGGCTTGCGGGCGTAGAGCCACAAGACCACGAACAACAAAATGCCTTCACCTAGGAACTGGTAAATCTGTGAAGGATGGCGTGGAATAAGGCTGCCACTGCCTGGAAAAACCATGGCCCAAGGCAGAGAAGGATCTGCCGCCCTGCCCCACAACTCACCATTGATGAAGTTGCCCACGCGTCCTGCGGCCAAGCCCGTCGGCACACAAGGCGCAATGAAATCGGTGACCCACAACCAAGGGCGGTGGCGTTGCAATGCAAACACAGCCGTGGCCACAAATACCCCCAACATGCCGCCATGAAAACTCATGCCGCCTTGCCAAACTGCAAACACTTCGAGGGGATGTGCAAAGTAATAAACAGGGTTGTAAAAGACGCAATAGCCGATGCGCCCGCCCAAGACCACGCCCATCACACCGTAAAACAAAATGTCTTCAATGTCTTGCTTGGACCAAGCGCCCAGTGCGACTTGGCCCGCGTAGGGTTCGTGCTTTAAGCGCAAGCGTGCCAAGCCGACGAATAAGGCAAAGGCAGCCAAGTAGGTCAAGCCATACCAATGAATGGCAATTGGCCCCAGCGCCAGGGCGACTGGGTCAATTTGGGGATGCATCAGCACAGCGGCTTGGCCCAGGTCTTAATCGAGCAAGGACAAATCGCGCACAGCACCTTTGTCAGCAGACGTAGCCAGCAAAGCGTAGGCTTTGAGTGCAGCCGAAATTTTGCGTGGACGTGGCAGCACAGGCTTCCAACCGAGCTTGTCTTGTTCCACACGGCGCTTAGCCAATTCGTCGTCGCTCACCAACACGTTGATGCTGCGGTTAGGAATATCGATGCGAATGCGGTCGCCGTTCTTGACCAAACCAATCGTGCCACCCGCAGCAGCCTCAGGCGAACAGTGACCAATGGACAAGCCTGATGTGCCGCCAGAAAAACGGCCATCGGTCAGTAAGGCACATGCCTTGCCCAAGCCTTTGGACTTGATGTAGCTGGTGGGATACAACATTTCTTGCATGCCGGGGCCACCTTTGGGGCCTTCGTAGCGCACCACCACGATGTCACCCGCTTTGACCTGATCGTTCAAGATGTGTTCCACGGCTTCGTCTTGCGACTCCACCACATGAGCTGGTCCTTCAAACACCAACAGGCTGTCGTCCACGCCTGCGGTTTTGACCACACAACCATCCAAAGCGATGTTGCCTGTCAAGACAGCCAAACCACCTTGCTGGCTGAAGGCGTTGTCTACCGAACGAATGCAACCTTCGGCACGATCTGTATCTAGGCTAGGCCAACGCGTGTTTTGGCTGAACGCTACTTGGGTAGGAATGCCAGCAGGGCCAGCCATGTAAAACTTTTTCACAGCGTCGCTGGGGTTACGTGCAATGTCCCACTCGTCCAACACCTCTTTCATGGTCTTGCCCAGCACAGTGCCCACATCGGTGTGCAGCTTGCCTGCGCGATCGAGTTCACCCAAGATGCCCATGATGCCGCCTGCGCGGTGCACGTCTTCGATGTGGTACTTATTGGTGTTGGGTGCGACCTTGCACAGCTGGGGCACGATCTTGGACATGCGGTCAATGTCAGCCATGGTGAATTCAATCTCGGCCTCTTGGGCAATTGCCAAGATGTGCAGAATCGTGTTGGTCGAGCCGCCCATGGCGATGTCCAGCGCAATCGCGTTTTCAAACGCTTTGAAACCCATGGAACGTGGCAACACAGACGCATCGTCGTGCTCGTAATAGCGCTTGCACAACTCCACAATCGTACGACCTGCTTGCTTGAACAACTGCTCGCGGTCAGCATGGGTAGCCACCACGGTGCCGTTGCCGGGCAAGGCCAGGCCCAAAGCCTCGGCCAAACAGTTCATCGAGTTCGCGGTAAACATACCCGAGCATGAACCGCAGGTGGGGCAAGCAGAACGCTCAACTTCAGCCAAATCAGCATCGCTCACCTTGTCGTCAGCGGCCATCACCATGGCGTCAATCAAGTCGAGTTTTTTAAACTCCATCACTTGTGTTTGTGGATTGGCCAATCGCACCTTGCCCGCTTCCATGGGGCCACCCGACACAAAGATGACGGGGATGTTCAAGCGCATGGCAGCCATCAGCATGCCAGGGGTGATCTTGTCGCAGTTAGAGATGCACACGATGGCATCCGCACAGTGGGCGTTGACCATGTACTCCACCGAGTCCGCAATGATGTCGCGGCTCGGCAGTGAATAAAGCATGCCGTCATGGCCCATGGCAATGCCATCGTCCACGGCGATGGTGTTGAACTCTTTGGCCACACCGCCCGCAGCTTCAATCTCGCGAGCTACCAATTGGCCCAAGTCTTTCAAATGCACATGGCCAGGCACAAACTGCGTGAACGAGTTGGCAATGGCGATGATGGGCTTTTGAAAATCGTCGTCCTTCATGCCTGTGGCACGCCACAACGAACGGGCACCCGCCATGTTGCGGCCGGCGGTGGAGGTCTTGGAACGATAAGCAGGCATGTGTGGGCTCCGGTCAATCAAACAACTAAAAGTGGGATTGAATTATGGCCCACGGCCAAACAGCCTTATGTCTCGCAAGTGCATCCCCTCAGCCCGATGTGTAAAAAATAAGTACTGCCCACATGCACGCTAAACTGGCTTAGCATTTGATCAACTTTGAAGAGGCATTGCCATGCACAAGCAACTCTTAATGCTCGCGACCCTTGTTGTTTCTATGGTGTCCATGCCAGCGTGGGCCGACTTGGCGTTAGCCACCGCTAAGAATTGCATGGCCTGCCATGCACCCGACAAAAAACTGGTGGGGCCAGCCTACAAAGACGTAGCCGCCAAATACGTAGGGGATAAAACGGCAGTGGAAAAATTAGCCACCAAAATTCAAAAAGGTGGCGCTGGCGTTTGGGGCCCTGTGCCCATGCCTGCCAACACCCAAGTGAGCGACGCAGACGCCAAAAAATTAGCGGCTTGGGTGCTGACCATCAAATAAACCGCAGCCACGCGCTGCAAGCATTTCGACAGGGGCTTTGAGTAAACTCAGCCGCTGTTTTTACTTCTTGCCTTTTTCAGGACTCCATCCATGACCACGATCCGCCAAAACGACTTGATTGAATCGGTCGCTGCCGCTCTGCAATACATCAGCTACTACCATCCAGCCGACTTCATCAGCCACCTGGCCAGCGCTTACCAGCGGGAGCAAAGCCCTGCAGCCAAGGATGCCATTGCTCAAATTTTGACCAACAGCAAGATGAGCGCCTTTGGCCACCGCCCAATTTGCCAAGACACCGTCATCGTCAACGTCTTCTTGAAAATCGGTATGGACGTGCGTTGGGAAGGTTTTAGCGGCAGTTTAGAAGACGCGATCAACGAAGGCGTGCGCCGTGGCTACAACCACCCAGACAACATGCTGCGCGCCTCCGTGGTAGATGACCCGCAGTTCGCACGCAAGAACACCAAGGACAACACGCCTGCTGTGATCTTCATGCAAGTTGTGCCCGGCGACAAAGTGGACGTGACCGTAGCTGCCAAAGGCGGCGGCAGCGAGAACAAGTCCAAGATGTACATGCTCAACCCCAGCGACAGCGTGGTGGATTGGGTGCTCAAAACTGTGCCCACCATGGGCGCGGGCTGGTGCCCGCCCGGCATGCTGGGCATTGGCATTGGCGGCACCGCTGAAAAAGCCGTGCTCATGGCCAAAGAAAGCTTGATGGACGACCTCGACATGTACCAATTGCTGGAAAAATCCAGCAAGGGTGACAAGCTCAGCCAAGTCGAAGAACTGCGTTTGGAGCTGTACCACAAGGTCAACGCCCTCGGGATTGGCGCGCAAGGCTTGGGCGGCTTGACCACCGTGCTCGACGTGAAGATCAAGATGTACCCCACGCACGCGGCTAGCAAGCCGATTGCGATGATTCCTAACTGTGCAGCCACACGCCACGCCCACTTTGTGATGGACGGCTCAGGCCCTGTGTTCTTGGAAGCCCCATCACTGGACCTGTGGCCCGATGTCAACTGGACCCCAGACACGCAAAAGAGCAAGCGCGTAGACCTCAACACCCTCACCAAAGAAGAAGT
>CANCCJ010000178.1 GCA_947374535.1 Comamonadaceae bacterium | reverse complement strand
ACGGTGACCTACATGATTGCAGGTCGCATGCGACACAAGGACAGTGGCGGCCACGAAGGCTTGCTGCAAAACGGCGGCGTGCAATGGATGACGGCCGGTCGCGGCCTCACCCACAGCGAAATGCCCGAGCAGGAAGAAGGCGTGATGGAGGGGTTTCAGCTCTGGCTGAACCTGCCCGCCAAAAACAAACTCTGCGAGCCTTGGTACCGCGACATTCAAAGTAAAGAAATTCCCGAAGTCACCACACCAAACCGCGTGTTGGTGCGCGTGATTGCGGGCCAGTCACACGGAACTGCCGGTGCCATGCAGCGCGAACACACCGAACCCTTTTATGTGGATTTGCATTTCCCAGCCACGGATGGTGCGGTGTTTGAACAAGCTTTACCAGCCACGCACAACGCATTTGTGTATGTGTACCGTGGTGGTTTAGATGTGGTGCAAGGTGACAAAACCACAGCGGTCCCGATCAAGCGCATGGCTGTTCTTACCAACGGTGGTGATGGTTTGGTCTTGCGCGCGCAAGCCAACACACGCGCCATTGTGATTGCGGGCAAGCCTTTGCACGAGCCCATCGCGCAATATGGTCCATTTGTGATGAACACCCGTGAAGAGTTGGTGCAAGCCGTGGACGACTTCCGTGCCGGTTTGATGGGCTGAACCAGCACTACAAAACTTTACGAAACTTGTGGTGTCGCGCACAGACGCGTTACACAGACCATTCACAGTACGAACTTGACAGAGGCATCTCGCCTCTGACATCAAGGGACTTTTATGACACGTTTGAACACCACCCGTTTCGTACTTTCTGTTTTGTTGGCAGGCAGCGCCTTAGCGGCTGTTATTCCTGCCCAAGCCCAGCCCGTGATGGGCGACATGGGCATGCACTACGATGACAGCCGCATGCACGAGCGCATGACGAAACAAATGGAAAAGAACCAAGCAGACTTGAAAGCGAAGTTGCATTTGGCGGCGTCTCAAGAAGAGGCTTGGAACACATTTGTACAAGCCACCAAACCGCCGACAAAACCAATCGCACAAGGCGTGGACCGCGCCGAGCTTGCCGCGCTGAAGACACCTGAACGCTTGGACAAAATGAATGCGGTACACCTTGCCCATCTGAAAGCGATGGAAACACACATGAAACAGCGCAACGATGCCATCCGTGAACTTTACAACCACCTCAGCGCTGAACAACAAAACGTGTTTGATGCAGAAACCCTACGTGGCTCATCACACATGATGGGCCCAAGAGGCAAGCGCGATTAAATATCGATGTTGGCTGCGCGCAAGGCGTTGTTTTCAATGAAGTTGCGGCGAGGCTCGACCTCGTCGCCCATCAGCATGGTGAACACGCGATCGGCTTCGATGGCGTCATCGATCTGCACACGCAACAAGCGACGAACCGTGGGGTCCATCGTAGTTTCCCAGAGCTGAGCGGGGTTCATCTCGCCCAAGCCCTTGTAGCGCTGACGTGCAGTGGCGTTTTCGGCTTGGCCAATCAACCACTTCATGGCTTGGCGAAAGTCAGAAACTTTTTCTTCCTTGGCTTTTTCGCCTTCACCACGGTGCACCTTCGAGCCCTCACCCACCAAATCACGGAAGGTTTGTGCGGCTTCTGCCAAGGCCGCGTAATCAGCGCCATGCACGAAATCTTGGGTGATCACACTGCTTTTCACGTTGCCGTGGTGACGACGGCTGATGCGCAAAATAGGTTTGTCGGTACGAACATCAAACTCACCGGAAGCCTCTGAGCCACTGCCAAGTTCGCGTAATTTTTCTTGCATCGCCACCGCAGACTTTTCAGCATCTGCCACGGTGTCCAAATTGACAGACACGCCATCGGCCATCGCACGCAAGGCTTCGGCATCCATGAAGCCGCTCAAACGTGCAATCACCGACTCAGCCACTTGATGTTTGCGTGCCAGCTCACCCAAGGTGTCGCCAGTTAAGGTTTGTGCATTTGCACCACCAGTCGTGATGCTGGCGTCTTTCAAGGCAATACGCAACAAGAAGCCATCTAAGGCGGATGCGTCCTTGAGGTACAGCTCTTCTTTGCCAGCCTTCACTTTGTACAACGGAGGTTGCGCAATGTAAATGTGGCCGCGCTCCACCAGCTCTGGCATTTGACGATAAAAGAAAGTCAGTAACAAGGTGCGAATGTGGGCACCGTCCACGTCAGCGTCGGTCATGATGATGATGCGGTGGTAACGCAGCTTGTCCACATTGAAGTCATCCGTGGCTGATTTGCCAGACTCGGCACTCGCTTTGCCAATGCCGGTCCCCAAAGCGGTGATGAGCGTCAAGATTTCGTTGCTGGTCAATAGCTTTTCGTAACGTGCTTTTTCAACGTTCAAAATCTTGCCACGCAAAGGCAAGATGGCTTGAAATTTACGGTCACGGCCTTGCTTGGCTGAACCCCCCGCAGAATCGCCCTCCACAATGTAGATTTCGCACAGCGAAGGGTCTTTTTCCTGGCAATCGGCCAATTTGCCTGGCAACCCCATGCCGTCCAACACGCCTTTGCGGCGCGTCATTTCGCGGGCTTTGCGTGCTGCTTCACGCGCACGCGCAGCTTCCACAATCTTGCCGCAAATGATCTTGGCATCGTTGGGACGTTCTTGCAAATAATCAGTCAGTGTTTTGGCAACGATGTCTTCCACGGGTGCACGCACCTCGCTCGACACCAACTTGTCTTTGGTCTGGCTACTGAATTTCGGCTCAGGCACTTTGACCGACAACACGCAGCACAGGCCTTCGCGCATATCGTCGCCAGTGACTTCAACCTTGGCCTTTTTAGCGAATTCGTTTTCTTCGATGTACTTGTTAATCACACGCGTCATCGCGGCACGCAAACCCGTCAAATGGGTACCACCATCACGCTGTGGAATGTTGTTGGTAAAACACAGCACGTTTTCGTTGTAACCGTCGTTCCACTGCATGGAAACTTCTACACCAATGCTGGTGCCAGGAATGCCGCCATACGTGTCCGCAGGGCGATCACCTTCAGCATAGAACGCATTCGGGTGCAACACCTTCTTGCCTGAGTTGATGAAGTCGACAAAGCCCTTCACACCACCCGCACCAGAGAAGTCGTCTTCTTTGCCTGTGCGCTCATCCATCAAGCGGATGCGTACGCCATTGTTCAAGAAACTAAGCTCGCGCAAGCGCTTACTCAAAATCTCGTAATGAAAATCCGTGTTTTGGGTAAAGATTTCTGTATCGGGCAAGAAGTGAACTTCTGTGCCACGCTTTTCTGTATCACCCGTGATGCGCATGGGAGAAACTTCCACGCCATTCACTACTTCGATCAAACGGTTTTGCACAAAACCTTTGGAAAACTCCAAAGTATGTACCTTGCCATCACGACGAACGATCAAACGCAGCGACTTGGACAGTGCGTTCACGCAGGACACACCTACGCCATGCAAACCACCAGACACTTTGTAGCTGTTCTGGTTGAACTTGCCACCCGCATGTAATTCGGTCAGTGCAATCTCTGCAGCACTGCGCTTAGGCTCGTGCTTGTCATCCATCTTCACGCCTGTTGGAATGCCACGACCGTTGTCGGTCACACTGATAGAGTTGTCGCTGTGGATAGTGACCACGATGTCATCGCAATGACCTGCCAAAGCTTCATCAATTGAGTTGTCCACCACCTCAAACACCAAATGGTGAAGACCTGAACCATCGGATGTGTCACCGATATACATACCAGGACGCTTACGAACCGCCTCCAGACCTTCCAAAATTTGGATGGAGCCTTCACCATAGCCTTCACCGGCTGGAGGTGTTACTGAGTTGTCAGGGGTTTGAGTGGATTCGGTCATAGCAAGTCTTCGTGCGTGAGGCACAAGCACCTCACGGTTTCAATCGGTAAAAAAGGGAAACAACAACGCGTTAGATACGCATTGGCATCACCACGTATTTGAAGGTGGCGTTTTCTGGAATGGTGATGAGGGCAGAGCTATTGGAATCTGCCAAATCAACTTGCACCATGTCTTGGTCCATATTGGTTAAAGCATCAATCAGATACGTCACGTTGAAACCAATTTCAATGGCATCGCCGTTGTAATCAATTTCAAGTTCGTCAACCGCTTCTTCTTGCTCTGCATTGCTAGATGCCACGCGCAACACGCCTGGTTCGAGGTTCAGACGAACACCTTTGAACTTCTCGCTGGTCAAAATCGCTGTACGTTGCAAAGTCGCCAACAAAGCCGTGCGGCCCATGGTGATGGTGTTTTTGTGATTTTTTGGAATCACGCGGTTGTAGTCAGGGAATTTACCTTCGACCAACTTGGTCACAAACTCCATGCCTTCAAAAGTGAACTTGGCTTGGTTACCTGCAAATTGCATTTCAATCGCACCTTCTTTGTCGCTCAACAAACGCTGCATTTCGAGCACTGTTTTGCGAGGCAAGATGACTTCTTGACGTGGTACCTCAACATCTAAAGTGGCAGATGAAAAAGCCAAACGGTGACCGTCTGTCGCAACCAAGCTGAGTTGCTTGCCTTCCGCCACAAACAAAATACCGTTCAAGTAATAACGGATGTCATGCACAGCCATAGCAAATGACACTTGATGTAGCAGCTCTTTCAGTGTCTTTTGTGGCACGCTGAACGAAGGGCCAAAGTTAGCGGCTTCTTGCACCAATGGAAAATCTTCCGCAGGCAAACTTTGCAGAGTAAAGCGGCTTTTGCCACCTTTCAAAATCAATTTGTTTTGGTTAGATTCCAAACTGACGGTTTGATCTGAAGGCATGGTGCGCAAGATATCAATTAACTTACGAGCACCTACTGTGGTGGTGAAGTTGCCTGCGTCCCCATCGAGCTCAGCCGTGGTGCGAATTTGGATTTCTAAATCACTAGTGGTCAGTTGCAAGGTACTGCCTGTTTTGCGAATCAACACGTTTGCCAAGATAGGCAATGTATGGCGGCGTTCAACGATGCCTGCAACAGATTGCAGAACTGACAAAACTTTGTCTTGTGTTGCTTTCAGTACGATCATCTCTTCCTCTTGTTTTCTTTATTTAAATTAGTAGTAGTAGATAAGCAAAGCATCTTTCTGTGGACAACAGCATTTTCCTCTTTTTTTTCAAGTACTTGAGTTGACCCTTAGGGTGTTGGC
>CANCCJ010000177.1 GCA_947374535.1 Comamonadaceae bacterium | reverse complement strand
GTGATATTGGAAGACGTGCGTCGGGCGACCAAAGTGGTGGCGCGCACATTGTTTGATTTGTTGAGCTGAGTTGAAAAATTGCTAGCCGCAGTCTGTAGGTGGAGGCAGGGGGCAGGTGACGATTTCTGGTACTCCAGCATGAGGAGGCCGCCGTACCCAAGCCGCACAACCGCCTCCGGAGCAAAACCGAACTAAAGAAACTCAGCTCAACAAATCCAACAAAGTGCGTGCCACCACCTTGGTCGCACGACGCACATCCTCCAACATCACGCGCTCATCGTTGCGCTTGGCATGGCTCTCTAGCACCGTGCGTGGCCCTGCACCGTAGATGACCCCCGGAATACCCTGTGCCACATACAAGCGCACATCGGTGTAGAGCGGTGTGCCCACAGCGGGGATGGGCTCGCCAAACAATTCACCCCCGTGTTTTTGAATGGCATCGACTAAAGGTTTGTTGCCTGCCAGCGGCACCATGGCCTTCGCGAGCAAAAGACGTTTGATGTCGACCTTGAGCTGCTTGCCACCGCGCGGTGGGTTGAACGAAGCGGCTGCGTCTTCGATGGTTTTGCGAATGGACGCTTCGACTTCGACAGGGTTCTCTTCGGGAATCATGCGGCGGTCAAGTTTGAACACGACCTTGCCCGGCACCACGTTGGTGTTGGTGCCACCGCTGATTTGGCCCACGTTCAAGTAAGGGTGCGTGATGCCTTCGATCTTTGAGGTGGTTTTTTTGTAGTCCTCGTTGAGCGCGTGCAGTGCGTTCAGGATGTGCACCGCGCCTTGCAGGGCATCGGTGCCGCTGTCGGGAATGGCGGCATGCGCCATTTCGCCTTGCACGGTGACTTCCATTTGCAAGCAACCGTTGTGCGCGGTGACCACTTGGTAGCTAAATCCTGCGGCAATCATCAAGTCGGGTTTGGTCAGGCCGTGCGACAGCAACCAGCCTGGGCCTTTTTCGCCGCCAAACTCTTCGTCGTAGGTGAAGTGCAGTTCGACGCCGCCTTTCAACGGAAGGCCGAGTGACTCCAAAGCGCGTGTGGCAAAAGTGAAGGTCGAGAAGTCGCTCTTACTCACCGCCGTGGCACGGCCAAACATCGCGCCGTTTTCTATTTCAGCGCCGTAGGGCTTGTGTGTCCAGCCATCGCCGGGTGGGACCACGTCGCCGTGCGCGTTGAGCGCAATGGTTTTGCCACCGTCGGCAAACTTGCGGCGCACGATGAGGTTGGTGATGCTTTCCAAACCGTAGGCTTTCACCTCATCGCTGGGCACGGCGTGCTTTTCGGCTTCGTAGCCAAAGCTGTGCAGCAGCTCGGCAGTACGCTCTGCGTGCGGTGCGTTGTTGCCGGGCGGGGTGTCGGTGGGGACTTGTACCAAGGCTTGCAAGAACTTCACTTGCTCGTCAAAGTGGGCGTCGATCCATGCGTCGAGTTGGGCGTATTGGGTTTGGCTCATGGTGTGTCTCAGTTTGTTTTTGTTAAGCGTGCAAGTTGTGCAACAAGTGCATGAAGGCATCGATGGCCAGTTGCATGTCGTCACTCGTGGTGGATTCAAGCGGGTTATGGCTGATGCCCGCGTTTTGACCGCGCACAAACAACATGGCTTGCGGCATCACCTCATGCAGCTTCATCGCATCGTGGCCTGCGCCGCTGGGCAGGTGGAACACGGGCACGCCCAGGCTTTGCACAGCGTGTTCCCACAGGGCTTGCAGCTTGGCGTCGCTCGGGGCGGCGCTGGCGCGCATGGTTTCTTCCAAGGTGTAGTGCAGGCCACGGCGTTCGCAAATGGCTTTGAGTTCGGCCAGCACATCGTGCATCAGGCTGTCGCGTAACTCGTTGGTGGTGGCACGCAGGTCAAGGCTGAATTGGCAGCGGCCGGGCACCACGTTGATGGAGCCATTGGGCACGGTCAGCATGCCGATGGTGCCCACCAAGTTAGCTTCTTGGGCTGCGCGCTTTTCAACGTACAGCGCAAGTTCGGAGACAGCGGTAGCAGCATCGCGTCGGCGGTCCATCGGTGTGGTGCCTGCGTGGCTGGCCATGCCCACCACTTCGCCCACAAAGCGCACACTGCCGTTGATGGAGGTGACCACGCCCAGCGGAATGTCGATCTCGTTCAGAACAGGGCCTTGTTCGATGTGAACTTCCACAAAGCCCAAATACTCAGCTGCGTTGCGGGTGAGTTTGGGAATGTCTTCAATCTTCAAGCCCGCTTGTTTCATGGCTTGGCGCATCGTGATGCCGTCCGCATCTTTTTGGTCTAGCCATTCGTTTTTAAAGTCGCCCACCAATGCGCCAGAGCCGAGGAAGGTGGCTTTGTAGCGTTGGCCTTCTTCTTCGGCAAAGCCCACCACTTCAAGGTTGAAAGGTAAACGCTTGCCCGCACGGGCCAGCTCGCGCACGCAGGCCATGGGCACGAAGATGCCCAAGCGGCCGTCGTACTTGCCGCCGTTGCGCACGGTGTCGTAGTGCGAGCCGGTCATCAAAGTTTTGGCATTGTGTGATGCCGCTTTGTAGACGCCCACCACGTTGCCCACGGCGTCAATGCGCACCTCATCAAAGCCGCAGGCCTTCATGCCCAGTTCAATCGTGCGGGCGCATTTCAGGTGGGCATCGGTCAGGTAAGTGACGGTGAGTTCTTCGCGTGCGGCGTGCGGGGCTTGTTGGTTCATCGCGCCTGCATCACTGAACTGGGCCAGCCATTCGTGCCAGTCCCACACCTCGTGGCCCAGCGCGGGCTCGTAGCCCAGCTTGTCGTTCAAGCGAATTTCCACAATGCGGTGGATGTTGCGCAAGCACTCGGCCAGTTCGTAGTCGGGGTGGTTGTGCAGGCGGCGCTCAAAGGTGCTAATGATCTGTTGCTTGTTCAAGCCAGAGCCGCGTGGCCCGCGCACGGCCAAGATGAACGGAAAACCAAACTTGGCGTTGTAGCTGGCGTTGAGCTGCTGGATGTGCGCAAACTCTTCCGGCGTGCAGTTGGTCAGGCCCGCTTTGGTCTGTTCGTTAGTCGATTCAGCGGTGAGGTTTTTGCTCACCATCGCTTTGCCTGCTAACTCGGGGTGGGCGCGCACCAAAGCCAACTGAGGTTCACGGCCAGCGTGGTCTAGCACTTTGACCATGGCGTGCTTGAGGGCGGCAGCTGAGGCAAAAGGGCGCTCGTCGAGTGCTTGCGCCGCAATCCAATCGGAGTGCTCGTACAAACCTGTGAGCAGGGCTGCCGCTTCAGCGTGGGGCAGGGTGTTGATTTGGTTCAGCGTGATGGTGCTCATGGGGATGTCCTGCTGTTTAGTTGCCGCTGTAGGGATGCACTTGTTTCCAATGGCGCGCGATGTCAATGCGGCGGGCCACCCATACGCGGTCGTGTTGGGCGATGTGGTCTAAGAACTTTTGCAGTGCCACGATGCGGCCGGGCTTGCCCAGCAAGCGGCAGTGCATGCCGATGCTCATCATCTTGGGGGCTTCGTCACCTTCGGCGTAGAGCGCATCAAAGCTGTCGCGTAAATACACAAAGAAGTCTTCCGCTTGGCTAAAGCCTTGTGGCAGGGCAAAGCGCATGTCGTTGCAGTCCAGTGTGTAGGGCACGACGAGTTGGGGCACCACATCGCCATTGGTTTTTTTGACCTTCATCCAAAAGGGCAGGTCTTCACCGTAGTAGTCGCTGTCGTATTCAAAGCCACCGTGGTCGGCCACCAAGCGGCGGGTGTTGGGGCTGTCGCGGCCGGTGTACCAGCCTGCACCGTGAATGCTGTTGCCGTGCGTGGTGCTTGTGAGGCGCTCGATGATCTCGATGCCTTGCTTCATGTGCGCACGCTCAGTGGCTTCGTCGGTGGTTTGGTAATTAATCCAGCGGTAGCCGTGGCAGGCAATTTCATGGCCGAGTTCCACAAACGCAGCGGTGAGTTCGGGGTGACGTTCCAGCGCCATGCTCACGCCAAACACGGTGAGGGGTAGGCCGCGTTTTTCAAATTCGCGCAAGATGCGCCACACGCCCACGCGTGAGCCGTATTCGTAAATGCCTTCCATGCTCAGGTGGCGGTCGGGAAAGCTGGGCGGATTGAACATCTCGCTCAAAAACATCTCGCTGCCCGCGTCGCCGTGCACGGTGGCGTTCTCGCCGCCCTCTTCGTAGTTCAGCACAAACTGCACCGCAATGCGGGCTTGGCTGGGCCATTGCGCATGCGGCACTTGGCGGCCATAGCCCACCAAATCGCGCGGGTAGGCGGCGGTGCTGTCGTAGGTGGCGTTGGGGTTGGACATGCGGTGTCTCCGAAGGTTCGCTAAAAGGGTCAGGCCAATGCCATGGCGATGTCGTTGCTAGGCACTTTGCGGTCCAAGGCCAAGCCTTCTTCCACGTTGCGTAAGTGTTCGTCCATCAGCTTGACGGCCAAGGCTTCGTCTTTGGCGGCGATGGCTTTCAAAATCTCGGCGTGTTCTTCGGCGGAGTGTTCGGCGGCATTGGTGCTTTGGTACATCAAGGTGATCAGGGCACAGCGCGAAATCAGCTCGCTCAAAATTTGAGCCAGCACATCGTTGCCCATCAACTCAGCCATGCGCACATGGAAGTCGCCCAGCAAGTCCGTGCGGCCCGGCACATCGCCGCGACTGACGGCAGCTTTTTCTTCAGTGACGTGCTCTTTGAGGGCTTTGATTTGCGCGGGGGTCACGTTGCGCACAAAGCTGCGGGTCATCTCCGCTTCAATCATGCGGCGCACCGCAAAGACTTGGCGTGCTTCGTCGGAAGAGGGCGTGGCCACAAACGCACCACGCGCAGGCTCCATGCGGATGAGGCGTTTTTGCACCAGTTGAAAGAGCGCTTGGCGAATGAGCGTGCGCGACACGCCAAAGTGGTCGGCCAGTTTTTGCTCGGCCAGTTTGGTACCGGGGTGCAGGCGGTGCTCCACAATGGCTTTGCTGAGGGCGTTCACAATGCTGCGGGTGGCGGTTGAGCTGTCCATTCGGGATCTCCGGCAAATTCACTTGGGCCATGATAGACCCAAATGTAAAAATTGTATACACTTTCGGTCGACCAAGTCGGTCGCTAACCCTTTTCGGAGCATTTCATGGGATTGAGCACACACGTTTTAGACACCATGCACGGCGGCCCCGCAGCCGGTATGAAAGTGTCACTGTTCACCACCACCGATGACGGCCAAGCCACCTTGGTCAAGTC
>CANCCJ010000176.1 GCA_947374535.1 Comamonadaceae bacterium | reverse complement strand
TGATGTAGTCATAACAAAGCTTGTCGAGCTGGTTGGTCGTCACACCCGGCACCACATGCGGGGTAATGAAATCGAGAACTTCGGAGGCCAGTTTGCCCGCGATACGCATGCCTTGTGCGCCTTGGGCGTCTTTGATGGAGATGGTCATGGTCGCAATTATCCCATCCATGGCAAAACACGTCTCTGTCCCCTTGAATTGTGTACAAAACGCCTTCGTTAGCCACGTAAAATATAGCCTTTGCCGACCAGCCCCAGTCAGCGGCCCGGCCCGATTCGATTTCCGTCTTTTTCTCAAGGCTCCCTCGTGTCCCTGCACATCAGCATTTTCGAAGGCGGCAACGCCCTCAGTGATTTCCGTGTTCAACAGCTCTTGCCCCGTTTGGCGGCAATCTCCCCGCAAATCCAAGGCCTGAGTGCCCGCTTTGTGCACTTGGCTGCAACCGAGGCCACTCTGGATGCCGCGCAGCAGCAAACACTGGCCGCTTTGCTGGCCTATGGCGAGCCTGCTCACAAATCACCCGCAGGTACGTTGCTGGTGGTCACGCCACGTTTTGGCACAGTGTCGCCCTGGGCATCAAAGGCGACTGACATTGCGCACAACTGCGGTTTGCTGCTCAAGCGCATTGAACGCATCACCGAGTTCCACATTCAGCTCAAAGACGGCTTGCTGAGCAAAGCCACGCTCACACCCGAACAACTGCTGGCCGTGGCCGATGTGTTGCACGACCGCATGACCGAGTCCATCATGCGCACGCGCGACGAGGCGCTGGGCTTGTTTACCGAACTGCACCCGGCACCCATGGAGCAGGTAGACGTGCTGGGCGGTGGCGAGGCTGCTTTGCAAGATGCCAATAAGTGCTGGGGCTTGGCCTTGGCCGAAGACGAAATTGCGTATTTGGTGAACGCCTTTACGCAGCTCAAGCGCAACCCCACCGATGTGGAGTTGATGATGTTCGCGCAAGCCAACAGCGAACATTGCCGCCACAAGATTTTCAATGCCGAGTTCACCATTGACGGTGAAGCGCAATCACACAGCCTGTTTGGCATGATTCGCCACACCGAAAAAACCAGCCCGCAATACACGGTGGTGGCGTATTCGGACAACGCCTCCATCATGGAAGGCCATAAGGTTGAGCGCTTCATCGCCACCAACAATGGCAAAGACCTGCCTCAGTATGAAAAAGTGTCCGCCACCAACCATGTGTTGATGAAGGTCGAAACCCACAACCATCCCACCGCCATTTCGCCTTACCCTGGTGCGTCCACTGGCAATGGCGGCGAGATTCGCGACGAGGGAGCCACAGGCCGCGGCTCTAAGCCCAAGGCCGGTATGTCGGGCTTTACGGTGTCGAAATTGTGGGACAGCCAACTGGGCCGCCCTTCACACATGGCCAGCCCTTTGCAAATCATGACCGAAGGGCCACTGGGCGGTGCGGCGTTTAACAACGAGTTTGGTCGTCCCAACTTGACTGGCTATTTCCGCGAGTACGAGCAAGAGGTGGCAGGCGTGACACGCGGCTACCACAAGCCCATCATGATTGCCGGTGGCTTGGGCGTGATCGACAGCGAGCAAACCAAGAAGATTGAGTTCCCCGCAGGCAGTTTGTTGATTCAACTCGGCGGCCCCGGCATGCGCATTGGCATGGGCGGTAGCGCCGCCAGCTCGATGGCGAGTGGCACCAACGCGGCTGAACTCGACTTTGATTCGGTGCAACGCGGCAACCCCGAGATTGAGCGCCGTGCGCAAGAGGTGATCAACCATTGCTGGGCGCAAGGCGCGGCTAACCCCATCCTCGCCATTCACGATGTGGGCGCGGGCGGTTTGTCCAACGCGTTTCCAGAGCTGACGAATGACGCAGGTCGTGGCGCACGTTTTGATTTGCGTGCTGTGCCCCTCGAAGAATCGGGCTTGGCGCCCAAAGAAATTTGGTCGAACGAAAGCCAAGAGCGCTACGTGATGGCGATTGCGCCAGAGTCGCTTGAGCAATTCAAAGCCTTCTGCGAGCGCGAGCGTTGCCCGTTTGCGGTGGTGGGTGTGGCGACGCAAGAGCGCCACTTGACTGTTGCGAATGAAGATGCGGAGTTGCCTCATCACACAGATGTCAGTGCAGCGACCGCAGTCAATATGCCCATGAACGTGCTGCTAGGCAAACCACCCAAGATGCACCGCGATGTGAAGCGCGTGGCACGTACCAGCGCACCGATGGATTTGACCGGCGTGAGCTTGCAAGAATCCGTGATTAACGTGCTGAGCCACCCCACAGTGGCCAGCAAACGCTTCCTCATCACCATCGGCGACCGAGCCGTGGGTGGCCTAACGCACCGCGACCAAATGGTGGGCCCGTGGCAAGTGCCAGTGGCCGACGTGGCCGTGACCTTGGCCGACTACCAAAGCTTTGCGGGTGAAGCCATGAGCATGGGCGAGCGCACACCGCTGGCGTCGCTCGACGCACCCGCCTCAGGCCGAATGGCTGTGGCGGAAGCCATCACCAATTTATTGGCTGCTCCATTTGAGTTGCCCCGCGTCAAGCTCAGCGCCAACTGGATGGCCGCTTGTGGCGAGCCCGGTGAAGACGCTGCGTTGTACGACACCGTCAAAGCCGTGGGCTTGGCGCTGTGCCCAGCACTCGGCATCTCTATCCCCGTGGGCAAAGACAGTTTGTCTATGCGCACGCAGTGGGCTGAGAACGGTGAAACGAAAAAAGTGACCTCGCCTGTGAGCTTGATCATCAGTGCGTTTGCCTCCATTGCCGACGTGCGCGGCACACTCACACCCCAACTCAACCGCACGGAAGACACCACCTTGGTGTTGGTGCAGTTGGGCGAGGGCCAACGCCGCATGGGCGGCAGCATCTTGGGTCAAGTGCTCAACCAAGCGGGCGACCAAGTGCCTGACCTCGATGACGCACAAGACTTGGTCAAGCTCGTCAACGTCGTCAACGCCTTGCGCGCGCAAGGCAAGATCTTGGCGTACCACGACCGCAGCGATGGTGGCTTGATCGCTACCGTGTGCGAAATGGCGTTTGCGGGCCAAGTAGGCGTGGCATTGAATGTAGACATGCTCATCACCGAAGGTGACGGCATCCACGACAGCCGTGCCGAATACGGCGATACCAAAAATTGGGCAAGCCAGGTGAGCGCCCGTCGCGAAGAACTCACACTGCAAGCCTTGTTCAACGAAGAGTTGGGTGTGGTGCTGCAAGTGCGCACGTCTGAGCGCAACGAAGTGATGCAAACCTTGCGTGAGCATGGCCTCTCGAAGCACAGCCACTTTGTGGGCAAGACACGCCCCCAATCGTCGACCATCGACAAAGGCAAGGGCGAGATCAGCGTGTGGCGTGATACCAAAGAGGTGTTTGTGGCCAAGCTGGCTGACCTGCATCAAGTGTGGGACAGCGTGAGCTGGAAGATTTGCCAGCAGCGCGACAACCCTGCGTGCGCCGACGCCGAACATGCGGCGGCGGGCAACCCCACCGACCCTGGCATGCATGTGCATTTGCCAGCAGGCATCACCGACAACGTGGCAGCGCCGTTCGTCAATTTGGCCGCCAAACCCAAAGTGGCTGTGCTGCGCGAGCAGGGCGTCAACTCACACATCGAAATGGCTTATGCCTTTGCCGAAGCTGGCTTTGACGCCTACGACGTGCACATGACCGACTTGCAAACCGGTCGTGCCAAGCTGCAAGACTTCAAAGGCTTGGTGGCCTGCGGTGGCTTTAGCTACGGCGACACCTTGGGCGCTGGCATTGGCTGGGCGCGCAGCATCACCTTCAACCCCGTGTTGTCTGAGCAGATGCAACAGTTCTTTGCACGTACCGATACCTTTGGTTTGGGCGTGTGCAACGGCTGCCAAATGTTTGCCGAGTTGGCCGACATCATCCCCGGTGCTGAACACTGGCCACGCTTCACCACCAACCAAAGCGAGCGCTTTGAAGCGCGTTTGAGCATGGTGGAAGTGTTGAAGTCACCTTCGCTGTTCTTCGCTGGCATGGCAGGCGCACGTTTACCCATTGCCGTCGCGCATGGTGAAGGTTTTGCCAACTTCCAAACCCGCGGCGATGCAGCCCAAGTGCTGCCGGCCATGCGTTTTGTGGACAACCACGGTGTAGCCACTGAAGCCTACCCGTTCAACCCCAACGGCAGTGCCGGTGGTTTGACCGCCGTCACCACGGCCGATGGCCGCTTCACCGCCATGATGCCGCACCCCGAGCGCGTGTTCCGCAACGTGCAGATGAGTTGGACTGACTTGCATGCCTCAGGTGGTATCGATACATTCAGTCCATGGATGCGGATTTGGCGCAATGCGCGTCAGTGGGTGGGCTGATGAATTCCGATCGGAATAGGAGATCTCAATGCGAACTGTTTTCTATTTATTTTCCCTACTGACACTGGCCTTGACTGGCTGCGTCAGCTTTGCACCGGATGGCAGTTTGCTGGGGCAAGATCGAGCGCAAGTGATTGCTCAGATGGGGCCTCCATCGACGGAAAGAGCCTTGCCCGATGGCTCGCGCATGGAGTATCCCCGCGGGCCTTTTGGCAAAAGCACCTATTTTGTATTTTTGGATGCAAGTCGCAAGGTCACAGGCTGGACGGATGTGCTCACGACTCAGAACTTCGACAAGATTAATCCAGGCATGCCAGCAAGTGAAGTCGAGTTTTTGATTGGCGAGTCGAAGTCAAATTTCGGTGTAGGTCATAACTCGCATAGGGTCTGGGAATACCCTTTTCACAACTCTACGTGCCGCGTGTTCCAAGTCGAAGTTACCCCAGATGGCAGAGTTGACTCCACAGGGTACGGATACGCACCAGAATGCGCAAGCACCTGGTGAGTCGTTTCAACGAACTGACGATGGACGCGTTTTGTAAAACGTCATTGGCATCTCTGTCATCTCTTTAACACGCTGGTTGAGCACCGACTTTTTCATCTTGCCCACCACATGCATCTCACAGGGCTTGCAATCAAAGCGGAGCGTGAGCTTTTCGCTGCCATTGATGAGCATGAGTGGCTCGGCCTTGACCGTGCCTTGTACGCCCGTGACGCCCTTGGCTTGTTTGGGGCATAGGCTCATGCTGAAGCGCACGCAGTGCTTGGTGATCATCAGGCTGGCTTCGCCCAATTCTTCGTGGCTCTCGTACGCCGCTTCAATGACTTTCACGCCGTGCTTGGCATAGAAATGATGTGCTTTTTGGTTGTAAACGTTGGCGAGAT
>CANCCJ010000175.1 GCA_947374535.1 Comamonadaceae bacterium | reverse complement strand
TTGTGCCGCGAATTGACGATTACCGTGAGGTCTTGCAACAACAAGCTTCGCGTGCAATGGGATTACGCGTAGAAATTGGCAGCATTCGCGCACAAGGCGGCTGGTGGGTGCCATGGTTTGAGGCCAACGACATGGTGTTGTTTGACCGGCAAGGGCGTGAGGCGTTGCGCTTGCCGCGCGTGCGAGCGGCTGTCTCGCCCCGCTCGGTGATATGGGGTCAATTTGAACAAATAGACATTGAGCAACCTGAATTAGAGATTCGCCGTGACGCCGATGGTCATGTGTGGGTCGCGGGTTTAGACACCGGCGCGGCGGGTGATGGCAGCGGCGCTGATTGGTTCTTTTCGCAGCCTGAATTTGTGGTGCGCCAAGGGGTGGTGCATTGGCGTGACGAAAGCCGTCCAAGCACGACGCAAGCTGCAGCGCCCGTGTTGACGCTCCAAGCGGTGGATATCGCGGTCAAAAACCACGGGTTTCAGCATGAGTTACGTGCCGATGTCACGCCGCCCGAAGCTTTGGGTCGGCGCTTGTCTGTGCGTGGCAAGTTTTACCAGTTGCCTTGGCAGCGGGCTGGCGACACCACGCAGTGGTCGGGCGAGTTGTTTGCTGATTTGCCTTATGTGGACCTCGCCATCTTGCGCCAATGGGTCGCGATGGACAAAGGTTTGTCCTTGCAAGAAGGTCGCGGTGTCATGCGCTTGTGGACAGACGTGCAAAAAGGCCAACCGGTGGGCGTGACGGCCGATGTCGCTTTGGATGCGGTGGCCGCTCGCTTGGCGGCTGACCTTTTACCGTTGAGCCTGCGTCATGTGCATGGTCGTGTGGGGGCCCAATGGCAGGATGGCGAAGTCGCCATCAGCAGCCAAGATTTGGTTTTCGACACCCAAGAAGGTGAGCACTGGCCTGGTGGCGTGTTGCGTGTGAGTGGGCGTGGTGATGCGTTTGCATCTGGCACTCTGAGTGCCGATCGCTTGGACTTAGATGCGCTCACGCAAGTCAGTCAACGCCTGCCTCTGCCCGAACATTGGCGAAGCATTTTGGCGCGCGTCCAACCGAAGGGCCAAGTGAACCAGCTCAAGGCCACATGGCAAAAAAATGACGACGCCTCCTTGCACTACAGCGCACATGGTCAAGTGCGCCAACTCTCGATGCAACGCGATGTGCTGGCAGACAGCCCATTGGCTAATTTGCCAGGCGTCCAAGCGGCGCAGCTGGAGTTTGATGTGACCCAAAAAGGCGGCAAAGCCCATGTGAACATTCATAATGGGAGTTTGACGTTGCCCGTCGGGTTGGATGAGCCTCGCCTTGTCTTGCAAGAAGCATCTGCGCAACTCGCTTGGCAGCTCAAAGGCGACGATGTGGCGGTGCAATTCACGCAAGGCCGTGTGATCAACGATGACATGGCAGGCGAATTCAACGGCAACTGGAAAACGGGTGAAGGCGAGACGCGCATGCCCGGTGTGTTGGATTTGACCGCCACGCTGAGCCGTGCCAAGGTGGCGCAAGTCCACCGCTACTTGCCCAATACGTTGCCTGCACATGTGCGTACTTATGTGCGTGACGCTGTGCAGTCTGGCGAGGCTAGCCGTGTGTCCCTGCGTTTGCGCGGTCACTTGAATGACATGCCGTTTGAAAACCCCAAGCTCGGCGAATTTCGCATCGTGGCCCAACTGGCACAAGGCACCTATGCCTATGTACCGCCAACACCACCCAAGCCCAAAGCCGCACCATCCCCCGCTTGGCCTGCATTGAACCATCTCAATGGTGAGTTGGTGTTTGACCGCAGTGCGTTGCATTTCAAAGGGCGCACCCAACTGGCGGGTGCGCCAGATGTGACCTGGCAAAAGGTAGAGGCGCACATACCGGATTTGGCGCGAACCGTGGTCAGCGTGACTGGAGAAGCCAGTGGCCCTGTGTCGCAAATGCTGAATGTGGTCGCCAAATCGGCACTCAACGAGTTGACGGGGGCGGTGCTGTACAAGAGCCAAGGAACGGGCAATGCCAATTACAAACTGGCGTTGACCTTGCCCATTGACAAACCAGAGAACGCCAAAGTCCAGGGCAGTGTCACGTTTGCCGACAACGCCCTGCAAGTCATGCCAGGTACCCCCGTGCTCAATCGCACGCGAGGCACACTGCAATTCAGCGAGCAAGGTTTCCAGCTCAAAGCGGTGCAGGCCCAGCTATTGGGCGGTGATGCTCTGCTAGATGGGGGGTTGTCTTTTGTGGCGGGCGAAGGGCAGTCGCCATCGCAACTCAAAATTCGTGGTGATCTAACAGCGGAAGGTTTGCAGCAAGCGCGTGAACTCGGCTTTGTGTCACAGCTGGCACAGCGTGCTACGGGCAAATCGACCTATACCGCCACGTTGGGCTTGCGCCGTGGCCAGCCAGAGCTGTTGATCAACAGCGACCTCAAAGGCATGGCCTTGATGCTGCCTGCGCCGTTGAACAAGGCGGCGCCAACCTTGCTGCCCTTGCGCATTGAGACGCAACTCACGCGTGAATCGCTGCAACCCAAAGCGCGTGTATTGCAAGACCAAATCAAAGTCACGCTGGGTCGCTTGATGTCGGTGGCGTATGTGCGTGACCTCAGTGGACCACGTACCCGTGTCGTGCGTGGTGGCATTGCTGTTGGGCAGTCGGTCGCAGATGCCGCGCTCATGCGCGACAACGCCGTGGGTTTGAATTTGCAGCTGCCGTCGTTGGACTTGGATGCTTGGAACACTGCACTCACCCAACTCACAGGTGTTTCTCCGCTCAAGCGCAAGACAACGACCCAGTCCGTCATTGGCAATGAAGCGACGGGGGACGATGCGCAAGATTACATGCCCACCTTTGCCGCTTTGCGCGCGGAACAAATTAAAGTGTCTGACCGCATCATTCACAACGTGGTGGTGGGTGGCTCACGCCACGGCGATGCATGGCGCTTGAACATCAGCGCCGATGAGCTCAATGGTTTTACGGAGGTTCGCCCCCCTGCTGGCCGTGTGCCCGCGCAACTGTATGTGCGCTTGGCTTACCTGAATATCCCGCCAAGCTCTGTGTCAGATGTGGAGCGCTTGCTGAGCGAACAGCCCAGCAGCATTCCCACCTTGGACATCGTAGTGAATGAATTGACCTTGCGTGGCAAAAAATTGGGTCGTCTAGAAATCGATGCGGTCAACCGTGAAGGTACCAATGCGACGCGTGAATGGCGTTTGAATAAATTCAATGTGACCTTGCCTGAAGCCACCCTGACGGCCAATGGCAATTGGGTCGCAGAGGGGCCGCGCGTGCGGCGTACCTACTTGAATTTCGTCTTGGCCATCCGCGACAGCGGTGAACTTCTGACGCGTTTGGGCACACCAGACGCCATTCGCCATGGCGAAGGGCGTCTGGTGGGGCAAGTATCTTGGCAAGGTTCACCCATCACACTGGACTACGCCAGCATGACCGGGAAGATGAACTTGTCGGTTGAAAAGGGGCAGTTTTTAAAGACAGAGCCTGGGGCCGCGCGTTTGTTGGGCGTGCTCAACTTGCAAGCCTTGCCGAGACGCTTGACCCTGGATTTCAGCGATTTGTTCAGCGATGGCTTTGCCTTTGACTTTGTACGCGGTGACGTGCGCATTGAGCAAGGCGTGGCCTCGACCAATAACCTGCAAATGAAGGGTGTGGTGGCCGGCGCATTGATTGAAGGGCGTGCAGACTTAGTGCGCGAAACGCAAGAGCTCAAAGTGGTGGTGGTGCCAGAAATCAACGCAGGCACGGCGTCACTTTACGTGGCCACCATCAACCCCTTGATCGGGTTGACCAGCTACCTTGCGCAGATCGTGTTGAGCAAACCTTTGGTGCGTGCGGGTACCACCGAGTTCCATGTGGATGGTACGTGGGCAGACCCTCGCGTGACCAAGGTCGACTGATGGCGCTCCCTGTCGGACCTCAGGTACGCCGCTGGGTGTTGTGGGGGCTCTTGGTGGCGTTGGTGCTCTCCATGCTGAGTACCTTGGTGTGGTTGGCGGGTCGCTATGAAGTCAGCCAAGTGCAAGCGCGTATCGAACGTGACGCGGCAGATGCGGTGAGTGACATTCGCACCGTTCTCACCCGCAATGTGCAGAGTCTGCAAGCATTGCAATATGCAGACCGCACTGCCGTGCCTTGGGAGCAAGATGCGCACACGTTGGTACGTGAGCACCGTGAGTGGTTGCGTTTGGAATTGCGCGACGTGGAATTGCGCGTGCTCAAAAGCGTCGACACCCCCTTTCGCGTACCGGTGTTCAATCGCTTTGGCCGAGCGGCCAACCAACCTGAAGTGGTGCAAGCTTGCGGTGTCGCGCGACGCCAGAGTGGTCCGGGTTATGGCGCGAGTGCCTATGTCCCCCAAGCCGATGGTTTAGGTTTGGAGATCATGGATTTGTGTCTACCTGTCATCACCGATGGACAGCTCACGGGCTACACCGTGGCTACGTATTCCTTGAGTGAAATGCTGGTCAACATGGTGGGACCTCAACTGACGCGTAGCCAAGAGGTGTCATTCACGGAGTCCGATGGCACACGTCTCGCCATGCATGGCACGGCGCGACGTGGCTCGCGCGTGTTCATTGCCAAACATTTGCTCGATTTACCGGGTCATACCATGGTGTTGCGCATGGACAGTTGGCGCGGCGCTCCCGACTTGTTCCCCAATGTCTTGACGGCTTTGGTGACCGCCATGGCGATTGCTTTGGTCACCGTGCTCGTCATGCTGGCACGCGACATGCGGCGGCGTCAGCGCGTCGAGTTGGATTTGGCCGATGCGTTGGCTTTTCGTAAAGCGATGGAAGACTCGCTTGTCACAGGCTTGCGTGCGCGTGACAACGAAGGTCGTATTACCTATGTGAACCCTGCGTTTTGTGAAATGGTGGGCTTTGACTCCAAAGAGCTGGTGGGACGCGGCATTCCCGCGCCCTACTGGCCCCCTGAGATGGTGGACGAATACGGACAACGTCAAGCCCTTCGCTTGGCGGGCAATGCCCCGCCGCGCGAAGGCGTTGAATCGGTGTTCATGCGCCAGAACGGAGAACGATTTGCCGTGATGATTTTCGAGGCACCGCTCATCAACGCCTTGGGCGAGCAAACAGGTTGGATGGGCGCGGTGCTCGACATCAGCGAGCAGCGTCGCGTGGAAGAAGTCTCGCGTGCGAGTCAAGAGCGCTTGCAAGCCACCGCGCGTTTGGCGACGGTGGGCGAAATGGCTTCGCTCTTGAGCCA
>CANCCJ010000174.1 GCA_947374535.1 Comamonadaceae bacterium | reverse complement strand
CCAGAACGACCGTTGCGCACGATGCCAGCCCCGAAATTTCCACCGACTAAACCTCATCAACGGTGAAAGTGCCCCTCAAAGCAATGTCGAACCTCATGCCCCAACACCACATGGTTGGGATTAGGGCCCGTGATGACTTTGCATTGGTTGGAGGACGCGACCCAAACCGCACAGGCAATCGGCGGGGCGTTTGAGGTGCCTGCTTTTTTTTGAGCTTGCTTGCAATAGTCACCCACATCCTCTCTAACTTCCCAGGTGAGATTGACCTGGTTCATCACCCTTGAATGAGGTGCCATGGGGGTGAACTCTTTGTATTCCGTTTCACTGACCACCGCACACCCTTGCACCCACGCACAAAAACACAACACCCAGAGGATGCGTGTGGCGCGAATGTGCGATGTGCTCAACATGGGCGCATCGTATTTTTTGTCTTCGGCGATCGCAATGTCCACCTAAGTAAGCGTTTTAAAGCGTCAAAATTAACAAAACTATCGACAAGTTTTCAAAATTAAAAATCAGTCATGAAAATTGAGTGACGAGGTATTCATCTTTCAGGCACCTCGACATCGGACCAACGCTTACTTTGTGACCGCGTCTCAATAACTTTTAGACAAATACCTATAGTTCGCTTATGGCAAACTCCCACGCTTTGCCAAAAACCATCTAACAATGCAAAAAATCACTCGGCAACTTGCCAACGAAATCAAAATCTCAGAAGCCCAAGTGCGCTCTGCTGTGGAGCTGCTCGACGGCGGCGCGACCGTGCCCTTTATTGCCCGTTACCGCAAAGAAGTCACAGGCGGTTTGGACGACATTCAACTACGCGAACTCGAAGCGCGCCTGAGCTACCTGCGCGAGTTGGAAGACCGCCGTGCAGCGGTGATCAAAAGCATTCAAGAACAAGGCAAACTCACGCCCGAGCTGTTGGCCGCCATCGAAGCAGCACCGACCAAGCAAGAGTTGGAAGACATTTACTTGCCGTTCAAGCCCAAGCGCCGCACCAAGGGCATGATTGCCAAAGAAGCGGGCTTAGAGCCACTGGCCGACAAATTGTTTGCCGACCCCACACTGAACCCCAATGTAGAGGCCGAAGCGTTCATCTTGCCCGCAGGCAAGATCGAGGGGGCTGACTTCTCATCAGTCGCCGCCGTGCTGGATGGCGTGCGCGACCTGCTCAGTGAGCGCTGGGCCGAAGATGCCGCACTCATTCAAAGCTTGCGCGAGTGGCTGTGGGCCGAAGGCTTGTTTCGCAGCAAGCTCGCTGCCGGCAAAGACGAAAACAACCCCGACGTGGCGAAGTTTCGTGACTACTTTGATTACGACGAACCCATTGGTCGCGTGCCATCGCACCGCGCCTTGGCCGTGTTCCGTGGCCGCGCACTCGAAATGCTCGATGCCAAACTGGTATTACCCGTCGAACCCGAGCCGGGCAAGCCCAGCTTGGCCGAAGGCAAGATTGCTTTGCATCTCGGCTGGAGCCATTCCAGCAGGGCAGGGGACGACCTGATTCGCAAATGCGTGGCATGGACGTGGCGCGTGAAACTCAGCCTCTCCACCGAGCGCGACTTGTTCACGCGTTTGCGTGAAGAAGCCGAGAAGGTCGCCATCAAAGTGTTTGCTGACAACTTGCGCGACTTGCTGCTGGCCGCACCTGCAGGCCCACGCGTGGTGATGGGCCTCGACCCTGGCATCCGCACTGGCGTGAAAGTGGCTGTGGTCGATGCCACGGGCAAGCTGGTGGAAACCGCCACCGTGTATCCACACGAGCCCCGCAAAGACTGGGACGGCTCGCTCTACACCTTGGCCAAGCTGGCCGAGAAACACGGCGTGAACCTGATTGCCATTGGCAACGGCACAGCCAGCCGTGAGACCGACAAACTGGCGGGTGAGCTGATCAAGCTCATGGCCAAACACGACGCGTCAAAAGTCATCGACAAAGTGGTGGTGAGTGAAGCGGGTGCATCGGTGTACAGCGCCAGTGAATACGCCAGCAATGAAATGCCTGATGTGGATGTGAGCCTGCGCGGCGCAGCCAGCATTGCGCGCCGCTTGCAAGACCCCTTGGCTGAGTTGGTGAAGATCGACCCCAAATCCATCGGTGTGGGCCAGTACCAACACGATGTGAACCAAAGCGAACTCGCCCGCACCCTCGAAGCCGTGGTGGAAGACTGCGTGAACAAAGTAGGCGTGGACCTCAACACCGCCAGCGTGCCGCTGCTCACCCGCGTGTCGGGCCTCTCCACCACCACCGCCAAAGCCGTGGTGCGTTGGCGCGAAGCCAACGGCGCGTTTGCCAACCGCCAGCAGTTGCTCAAAGTCACTGGCCTAGGCGCGAAAACGTTCGAACAAAGCGCAGGCTTTTTGCGCATCCGCGATGGCGACAACCCGCTGGACATGACGGCGGTTCACCCCGAAACCTACCCGGTGGTCGAGCGCATCATGGCGCAAACGGGCAAGCCCGTGGCCGAGCTGATGGGCCGCGCCGACATGCTCAAAACCTTGAAGCCCGAGCTGTTTGCCAATGACACCGTGGGTGTGATCACCGTCAAAGACATCTTGAGCGAACTCGAAAAACCAGGTCGCGACCCACGCCCTGACTTCAAAGTGGCCAAGCTGCAAGACGGCGTGGAAGACATCAAAGACCTCAAGGTCGACATGGTGCTCGAAGGCACCGTCAGCAACGTGGCCGCCTTTGGTGCGTTTGTCGATTTGGGCGTGCACCAAGACGGCTTGATTCACGTCAGCCAACTGAGCAACAAGTTCATCACCGACGCACGCGAAGTGGTGAAGACCGGCGACATCATCAAGGTGAAAGTGCTGGAAGTAGATGTGGCCCGCAAACGCATCAGCTTGACCATGAAGATGGACGTTGCGCCTGCTCGTAAAGACGGCCCACGCGACAACCGCTTTGAACACGCGGGGCGTGACAACCGTCAACGTGGGGGTGGTAGCTACAACAGCGGCTATACCGCACCACCACAAGCGGCTGCAGGTTCAGCCATGGCGAGTGCGTTTGCTAAGTTGCAAGGCTTGAAGAAGTAAGCACAAGGCCGCGCTTTGAAAGCTCTGCACATCTACGTCGGCCCCAAAGCCTTGGCCCACATCGAGGCCAACGGTTTGAGGCCTGAACACATCGCTGTCATACCTGGTGCAGCGGGTGGGCCTAAGGGTTTAATCCTTGGGGCACTCGACCGCTTTTTGTTTGGCGAGTGGTTGCCGCAAAGCAACCAGCCCATCGACCTCGTTGGCGCATCCATTGGTACTTGGCGCATGGCGACCGCGTGTTTGGATAAGCCCGTGCAGGGCTTTGATCGACTGTCGCACGACTACATTCATCAAGAGTACCAAGTGCCTGAAGGACAGAAGCGCCCCACAGCCAAACAAGTCAGCGATGAATTTAGCCAAACACTGCACAGCTTTTACGGTGGGCATGTAAATGAAGTGCTAAACCACCCGCGCTACCGCCTGCATGTGGTGACCTCGCATGGCAAACACATCTTGCACCGCGAGCATCCGGTGCTCACGCCTTTGGGTTATGCGGGTGCGTATGTGTGCAATGCCGTGCAGCGCAAAGCCATGGGTGCGTGGCTGGAGCGCGTGGTGTTTTCTACCCGAGGCGAGTTGCCATTCGATGCCAGAGACTTTGCCACCCAACACATGGCGCTGAACGCGCGCAACTTCATGGCGGCGTTACAAGCCAGTTGCTCGATTCCGTTTGTGCTGCAAGCGGTGCACGACATACCCGACGCCCCACCGGGCGCGTATTGGGACGGCGGCATCACCGACTACCACTTGCACCTCAACTACAAAGGGCTGGTCCTGTACCCGCATTTTCAAAAAGCTGTGGTGCCCGGCTGGCTCGACAAAGCGCTGAAGTGGCGGCACAAGTCCACCCCGTTTTTAGACAACACCATCGTGTTAGCCCCCAACCCCGAGTGGGTCAACACATTGCCTAATGGCAAGCTGCCAGACCGCAGTGACTTCATGACCTATGCCTCAGACTTCGAAGGACGGGTGAAGGTTTGGCAAGCTGCGGCACGAGCGAGTGCGCAGTTGGCAGAAGAGTTTTCGGAATGGTTGACCAAGCCGCATTTGGCAGCCGTGCATCGTCTTTAAGGAGTCACCATGCGTCAAGCTTATGTCGTCGGTCAGATGACCGTGAAGAACCCCACGAAATGGGCTGAGTACCGAGGCCAAGTCTTGGCCACTTTGGTGCCGTGGCACGGTGAGCTGGTGTTTCGTGGTGATCAGGTGAGGGCACTGTCGGGCGACTGCCCGCATGCCGACATCGTGGTGATTCGTTTTCCCTCGCTGGCCGAGGCCGATGGTTGGCACAACTCGGCGGCGTATCAAGCGTTGATTCCGCTTCGCAAAGAAGCGGCCGATGTGGTGCTGACGACTTACGAAGCCTAAGTTCAACCTCGTGACATCGCCGCTTGCAGCATCTCGCGGTACTCCTGCTCAGTGGCAATGCGCGGGTTGGTTTTGTGGCAGTGGTCGGCCATGGCGCCTTCGATGATTTTGTCAAACCATGCCATCTCCACGCCCATCTCGGCCAAGCCTTTGGGCAGGCCTAAACGGGCGTTCATGGCGGTGATGGCTTGGGCAATGGCCTCGGCAGCTTCTAGCGGGTGGTGTATTTCGCCCAAGCCCATCGCATAGGCCATGCGCTGCATGCGACGCTCTTTTTGTACCGATTCAGCTTCGGCATTGAAGCGCACGACAGCGGGCAAAAACATGGCGTTCAAAGTACCGTGGTGTAAGCGCGGGTTCACGCCGCCCAAGCTGTGGCTGAGGGAATGCACGCAACCCAAGCCTTTTTGAAACGCCATCGCGCCTTGCATGGAGGCACTCATCATGTTGAGGCGTGCGTCACGGTCTTGGCCGTTGTTAGTCGCGCGCTCAATGTGCGCCCAGCCGCGTGTGAGGCCGTCGAGTGCAATGCCATCAGCAGGCGGGTTGAACGGTGCAGCCATGAACGTTTCCATGCAGTGGGCAATGGCGTCCATGCCCGTGGCAGCGGTGAGGGCAGGGGGTAAACCGAGGGTGAGTTCGGGGTCGAGCAGCGCGGCTTTGGGCACCAAGTGCCACGAATGAAAACCCAGCTTGCGCCCATCGTCCAAGATGAGAATGGCCCCACGCGCCACCTCGCTGCCCGTGCCCGCTGTGGTGGGCACAGCAATGAGCGGGACACCGCAGGCGTGATTTTGAGCGAGCCACCTTCGATGGTGGCGTAGGTTT
>CANCCJ010000173.1 GCA_947374535.1 Comamonadaceae bacterium | reverse complement strand
TTGGTGATGGTGGCTGTCATCGCTTGGCCTGAGTTGGCTTTGTGGTTGCCGCGTTACATGGGCTACTAAAAATAGCACCCTGATTTTTAAGTTCGTTTTAATAAGGAGATAGAGACCATGAAACTTCGCAGAACCCTTTTAAGCTTGGTGGCAGCTGCCGCCGTGATGGGCACGTTTGCAGGCACGGCTCAAGCCCAACAACAGCCCTACAAAGCGGAATACCGCATGTCGCTGGTGCTCAACGTGCCTACCCCTTGGGGCCAAGCTGGCAAGCTGTGGGCCGACATGGTGAAAGAGCGCACACAAGGCCGCATCAACATCAAGATGTACCCTGGCGTGTCGTTGATTCAAGGCGACCAAACGCGCGAGTTCAGTGCTTTGCGCCAAGGTGTGATTGATATGGCGGTGGGCTCGACCATCAACTGGTCACCCCAAGTCAAAGAACTCAACTTGTTCTCACTGCCCTTCTTGATGCCCGACTACGCGGCTGTGGATGCACTGACCCAAGGTCAAGTGGGCAAACACATTTTCAAAACGCTAGAGAAATCTGGCGTCGTGCCATTGGCTTGGGGTGAGAACGGCTACCGCGAACTCACCAACTCCAAGCGCGCCGTCAAGTCGCCTGAAGATTTGAAGGGCATGAAGATTCGCATCGTCGGTTCGCCCATCTTCTCGGACATGTTCAGCACCTTGGGCGCCAACCCCACGCAAATGAGCTGGGCGGATGCACAACCTGCTCTGACCAGCGGTGCCGTGGACGGTCAAGAAAATCCCTTGTTCTTGTTCAACCTGCTCAAGATGCACACCGTGGGCCAAAAGTACATCACCACTTGGGGCTACATGGCGGACCCGCTCGTATTCGTGGTGAACAAAGAAATTTGGAACTCATGGACACCGGCTGACCAAGCCATCGTGCGTCAAGCCGCGTTGGATGCAGGCAAGGAAGAAATTGCGATTGCTCGCAAAGGTTTGATTGAAGCCGACAAGCCCGTCATCAAAGGCATCGAAGCCTTGGGCGTGACCGTGACCCAACTCACACCTGCCCAACGCGACGAGTTTGTGAAAGCCACTCGTCCCGTGTACAACAAGTGGAAAGCCACCATCGGTGCTGACTTGGTGAACACTGCTGAAGCGGCCATTGCTGCGCGTAAGAAGTAAGGTCTGACGCACTCAAATAAAAAACCCGCTTCGGCGGGTTTTTTATTTGTTCAAAATTGATTGACTGATATCACCAAGCGATGACATCGCCTTTGTAATCCACAAAGTGCGCAGCCGCTTGTGCAGGCAAATCATCCAAAGCGCTAAGCAGACCCACCACCGATTGCGCAGCTGTGAGGCAATCTTGTGCAGGCACAAATGGTGCTGACAAACTAGACGCCACCGTGCCCGGCTGCATGGCTGCCACCACCAAGTGCGGGCGTTTGCGTGCCGCCTCAATCGCTACAGTTTGCAGCACCATGTTCAAGGCCGCTTTAGCGGCTCGGTAGCCATACCAACCACCTTTGCGGTTGTCGCTGATGCTGCCCACACGGGCCGGCAACTTGGCGTAGATGCTACGTTGTTCGCTCGCCAGCAAAGGCACAAAGTATTTGAGCAACAACGCAGGGCCGATGGTGTTGACCTCGAACGCACGGGCCAACTGCGTAGCGTTGAGTGCACCCATGTGTTTTTCAGGCCCCCGCCCGTCAATGGTGAGCGCCCCCGTAGCGTCGATGATGAGGTGAAAAGGCCCTTGAGCTTCAGCAACAAGCAAAGCAGCTGCAGCAGTCATGCTGGCTTCGTCTTCTAAACGAAACGCGGGCTGTGAGCTGCGCGACAAGCCCACCACTTGGGCACAAGCCGTGTCGGCCTGCAAGGCCTCCACAAACGCACTGCCCAGCGCACCCGATGCACCAAGCACCAAAGCCTGATAAGAAGTGCCTAGGCTTTTCAAAACTTCAGCGTCTTCACGCCAGTGGATGTGCCCAGCAAACACACCTGCGCTTTTTGGTGGGCAAACACACCCACGGTCACCACGCCTGGCCATTGGTTCACGTCCGACTCAAACTTCAGTGGGTCGGTGATACTCAAACCTGTCACATCAACGATGTGTTGGCCGTTGTCGGTCACCAAAGGTTGGCCATCTTTCAAACGCAGCTTTGCGATACCGCCCATTGCGGCGAACTGGCGCATCACGCGTGCAGCCGCCATGGGGATGACTTCCACGGGCAAGGGGAATGTGCCCAGTGCGTCGACCAACTTGCTTTCATCGGCAATGCACACAAACATTTTGGATTGCGCAGCCACAATTTTTTCGCGGGTCAAGGCAGCGCCGCCGCCTTTGACCATGTGGCCTTGGTGATCGATTTCATCAGCCCCGTCGATATACACCGACAGACTTTCCAAATCTGCGGCTTCAAACACGGGGATGCCCAAAGCTTGCAAACGTTCGGTAGAGGCCACCGAGCTAGACACCGCACCTTTGATTTGGTCTTTCATGGTGGCCAAGGCGTCGATGAACTTGTTCACCGTCGAGCCTGTGCCCACGCCCACCACTTCGCCGGGCACCACGTAGTGCAAGGCGGCTTGCCCCACCAAAGTTTTCAATTCATCTTGAGACAAAGGTGCGGCATGGGTAGGCGTGTTCATGGGAGAAAATCCGAGGGTTATATAAAAGCTTGAGATTATCCATGTCGTTGTTGCCCTATTCACTCGCCCGCCCTTTTCTGTTCGCCATGGATGCCGAAACCGCCCATGAGCACACGCTGGCCATGCTGGCCCGCACACAAAACACACCGCTGGCTTGGGTCTATTGCCAAGAGCGCGTGCAAGACCCCGTTCAACTGGCGGGCTTGACCTTTCCCAATCGCGTCGGTCTAGCCGCAGGCTTGGACAAAAACGCCCACTGCATTGACGGCTTGGCTGCGATGGGTTTTGGCTTTGTGGAAGTTGGCACGGTCACACCGAAAGGCCAACCCGGCAACCCCAAGCCGCGTATGTTCCGCTTACCTGAAGCCAACGCGTTGATCAACCGCCTTGGTTTTAACAACGAAGGCTTGGATGCCTTCTTGGCCAACGTGAAGCTGGCGAAGTTCCGCACGAATTCGTCCAAACACGGCGGCACGCCCATGCTCTTGGGCCTGAACATCGGCAAGAACGCAGCCACGCCCATCGAAAACGCGGCTGACGACTACCTCATTTGCCTAGACGGCGTGTACCCGCACGCCGACTACGTGACAGTCAACATTTCTAGCCCCAACACCAAAAACCTGCGCGAATTGCAAAGCGACGAAGCGCTGGATGCGCTCATTGGTACGCTCGCCAAACGCCGTGCCGAGCTGGCCCAACAGCACCACAAGCAAGTTCCCGTGTTCATCAAAATTGCGCCTGATTTGGACCGTGACCAAGTGGCAGTGATTGCCGCGACGTTGAAGCGTCATTGCGTCGCGCAAGGCACGCCCGCATCAGCAAGTTTGTGGGGCGTGATTGCCACCAACACCACCATCGCTCGCGATGCGGTGCAAGGCTTGACGCATGCTGACGAAACCGGTGGCCTTTCAGGCGCACCCGTGTTTGAGAAAAGTAATGAAGTGATTCGCCAGCTGCGTGCCGCCATGGGCCCCAACTTCCCCATCATCGGCGTGGGCGGCATTTTGAGCGGCGCCGATGCCGTGGCCAAAATCAAAGCAGGCGCAGACGTGGTGCAGATTTACACCGGCCTCATCTACAAAGGCCCTGCTCTGGTGAAAGAAGCCGCACAGGCCATTCGCACCCAAGCCTGAAGCCATTAAGCGAAGAGTGTGCGATACCCCTCGAAACGTTTGGACCAATACGTATGGTCCAAGCGTTCTGACCGCACGCCCGTTTTTTCGTTCGCTGCATGAATAAATTTGCCAGAGCCGATGTAGATACCCACATGCGAAAACGGGCTGCCCAAGGTGTTGAAAAATACCAAATCACCCGGGTGGGCTTGGTTGGCATCAATTGATTTAGCCACCTCAGCCATTTGTGCCGCACTGCCCTTGAGTGGAATGCCTGCGGACTCCTTGTAAACAAAGGTCACCAAGCCTGAGCAATCAAACCCCGTGTGCAGTTTTTTCCCGCCGTAGGTGTAACCGCGGTCTAGCATGGCCATGGCTTGGATGACGATGTCTTGCCGCTTGGACGGATAGTTGGGGAAACTTTGCGAGGTAGACGCTGTTGAGGCAGATTGACGCGACGCGGTCGAACAAGCAAATAAAAGCGGCGTCACACATATACCCAAAAACAAACGTTTGTTCATGTGAATGACTTTACTGCAAGGCTTTGACAACCGCATCGCCGATGGCCAACGAGCTGGTCAGGCCTGGCGACTCAATGCCAAACAAATTCACCAAGCCTTTCACACCGTGCACGGCGGGTCCTTGGATGCGAAAATCTGCAGCTGCGTCGTTGGGGCCAGAGATTTTGGGACGAATCCCGGCATAACCTGCCTGTAGCGCCCCCTCGCTCAAGGCCGGCCAATACTTACGCACCGCGTTGTAAAACACTTGTTCATGCGCCACAGACACCACCAAATCGTCAGGACCATCCACCCACTGCACATCAGGGCCAAATTTGGCCTGACCGCCAAGGTCCAACGTCAAATGAACGCCCAAGCCTGCGGCTTCGGGCACCGGGTAAATCAAGTGTGAGAAGGGCGATTTGCCCGACAGCGTGAAGTAGTTGCCTTTGGCAAAGTACGCTTGCGGCACATGCTGTGCGGCCAAACCTTCAAAGTGTTTCGCCAGCCAAGGTGCGGTCAGCCCCGCCGCATTCACGACTGTTTGTGCCATCAACTCTGAGCCATCGGCCATGCGCAGCAGGATGCCATCGTCGCGACACACGGCGGAAACTACGGTTGCATTCAGGGCAACGAGTCCGCCTGCATTTTCAAAATCGCCTTGCAGGCTCAGCATCAGGCCGTGACTGTCCACAATGCCGGTGCTAGGCGAATGCAATGCCGCCACGCACGACAACGCAGGCTCCATCGCCTGCGCTTGCTCAGCGGTCAGCATTACGACATCAGTCACGCCGTTGGCGTGGGCTTTGCGCAAAAGCGCATCGAGCGCAGGCCGTTGGTCTACATGTGTGGCCACAATCAATTTGCCACAGCGTTGGTGCGACACCCCACGCTCTGCGGCATAGGCATACAGCATGCGCAGGCCTTGCACGCACAGCTGCGCTTTGAGCGAGCCTGGCGGGTAATAGATACCCGCATGAATGACTTCACTGTTGCGCGAGCTGGTGCCTGTGCCAATCGCAT
>CANCCJ010000172.1 GCA_947374535.1 Comamonadaceae bacterium | reverse complement strand
AACACAAAGAAGCTACCCGTGCCTGGGCCAAAGAAACCGTCGTAAAAACCAATCGTCAACCCAATGGTTGACGTGGCGAGCAACTCGGCGCGACCGGTGAAGCGAGGCGCATGACGGCGGCCCATGTCTTTTCGCATCAAGGTGTAGATGAGTACAGCGAACAACACCAGCGGTAACAAGCGGCGTAAAAACTCGGGCGACACCAAGGTGACCAGCCAAGCCCCTGCGAAGGCCGCCAACATGGTGACGGCGGCCGCAGGCAACAACCCAGACCATCGCACATCGACGCGACGGCTGTATTGCCAAGTGGCAAATGCCGTGCCCCAGACGGAGGCGCTTTTGTTGGTGCCAAACAAGGTGGCGGGTGCTGTGGCGGGATAAGCGGCAAACAGGGCGGGCAGCAAAATCAGGCCACCACCACCTACGATTGAATCCACAAAGCCAGCTAACGCGGACGCAAACGTGGTGAAGAAAAGTTCCATGCCGAGATTGTGGTCGCAAATGCCAGCGTCCCACAAAGCAAAAGGCACCGGGGGTAACCGGTGCCTTCTCTAAGTGACGCTTCCTTGGGAAGTGCCTGTTGTGTTTGTCTCCTCAGACCCTCGTATGAACAGCGCTTGCGCTGTTTCGAGTGATGCAACTGTACGCGGCACGGCGCTCATTTTTGCCTAGGAGTTTCCCTTGGGGGCTAACCCAATGCGCGTCAAATTCAAGCTTGCACAGCCTCATGGGCCAGCCATTGCGCGGCCTTCTCGGCCATCATCAGCGTCGGGCTGTTGGTGTTGCCGCTGGTGATGGTGGGCATGACGCTGGCATCCACCACACGCAAGCCGCGCACCACACCGCCGCGTCCGTCACGCACACGCAACTCGGGGTCCACCACGGCCATGGGGTCGTCGATGCGGCCCATGCGTGCGGTGCCCACCGGATGGAAGATGGTGGTGGCAATGTCGCCGGCCAAGCGGGCCAAGTCCTCGTCGGTTTGGTATTGCACGCCGGGCTTGTATTCCACGGGTTTGTATTTGGCCAGCGCGGGTTGCGCGGCGATGCGGCGCGTCACGCGCAAAGAATCGGCAGCCACTTGGCGGTCGGCTTCGGTGCTCAGGTAGTTGGGGGCAATCTTGGGCGCGTCGTTGAAGTTCGCGCTGGTGATGTTGACTGTGCCTCGGCTGGTGGGGTTGAGGTTGCACACGCTGGCCGTGAAGGCGGGGAAGTTGTGCAGGGGCTCGCCAAACGCATCGAGGCTGAGGGGCTGTACGTGGTATTCGATGTTGGGGTAAGGCTGGTCAGGGCTGCTGCGGGTGAAGGCGCCGAGCTGTGACGGTGCCATGCTCATGGGGCCGCTGCGCTTGAAGGCGTATTCCAAACCAATCTTGGCTTTGCCCCACCAACTGTTGGCCAAGGTGTTGAGTGTCTCTACGCCTTGCACTTTGAAGACTGAGCGGATTTGCAAATGGTCTTGCAGGTTGGCACCCACGCCAGGCAGATCGATGACCGGTTGAATGCCGTGTTGCTTCAGCAAGTCCGCTGGACCAAGACCTGAGAGCTGCAAAATTTGCGGCGTACCAATGGCGCCTGCACTCAACACCACCGATTGTTTGGCGGTCACCGTGACATAGCCGTGGCCTGTCCACACCTCAACGCCGGTACAGCGTTGCGAGCCGTTGGCCTCGGTGTGCATGAGCAGCTTGGCCACTTGCGCGGAGGACCACAGTTCAAAGTTGGGACGCGCATAGCAGGTGGGGCGAATGAAGGCCTTGGCGGTGTTCCAACGCCAACCGCTTTTTTGGTTGACTTCAAAATAGCCCACGCCTTCGTTGCTGCCACGGTTGAAGTCGTCGGTGGCGGGAATGCCGGCTTGCACAGCAGCTTGTGCGAAGGCATCGAGCACATCCCAGCGCAAGCGTTGCTTCTCGACACGCCATTCGCCACCTGCAATGTGGTGGCGCAAGGTTTCGCCATACACCGTGGTGTCGGCCAGCAGCACATCGCTCTTATGGCCTTTTGCGCCGTGCGATGCATTGGCACCTGCGTGATGGTCTTCGTGGAGTTTGAAATAAGGCAGGGCGTTGTCCCAACGCCAGCGGGCGTCGCCGGTGATGTCTGCCCACTGGTCGTAGTCACGCGCTTGGCCGCGCATGTAAATCATGCCGTTGATGCTGGAGCAACCGCCCAACACTTTGCCGCGTGGGTAGCGCAAGCTGCGGCCGTTCAGGCCTGCATCAGGGGCGGTGTTGTAGAGCCAGTCGGTGCGGGGGTTACCAATGCAGTGCAAGTAACCGACAGGGATATGAATCCAGTGGTAATCGTCTTTGCGGCCTGCTTCAATGAGCAACACACGTTTGCTGGCGTTAGCGCTCAGGCGGTTGGCGAGCAAGCAGCCGGCTGTGCCTGCGCCAACGATGATGTAGTCAAACTGGGTGTCGCTCATGCAGATGTCTCAACTCTTTGTTGTTGTGTGCAGGGATGGTAGCTGCTTGTGCTGGTTGTCCGTTTGCCGTCGCAGTTGTCAGAGAAGGGGCGGACTGGGCAGTGTGTTTTGCTCCTCGTCTGCTGCGCATCCGAATGTCGCTGCAACACACCGCCCAGCCCGCCCCTTCTCTGACAACATGGGCCTCGCTGCTATGCAGCATTGGTCCATCACATCATGCGTTTCTGAGCTCGCAGCGCCTTTGTGTGTAGCAGCGGTAGATTGGGGTGGCATGTTGCCGCGACATTCGGATGCGCAGCAGACGAGGAGCAAAACATGCCACCCCAAGCTGCCGATGCACATGCAACAGCGCCACCCACAGAGCGCAATCAGTTACTTAGACGTCGGCATCACAAACTCAGCGCCCTTGCCAATGCTCTCAGGCCAGCGCTGCATGACGCTCTTTTGCTTGGTGTAGAAGCGCACACCCTCTTCGCCGTAGGCGTGCATGTCGCCAAACAAGCTCTTCTTCCAGCCACCAAAGCCGTGCCATGCCATGGGCACTGGAATTGGCACGTTGATGCCGACCATGCCCACTTGGATGTGGCGTGCAAACTCGCGGGCGACGTTGCCGTCGCGGGTGAAGCAGCTCACGCCATTGCCGAACTCGTGCGCGTTGATGAGGTCCACGGCTTGTGCCAAGTCAGCGACACGCAGGCAGCTCAACACGGGGCCAAAGATTTCTTCTTTGTAAATGCGCATGTCAGGCGTCACGTTGTCAAATAAGGTACCGCCCATCCAGAAGCCGTCTTTGCAGCCTTCGCCAGCAGATGCGCCGTCAAAGTTGCGGCCATCGACCAACAAGCGTGCGCCTTCTTTCACACCTTGTTCGATGTAACCGGTGATGCGTTTGTGCGCGATGTCAGTCACGATGGGGCCCATTTCGGCGGCAAGGTTGGTACCGTTCAACACCTTCAAGGCTTTGGTGCGTTCAATCAGTTTGGGCATGAGGCGCTCGGCCACATCACCCACCAACACGGCCACGCTGATGGCCATGCAGCGCTCGCCCGCAGAGCCGTAGGCGGCACCAATGAGGGCGTCTACGGCTTGGTCGATGTCGGCATCGGGCATGACCACCATGTGGTTTTTTGCACCGCCCAAGGCTTGCACACGTTTGCCGTGGTGGGCACCAGTTTCATAGATGTAGTTGGCGATGGGCGTGGAGCCGACAAAGCTCACGGCTTTCACATCGGGGTGAACCAACAAGGCGTCCACCGCTTCTTTGTCGCCTTGCACCACGTTGAACACGCCGTCGGGCAGGCCCGCTTGTTTGAGCAACTCGGCCATGAAAAGCGCGGGGGTGGGGTCAATCGGGCTGGGCTTGAGCACAAAGGTGTTGCCTGCGGCGATGGCCACGGGGAACATCCAAGCGGGCACCATGACGGGGAAGTTGAAAGGGGTGATGCCGGCCACCACGCCGAGGGGCTGGCGCATGGTCCAGTTATCGATGCCGGTGGAGACTTGTTCGGTGAAGTCACCCTTGAGCAACTGGGGAATGCCTGTGGCGAACTCCACAATGTCAATGCCACGACTCACTTCGCCTTGCGCATCGGTGAACACCTTGCCGTGTTCAGCGGTGATCATGTGCGCCAGTTTGTCTTTGTTGGCGTTGAGCAATTCCAAGAACTTGAACATCACGCGAGCACGACGCAGGGGAGGTGTGTCGGCCCAAGCGGGAAATGCTTTTTGCGCAGCGGCGACGGCGGCATGGACGTCGTTCACATTGGCCAAACTGACGTTGCCTGTGACGGCGCCTGTGGCGGGGTTGTACACCGGCTGTGTACGTGTGCTGCTGCCATTGGCCACGGCGCCGTTGATGTAGTGCGCAATGTGAGTTTGTGTCATGGTGTGTCTCGTTGTGTAGAAAAGATGACGCAGTGTAGGCAGGGCGTGTGCATCAAACAAGCGCCCAAGCTTGAATTGATTGTTCAAAATAGTGAACAATCAACCTATGAATGATCAAAAAATCAGCGAGCTCTGGCACCACCTGCATTGGTTGAGTGTGTTGGCCCAACAAGGCAGTTACACCGCTGCAGCGACGCGCTTAGGCGTGAGCAAAGCGGCGATGAGCCAACGCATTGCTGAGCTGGAGCGCGCCGCGCGTGTGCCATTGGTCCAACGTACCACCCGCAGCGTGCGCTTGACCGAGGCGGGCCAGCGGCTGGTGGACGACACCCGCGCGTCGTTTGAGCAAATTGAACACAGCTTCGCCCAAGTGCGCGACTTGGCGGGTGTGCCCAGCGGCTTGTTGCGGGTGACGGCACCCGTGGCCTTTGCTCGGCAACAGCTCGCGCCGCGCTTGGCGGACTTCTTGCGCGAGTACCCCGATGTGCGCATCGAGCTGGACATGTCGGACCGCCTCAGCAGTTTGGCGAACGAGGGCTTTGACTTGGCCATCCGACACACGGCGCGACCGCCCGACACGCATGTGGCGTGGACTTTGTGCCACACGCACTCCGTGCTGGTCGCTAGCAAAACCTATTTACGCCGCGCGGGCACGCCGCAAACACCGGCTGATTTGCAAGCGCACAACTGTTTGCATTACCTGCGCGCACAAGACACACCGACTTGGACCCTGGAGCGGGTGCTGTCCAAAGCAAAAGACAAGTCCAAAGACGAGCGCATCACCGTGCCGGTGACGGGACAACTCGCGGCGAACAACAGCGAGGCGTTGCGTGAAGCGGCATTGACGGGGCTGGGCATTGCGTTACTGCCTGACTTCAGCGCGCAAGCCTCACTGCAACAAGGCAAGTTGGTGCAAGTGTTGCCAGATTGGAAGCCGGTTGGCGCTTTTGCTGAACAGTTGTATGCC
>CANCCJ010000171.1 GCA_947374535.1 Comamonadaceae bacterium | reverse complement strand
AAGTCCACGGCCACCAACTCGTTGCTGTCTTGCATGGTGGCGTAAGCGGTCGTGCTTTTGGTGTCAATCCAAATGTGGCTGGGCGTTTTGCCAGAGGGAATGCGCTTGGCCAACGCCAACTCTTTGCCATCCCAACGGTAAATGTCGATGTGGTTCAACCTGTTGGCCACCGTAACAAACCATTTCATATCTGGAGAGAAGCGCAACTGGTAGGGGTCTAGCGTGCCGCGGACCACGCGTTGCACTTGGGCCGTTCGCGGGTCAATAAAGGTCAGGGAATCGCCACCGGCATTGGCCACGATGACCGAGGCTTCATCGGGCGTGAGGTAGATGTGGTGCGGCTCTTTGCCTGTGGCAATGCGGCGCGTTTCTTTCCACGTTGCAGAGTCGATCACACTCACATTCGCATCTTGCGAGTTCAGTACAAAAATGGGGTTACCCGCTTGTACAGCTGGGGTTGCCGCCAACAGCAGCACACTGGCCAAAGCCAGCGTTAAACGTTGAATCAAAAACACAAAAAACACCTTGGAAAATCTACTCTCAGTGTAACGAGCTAGGCGATGTCCACCGGTGTGAAGGGCTTCAATTCAAACAAAATCCGTTTGACCCAGCGCAAGGAAGCTAAAAAAGCTGAGTGAAGTTAAGCGTTTGTCGCTAGCAACTTCAGCTCATCCTCACTCAGCCAGCGCCACTGACCTGGCGCCAAATCAGCTGGCAAGGGCATCGCACCGATTTGTGAACGGTGCAGCCCCACCACTTTGTTGCCCACCGCCGCCAACATGCGTTTGACTTGGTGGTACTTGCCTTCGGTCAGGGTCAGACGTAAGTGATGCTCAGACACGGCGATGCATGCGGCGGCTTGCACGGGTTTGGGTGAATCGTCCAGCACCACGCCGTCGAGCAGGCGTTGCACTTGTTGGGCGTCCAGCGGGTCGTCCGTGGTCACCTCGTATACCTTGGGCACATGATGACGGGGTGAACTCATGCGATGAATCAGCGGACCATCATCCGTCAACACCAACATACCTGTGGTGTCTTGGTCCAAGCGTCCCACCGCTTGCACACCTTGCACGGCACTTTTTTGCGGACGTTGGCGCAACGCTGGCGGCAGCAAGGTGTAGAGGCTGGGCCAAGCGGAAGGTTTATGCGAACACTCATAGCCCGCAGGCTTGTGCAACAACACATAGGCTTTGGCGTGGTAAGGCCACGGCACACCCTGGACCGAATACTGAAGACCTTTGTGAACCGCCAAGTCTTGCAACGCATCGTCACAGGTGACCAAGCCCTCGCCAAAATCGACCTGAACATAGCCTTGCTGAATGAGGCCCGCGCAAATACGACGCGTACCAAAACCTTGGGAATACAAAATATCTTGCAATTGCATGGCTCAATCGTAAACTGAACTCACTATGAAACCCAGCTCACACTATTTGCAATGTCATGGCTTCAACATCCACTACACCGCTTGGGGGGATGCGTCATTGCCCGTGGTCATTGCGTGGCACGGTTTGGCCCGAACCGGCCGCGACTTTGATGCACTGGCCGAGCAGCTCGCTGCGCACTACCGCGTGATTTGCCCCGACACCATTGGTCGAGGCCTGAGCCAATGGAGCCATGCACCTCAAAACGACTACAGCTTTGCCATCTACGCCCGAATCACGCTGGATTTGATGGAGGCATTGAAGATTGAGAAAGCCCACTGGATTGGTACCTCTATGGGCGGTGCATTGGGCTTGGTATGCGCTGCGGCGATAGAGCTTCCTGCGTTCAAAGGCCGCATTCAAAGTCTCGTGTTGAATGACATTGCGCCGGAAATTTCAGCGGTGGCGGTAGAGCGCATCAAGGCTTATGCAGGCGAACCACCGGCGTTTGACACAGTGCCCGAATTGGAAGCATTTTTCCGCCAGGCCTATGCACCGTTTGGCTTTCAAACCGATGCGCAGTGGACACACTTGACCGAGACATCCACCCGCCGCTTGCCCGATGGCCGCGTCACCCCACACTATGACCCCAACATCACGCAACAGTTTTTTCGCGAAGTCCCCGAGTACCCCATGTGGAACGAATACGACGCGCTCGACATTCCAGTGATGGTGATGCGCGGTGCCAACTCAGATTTAATTTCCCCCGACACCCTCCAAACCATGCATACGCGTGGCCCAGGTAGCAAAGGCTTGCTCCGTACAGAAGAAATTCCAGGCTGCGGCCATGCCCCTGCGTTGAATGTGCCTGCGCAATGGCAGTTGGTGATGGATTTTTTAAAAACGGTCAACTAAGCAAGCAGGGTTGAATCTTGCGGAGACACCCACAAGGGGTGCTTGTGCATCACGGCTGCAAACGCCTCTGAATTTTCAAATGCCGCCAACCACTGCGCCAACTGCAGCCAAGGCTGCGCATCAAACCAAGCACGATCAGTACGGGCAAACTGACGCACAAAGGGGGCCACACATGCATCCAGCAAACCCCAGTGCTGGCCAGACAAATACGTTTTGCCTTGCAAGTGCGCTTGCCAACGCATCAACACCTGTGCACCTTGCGCGCGGTGCTGCAAACCATCTGTCAAACCAAAACGCTGTGGGTATTTGTAGCGGTCTAGATGGGCTTTGAATTCACCGTCGTTCAAGGCAATGCCGTCGTGGGTAAAGGCCCAGGCATCGGCGGTCGTGGGTAACCAAGCTTGCACATCTTGGTGCTGCAGCGCCCACAGCATGATGTCTAGGCTTTGCTCTAACACATCCCCCGTGGACAAACACAACACCGGCACCGTTGCCTTGGGCGAGACTGCTAGCATTTCGGCGGGTTTGGCTTTCAGCGCCACTTCACGATGCTCATACGCCACGCCGCTGGCGCGCAAAGCCAGGCGTGCGCGCATAGCGTAAGGACAGCGGCGAAAAGAATAAAGAACATGCATAAAAAGAAATTCAAGTAACCAAAGCGTCAGTCTGTGGTGGCGAAAGCAAATGTGATCAGGAAGAATAGGCTGTGCAACACATCTTAAAACAGGCATGCGCAGGCCAACTCAGGAGACAAAGCATGAAACGTCGTCATTTTTTTCAAAACTCAGCCCTCGTCACGTCTGGTGCATTGGTGGGATGCGCCACACCCGGAATCGCTGCCAACGGACCGAAAACGCCGTTTGCGGTGCCCGCCACCTACATTCCTATCGTTGGCTCGGATGAGATGTTCCCCGTGCGTCGCATCTATTGCATTGGTCGCAATTACGCAGCACACGCCCGCGAAATGGGCTCAGACCCAACGCGTGAACCACCGTTCTTTTTTCAAAAGCCCACCGATGCCATTCAGTACGTGGCGACCGGCATAGTGGCTGACCACCCCTACCCCAGCCTCACTAAAAATTACCACTACGAAGCCGAATTGGTCGCTGTGCTGGGCAAAGGCGGTCGCAACATTGCTGTCGACAAAGCGCTCGACTTGGTTTATGGCTACACCTTGGGTTTGGACATGACACGCCGCGATTTACAGCGCGGCATGGGCGACCAAAAGAAACCTTGGGAAATTGGCAAGAGCTTTGACAAATCGGCCCCCATCGGTGCTGTGCACAAAGTGGCGCAAACGGGTCACTTTAGCAAGGGTGATATTTGGCTCAAAGTCAACGGACAAGTGAAACAAAAGGCCGATTTGAACCAAATGATTTGGTCAGTTGCAGAGCAAATCAGCAAGCTCTCAGAAGCGTTTGAGCTGTTCCCAGGTGACATCATCTACGCAGGCACACCTGAAAATGTGGGGCCTGTGGTGCGCGGTGATGTGATTGAAATGCACATCGACGGCTTGCCCAATCTCAGCGTGAAGATTGTTTAATCCGCATCGTCAATCTTCCAAGTGGGTAACCGCCATTCAAAATGCAACGCAGCCAAACGCAACAGCGTGACCGTGGCGGCGGCAATGGCAACGACCGCATTAGGGTCAAAGCCCAAGTCGTGCAAGACCACCACCACCCAGCCCCCCGCAAACGCGCACACCGCGTAAGGGTGGTGGTCATGGAAGGCCGTGGGGATTTCGTTGCACACAATGTCACGCAACACGCCGCCAAAGGTGGCAGTGATAACGCCCATCAACACGGAGATGAGCGCCGGCATCTGCAAGCTCAACGCGATTTGCGTGCCACTGGCAGCGAACAGACCTAGCCCCAACGCATCAGGCCATTGCATGGATTTTTGGGTGGGTTTGAAATGTTTGGCACGCATCAGCACCATGGCTGCAATGCACAGCGCCAAGACCGACCACAAATACCAAGACTGCTCAATCCAAAACAAGGGGCGACGGTCCAGCAACACATCGCGCAGCGTGCCGCCGCCAAAGGCTGCCACACTGGCCACGGCACAGACACCCACCGCATCTAGTTTTTTTCGGGCAGCTTCCATCACACCAGACAAGGCAAAAGCCACTGTGCCTGCAATTTCAATGCTCGTTTGCACCCCTGATAGGGTTTGCGTTGTCAAGACATCCATTCTTGAAGCCCTTGTTTAGCCAACCAAAAAGTTGAGTGTCGCATCTTCAACCCCTGTTTTCAGCCCCCCTTCGACTTGCTGCGAAAATAGCGCTATGACGTACAGCGTGAAAGAAATGTTCTACACCTTGCAAGGTGAAGGTGCCAATGCCGGGCAACCTGCGGTGTTTTGCCGTTTTGCGGGCTGCAACCTGTGGAGCGGCCGCGAAGAAGACCGCAGCTCTGCCATTTGCCAGTTCTGCGACACCGACTTTGTGGGCACCGATGGCACACACGGCGGCAAGTTTGACAGCGCCCAAGCCTTGGCCGCAGCCATCGCCAGCTTTTGGCCCGCCACTGACACTGCGCACCGCTTTGTGGTGCTGACCGGTGGCGAGCCCTTGCTGCAAGTGGACGAGGCCTTGGTCGATGCACTGCACGCCCTGCACTTCACGATTGCGGTGGAAACCAACGGCACGGTCCTTCCGCCCAAGGGCATTGACTGGCTGTGCATGAGCCCCAAAGCTGGCAGCCAACGCCTGGTGGCTGAAGGCCAAGAACTCAAGCTAGTGTTTCCGCAACTGGGGGCTGAACCCGCGTTGTATGAGTCTTTGAATTTTGAAAATTTCTACTTGCAGCCCATGGATGGGCCAAACGCAGCAGCCAACACCGCTGCGGCCGTGGCCTATTGCCAATCGCACCCGCGCTGGCGTCTAAGCGTGCAAACCCATAAGTTGATTGGCATCCGATGAAATACGAACTTAGCCAACGCTTCTACTTTGAAGCCGCACACACCCTGCGCCGCAAAATTGATGCGGAAGGTAGCCTGCGCATCCACGGCCACACCTACCACGCTGAAGTGACCATTGCGGGCAAGCCAGACCCTGAGTC
>CANCCJ010000170.1 GCA_947374535.1 Comamonadaceae bacterium | reverse complement strand
GGGAGCTTGCCGTGTTGTGCATGGGCTTGCGCCAACATGCGCAACACACCGGGTGCCCCCACCGAGCGGCCACCCACCACAGCCGTATGAAACGCAAGTGGTTGGCCATCGGCATTGAGCAACAGGTCTTCTGTGGCTGCCGCAGGCGCAGTTTCGCGGCCATCAAAGGCCTGCACCTTGACATTCGGCTGAGCGCCCTCACCCGCCATGCTGTGCAACAAAAACGCACCCCCGCCAAGGCCGCTGGATTGCGGCTCCACCAGGCCCAGCACCATTTGCACGGCGATGGCCGCATCGACCGCCGAGCCCCCTGCTTTGAGCACATCAAAGCCTGCTTGCGTAGCCAAAGGGTGGGCAGCAGCCACTGCAAACTTCTGCGTCACCACATCGGCTTTGCGTGTGAAGCCAGTGGCCATTTCGGGTTGCAGGGGGGCGCTGCTCACCGCGCTGGGCGCCCAGCCGTTCGGCGGCACCGCACATGCGGCCAACAGGGCCAACACCGCAGCTAACACACCGAGGCGTTGCCAACTCACGTCATCTTGCTTACGCACGCCTTAAAAGCCTGCAACCAAACCATCGCGCCGCGCATCGCTGGCAGCGACGTAGCCTTCGACTTTGGGGTTACCTGCACGCCAGATGAATTGACCGGCCCCAAAGTCTTGGTAGCTGTCGTTGATGACTCCAACCTCATGCCCACGCGCTTGCAAACCGTTGGCCGTGTCGTGGTTCAGCGAGGCCTCCACATTGATTTCTAACCCTGCGTTGTAACGCCAGCGTGGCGCATCGCACGCGGCTTGCGGATTTTGGCCGTAGTCCAACATGCGCACCAGTGTTTGCATATGACCTTGTGGCTGCATGTTGGCCCCCATCACACCGTAGCTCATCACTGGCTGACCGTCTTTGCTGAGGAAGGCTGGGATGATGGTGTGAAACGGCCGCTTACCAGGCGCCACCAAATTGGCGGGGTTCAAACCTTGTGCATTCAAGCTGAAACCATGGCCCCGGTTTTGCAGACTGATGCCAAAGTTGGGCTCCACACAACCCGAGCCAAAGCCCATGTAGTTGCTTTGGATGAAGCTCACCATCATGCCGTTTTCATCGGCCGTGCTGAGGTAAATCGTGCCGCCCTTCACAGGGTTGCCAGCCCCAAAGTCTTGAGCACGGTTCATATCGATCAATCGCGCACGGCTTTTGAGATAAGACGGGTCTAGCATTTGCTCAGGCGTGACGTCCATCGCGTTGGGATCGGCCACGTAACGATAGACATCGGCAAACGCCAACTTCATCGCTTCGATTTGCAGATGCTGCGAATCCACGCCATCCACCTTCAAACTGGCGATGTCGAAGTTCTCCAGAATACCCAAAGCGATCAGCGCGGCAATGCCCTGACCATTGGGTGGAATTTCGTGCAGCGTGTAACCACGGTAGTTTTGTGCAAGCGGCGTGACCCACTCGGCCTGGTAATTGGCAAAGTCACGGGCAGTGATGCTGCCACCGTGTTCAGCGGAAAATCGTTCAATCGCCTGCGCAATTTCACCCCCATAAAACGCTTGACCCTTGCTTTTCGCAATGGCGCGCAAACCTTTGGCAGCAGCGGGAAATATGAACAGCTCCCCCACCTTAGGCGCACGCCCCCAAGGCAGAAAGTTTTGGGCAAAGCCCGGTTGCTGGCCCAGCTCGGGCGTGGCAGCGGCCCACTTTTGTTGCACAACCACGGGCAACAAATAGCCTCGCTCCGCAATTTCAATGGCCGGCTGCAACAAGTCTTCAAACGGCAACTTGCCAAAGCGTTCGCTCATCGCCACCCACGAAGCCACCGCACCGGGCACGGTGACTGAATCCATGCCGCGCTTAGGCGGGGTCTGGGCATCGTCACCATATTTGCGCTTGAAATACTCAGGTGTCCAAGTTTGTGGGGCATGCCCCGAAGCGTTCAGGCCATGCAGCTGTTGACCATCCCACAAAATACAAAACGCATCCGAACCTAAGCCGCAGCTCACGGGTTCGGTCAGGGTGATGGCCGCCGCTGCCGCGATGGCAGCATCCACCGCATTGCCACCTTGCCACAACATGCGCAGGCCCGCTTGGGCCGCGAGCGGGTGCGACGTGGACACCACGTTGCGCGCAAACACGGGCAAGCGCGTGGAGGTATAGGGGTTAGAAAAATCGAAATTCATTTTTTAAAAACCTTGTTGTGCAAACGGCGCATTGACAACCAAACGATCAAGCCAACAAAAGGCAAGGCAAACGCGGCAGTGACGTCGGAAGAAAAAGGCCAGCCTAGCTTTTCAGCGCCTTTGGCAAGGTAGCTGACCAAGCCTGTGAAGTAATACGTGATCGCCGCAACCGACAAGCCTTCCACGGTCGATTGCAGTTTGAGTTGCAAGTCTTGGCGTTGGTTCATGGTGGTGAGCAAGGCTTGGCTGCTTTGTTGCTGCTCAAAGTCGACCCGTGTGCGTAACAAATTGCTCATGCGTGACACGCGCTCTGACAAAGCTGTTTGCCGACGCGATGCCCAATCACAGGTGCTGCGCGCAGGCGACAAACGGCGCTCCATGAACTCAGCAATGGTTTGCATGCCAGGCATGCGCGACTCGGCAATGTCACGGATGCGGCGATCGACCAACTCAAAGTACGCCCGCGTGGCCGAGAACCGCGAATGGGTGGCGGCATACTGCCCTTCGACTTCGCCAGCCAGGCGCGTCAAGCGGTCTAACAAGCCCGCTTCATCGGCACGCTTGGCATGGCGGATGGCATTGGCTAGCTCGGCCAGTTCACGTTCGGCATCGGCCAGCACATGCGAAGCGTCGCGCGCAGCAGGCACGCCTAGCAAGGCGGCCATGCGGTAGGTCTCAATTTCTAACAATTGCTGCACTAAGCGGCCTTGGCGACGTGGCGTGAGCGAGCCTGTCAACAAAACGATGCGTGAAAACCCATCGGGGTGCAATTGAAAATCGGTGTAAACCTCGCCATGGCCTTCGGCCACAGTGGAGGCCACCAAGGTGTCTTCGTGCAGCACTTTGGGCATGTCGGCATGGATATTCTGGGTGGACGAAGGCAGCAACCACAGGTGCAAGCGCGCCAAACATTCACCGGGCAATTGCGACAGCCACTTTTGCGGCACGCCTTGAATGGCGGTCAGTGGCTCACTGTGCGAAAACACATCGGCCTCTGCCGCACGCATGAAAGTCCACGAGACAAACTCGGTGTGTAGCTCCCAACGCAAACGAAACGCACCCAAGTCCATGCGCACATGGTTGGTGTGTACGTCTGGCGCAGGAAGATGATGGTCGCGCAACAACTGCGCCAAGTGCTCACGACTGGCTTGTGCGCTGGCACGCTCCACCCACATCACCACACGCGAAATGGCCAAAGGCGCTTGCATAGGTTCTGGCGGACGTGCATGCACCTCGTTATGTAGCGCCAGTCGTTGCGGATGGTCCATCGTCACAGCCTTTCAAAGAACACTCATTCTGACGCAAATATAAAGGACCGCCAATGAAAAACGGCACCCGAAGGTGCCGTTTGAAGGTGAAACAGTTTGAACTGAATCAATCTTCCACGAAGGCTTCTTCGCGTTTGGACTTGATCGATGGCAACAGCACAATCACCAAGAGCAGCGCAGCTGCAGCCAACAGGCCGGCAGAGAGAGGACGTGTACCAAACACGGTCCAGTCACCACGCGACAGCAACAGCGCGCGACGCAAGTTCTCTTCCATCATGGGGCCCAAGATGAAGCCGAGCAACAAAGGCGCTGGTTCTACACCCAACTTGACGAAGGTATAACCCACGAAGCCAAAGGCCGCGACCATCCAGATGTCAAAAGTGTTGTTGTTGGTCGAGTACACACCAATCGCACAGAACAGCACGATGGCGGGGAACAAGAAGCGGTAAGGCACAGACAACAACTTGATCCACATGCCGATCAAAGGCAAGTTCAAGATCACGAGCATCAAGTTGCCGATCCACATCGAGGCAATCAGACCCCAGAACAACTCGGGGTTGCTGGTCATCACCTGTGGGCCGGGCTGGATGTTGTGAATGGTCATCGCACCCACCATCAAAGCCATCACAGCGTTGGGTGGAATACCCAAGGTCAGCAAGGGAATGAAGGAAGTTTGAGCACCGGCGTTGTTGGCCGACTCAGGCGCCGCCACACCGCGGATATTGCCTTGACCGAATGGCACTTCGCCTGGACGCAGCTTGGTTTTCTTCTCGATGGTGTAGGCCGCAAACGCCGCCAACAACGCACCGCCACCGGGCAACACACCCAGCAACGAACCCAAGGCTGTCCCGCGAATCACCGCAGGCAACATGTTCTTGAAGTCTTCCTTGGTGGGGAACAAACCTTCCACCTTGGCTGTGAACACTTCACGTTCGTCTTCGGGTTGCGACAAGTTTGAAATGATCTCGCCATAACCAAACACGCCCATCGCCACCACCACGAAGCCCACACCGTCGGTGAGTTCGGGGATGTCAAAGCTGAAACGTGCCACGCCAGAGTTGACGTCGGTACCGATCAAGCCCATCAACAGGCCCAACACGATCATGGCAATCGCTTTGAGCAAAGAGCCTGAAGCCAACACCACCGCGCCGACCAAGCCCAAGATCATGAGCGAGAAGTATTCGGCAGGGCCAAACTTGAACGCGAGTTCTGTCAAAGGAGGCGCGAAGGCCGCCAAGATCAAGGTACCCACCGAACCGGCGAAGAACGAGCCCAAGCCAGCAGCGGCCAACGCGGGGCCCGCACGGCCTTTGCGGGCCATTTGGTAGCCGTCAATGGTGGTGACCACCGACGACGACTCACCGGGCAAGTTCACCAAAATCGCAGTGGTGGAACCACCGTATTGGGCACCGTAGTAAATACCAGCCAACATGATCAGCGCCGACACAGGGGGCAGCGCGTAAGTGGCGGGTAACAGCATGGCGATGGTGGCGACGGGACCAATGCCTGGCAACACGCCAATCAGCGTGCCCAAGATACAACCGACCAAGGCGTACATGAGGTTGATAGGCGTGAACGCCACACCAAAACCCAATGAGAGGTTTGCAATCAAATCCATTTTTTATTTCTCCCGGCTCAACCAGTGATGAAGGTGGGCCACACGGGCATCTGCAATTTCAGCAGCACGATGAAAGCCAAGTAGCTACCGACTGACAAGATGGTGGCCAAGATGAGCACGTCTCTCAAGACAAACGAATCACCGGCTTTGCTAGCAATGATGACCAAGGCGTAGATCGCCGCGATCAAGCCCATGGCTGGGATACCAAGGCTGGGCAAGCCAGCCAACAAGATACCGAACACCACGTTGGCACCCAACACGAAGACGATAGGTTTCCAAGCAAACTTGCCGACAGGCTCGCCATCTTCAGTGTGCTCGAC
>CANCCJ010000169.1 GCA_947374535.1 Comamonadaceae bacterium | reverse complement strand
TCTGTCAAGATTCGCGAGCGCATTGCCGCTTCACGTAAGCGCTTCCACTCCAATGACAACATTGCCGAGTTCATCCAACCCGGTGAGTTAGAGGTGTTGCTGGACGAAGTGGCAAGCAAAATGCAAGGCGTGCTCGACAGCTTGGTGATTGACACCGAACACGACCACAACACCGGCGACACCGCCCGCCGCGTCGCCAAGATGTACTTGCAAGAGGTCTTCAAAGGCCGTTATGTGCAAGCGCCGGCCATCACGGAATTTCCCAACGCTGAACACCTGAATGAGCTGATGATCGTCGGCCCCATCACCGTGCGCAGCGCGTGTAGCCACCACTTTTGCCCCGTGATTGGCAAGATTTGGATTGGCGTGTTGCCCAACGAACGCACCAACGTCATTGGCTTGTCCAAATACGCACGCTTGGCCGAATGGGTCATGGGGCGCCCTCAAATTCAAGAAGAGGCCGTGGTTCAACTGGCCGACCTCATTCAAGAAAAAACACAGCCCGATGGCTTGGCCATCGTCATGGAGGCGAGCCACTTCTGCATGTCTTGGCGCGGCGTCAAAGACATGGACAGCAAGATGATCAACTCCGTCATGCGCGGTGCCTTCTTGAAAGACCCCAACTTGCGCCGTGAATTTTTGTCTCTGATTCCTAAAGGTTGATGCCATGCTCGTTCGTCTGTTGTATGTGAGCCGTTCCGTTCACCCCGAAACCCCCGAGCAAACCGAGTCCATCTTGGCCAGCTCCCGTGAACACAACCTGAGCAACGGCATCACCGGTGTGTTGTGCTACGGCGGCGGTATTTACCTGCAAGCCATCGAAGGCGGGCGCAACCAAGTCAATGCGCTCTACACCCACATCGTCAAAGACCCTCGCCACAAAGACGTGGTGGTGCTGGCCTATGAAGAAATCACCGAACGCCGTTTTGGTGGCTGGACCATGGGACAAGTGCGCTTGGACAAACTCAACCCTTCCATCGTGTTGAAGTACTCCGAAACGCCAGAGCTGGACCCCTACGGTGTGTCCGGCAACGTGTCGTTCGCCTTGCTGGAAGAGTTGATGGCCACGGCCTCCATCATCGGTCGCGCCTGACTCGTTGTTGTTTAGCGCTTGAGCGCCAACGCTCTCTCCATCGTTTTGCTTGCAGGGCTGTTGCATGCTCTGTGGAACATCGTTGCCAAAAAAGCGGGTGGTGATGTTCGTTTTGCTTGCTTTGCCGCAGGAATCGGCATCGTCGTTTGGGCGCCTGTAGGGCTTTGGCTTGGATGGGATGTCGTGCCGCAGTGGGGCATTGGGGAGTGGGGCTTTGTCCTGGGCAGCGCACTGTTGCGCATCCTCTATTTCGTGGTTTTGTTACGTGGTTATCGCGCTGCTGATTTGACCGTGGTGTATCCCTTGGCGCGTGGCACGGGGCCATTGCTGTCATCGTTGGTTGCTTTGTTGTGGCTGGGTGAATCGTTGTCCGTCATTGGCGGCTTGGGAATTGCGGGTGTTGTGGGCGGTGTGTTTTTGATCGCGGGCGGTCCTCAGCTGATGGCCGATTGGCGACGTATCGAGCGCATGACGCAAGCCCAACTGACGGCTCAGCGTCTTCGCAGTGCTGGCTTGCGCTATGGGCTTTTGACAGGGGTACTGATTGCCAGCTACACCGTGGTCGATGGCTATGCGGTGAAAGTGTTGCTGATGGCCCCTATCCTGATGCACTATGTTGAGAACGTGATACGAGGCGTGCTTTTGATGCCCGTGTTACTGCGCGATCGCCCAACAGCTTGGGTGTTGTGGCGCGAACAATGGAAATACGCGCTCATAGTCGGCACCGTCACACCGGTTTCTTATGTGTTGGTTTTGTATGCCATGCAAACAGCCCCCTTGTCGTTGATTGCACCTGCGCGTGAGGTATCGATGCTTTTTGCGGCGCTGATCGGAGGTCACTTGTTGGGTGAGGGCGATCGCTGGCTTCGCGTGATGGGGGCATTGCTGATCGCTTGTGGCGTGATGATGCTCGGGTTGGCATGACGGCAGTATCTACTTTGATCGGCTGCGATTTCAGCAGCAGCCCTTCTAAACGCAAACCCATCGTGGTGGCCGTCGGCCACGCGGCCGCTGGCCGTGTGCAGCTGCAAATCTTATTGCGGTTTGACACCCTCGATGCATTTGCCGATTGGCTCAAACAGCTCCAAGCTTGGGTCGGTGGGTTTGATTTGCCATTCGGTTTGCCGCGTGAATTGGTTGAGACTTTGGGGTGGCCCACCGACTGGCTGCCCTGCATGCAGCACTATGCGGCACTTAGCCGCGCGGACATACGTAGCACCTTCAAAGCCTTTTGTGACGCCCGCCCCGTCGGCGGCAAATTTGCCCACCGTGCCACCGACACCCCCGCAGGCTCTAGCCCTTCCATGAAATGGGTCAACCCGCCTGTGGCTTACATGCTGCATGCGGGCGTGCCGCTGTTGATCGACGCAGGCGTCACACTGCCTCGGCTGCACACGCCAGCTGCCACGGCATCGTCCACGCCATTGCGTATCGGACTAGAAGCCTACCCTGGCCTGCTGGCGCGTGAGCTGATTGGCAACACCAGCTACAAAAGCGACGACAAAGCCAAGCAAACCCCAGAGCGCTTGATCGCTCGCAAGCAACTTTTGCAAATGCTGGAGATGGGCCAAACCCGCTTGGGCCTGCGCCTCAAACTCACCCATGCCCAACATGACACCTTGGTTGACGATGCGTCAGGTGACAGCCTAGACGCCGTGCTGTGCATGGTGCAAGCCGCATGGGCGCAAGCTCAGCATGAGGCAGGCGACGCGCACTTCGGGCTGCCTACCTGTGACCCGCTTGAGGGTTGGATCGTTAGCGCCTAAACGGCTTAACGCTCCGACTCCAAATCAGGAATCCGATTGAACGCAATCCGCATTGGCGCATGGTCCAACCCCGCTTGTGCGCTGGCAAAGTACACCGTGTTTTTGCCGTGCTTGCCGTTGAGCGTGTCGATCGTGGCCATGAGTTTGCGGCGGTCCTTCGCAGGTGCGACGCGGGCTGATAACGAGCCTGAAACACTTGGCGCAGTGCCTGCCACCACCGCGTTGGCAGCCTCTTCATCAAACCCAAATAAATCGCCCGTGTGTTGACCCGCCTCAATCAGGCCATGCAGCTGCACACCCACACTCACGGGCTGGCGTAACAAGTGCAGGCCGCTGTGCCACAAGGTGTCAAGCGTGTGCAGCAAAAACGCGGTGTCTTGGGTTTCGCCCACATGCGCGGCGCGGTCGTCGCCCATCAGCCTACGATTGCCGCCGTAGCCGTGTCGGCAACGCACATGCACGCTCATGCTGGTGGCGTACACGTTTTGTTTGCGCAGGCGCATAGCCGCTTTTTGCGTCAGGCGGTTGAGCACCGCAAACGCGCCTGCGGGGTTGCGCAGGTCGGGCGGCAACACATGCGAGTGGCCCAGCGACTGGGCCACCGTCTCGCGCGGGCCATACCACTGGCCGCGCAGCTTGTCGTACATCTCGGCCCCCGCTACGCCGCCCCATGCCGTGCGCAGCAGCTCGCGCGGTGCGGCATACAACTGTTCCATCGTGTGAATGCCGCAGCGCTCTAGCCGCTGCACCATGCGCGGGCCAATGCCGTTGATCGCCTTGGGCTTGAGCTCATACAAACGTTGCGGCAGCTCGTGCGCCTCAATCACCGTCAGCCCATCGGGCTTTTGCATGTTCGACGCCAGCTTGGCCAGCAACGTGTTGGGCGCAATGCCCACCGACGTGCGCATGCACTCGCCCAGCTGCGCCACCACCTCGGCCTTGATGCGTTCGGCCAGCCCCACCGCACGTCCGCGCTGTTGCCAGCGGCCGGTGAGCTCGCACTCCATTTCGTCAATCGACAGCACTTGGCGCACGGGGGCCAGCGTGTCCACCACCGCCACCGCGCGGTGGTGCATCTCCACATACTTGGCGTGGTCGGCCAGCACGATGGCGATGTCGGGGCACAACCGCTTTGCCTCGGCCACCCCCGTGCCCGTGCCAATGCCCAGCGCCTTGGCCTCGTAACTCGCGGCAATGCAGCACGAGGTGTCGGCCATCACCGGCACCACGCCCACAGGCCGTCCGCGCAGCGCGGGGTTGAGCTGCTGTTCCACCGAAGCGAAGTAGCTGTTGAAATCGACGAAGAGGGAGCGGAGCATAATTACTGTATTTAAACACAGTAATTTTAAAGAGTAGGAGCTAAGCCATGAACACCATGAGCTACAAAAACTACACCGCCCGCATCGAGTTTGATGAGCGCGAAAACATCTTTGTTGGCCGCATTTTGGGTCTGCGCAGCATCATCAGTTTTCATGGCGAAACCGTGTCTGAACTTCGTCACGAGTTTGAAGTGGCCATTGACGACTTTTTGAACGACTGCAAAGCGCAAGGCATCACGCCCGAAAAGCCCGCATCAGGCAAGCTCATGTTGCGTGTGCCGCCTGAAACACATGGGGCTGCTTTGGTGGCGGCGCACGCTTAAATACACCATCCCATATCCGCAGGCAACGCCTCCAGCTGCCGCAATTGCTGAATTGCCTCCGCATCCGTGCGGTACAGGTGCAGCCCCGCATGGGCTTGCAGGCAACCGGCGCGGCGCAGCACGGTCTCTACCGGTAGCTTCATGCCGCTAATGTGCAGGCTGATGCCGCGCTCGCGCAGCATGGCTTCTAGCTTGGCGAGGCTTTCCACGCCCGTGGCGTCGATGCGGTTGATGGGCAGTGCAAACAGGCACACATGGGCCACGTTGGGGTGAAGGCCTAGGTGCTCCATCACGGTTCGCTCTAGGGTGCTGGCGGCGGCAAAGTCCAGCTCGGCATCCATGCGCAGGGCGTAGAGGTGGGGCGCCAGGCGCGGCAGTTGCCACAGGTGGCGGTCGCGCAGGCTGCCGTCGGGGTGCAGGCCCACTTCAATGATGCGCGGATGCAAGCGCGTGTGCAAAAAGTGGCTCAGGCCCATCACCACACCGGCCAGCACGCCCCAATACAAACGCGGGGCTGAGAGCAAGGTAATGACAAACGTCACCACCGCTGTCGCGGCCTCGACGCGGTTGATGTTGTAAAGCCGCACAAACGCGCGTGGCTTGATGAGCCCTATCACCGCCACCACCACAATGGCTGCCAACACCGACTGCGGCACAGGCTGCAACACCGCGGTGAAGAACAAGAGGATGACCAAAATCACCGCTACCGAAAAAATAGTGGCCCAAGCCGACTGCGCGCCCGCATACAGGTTGAGCGCTGAGCGGCCGAACGACGAGCTGGTGGGAAACGCACCGCACAAGCCGGAGGCTATCTTGGCAAGACCTTGGCCAATCAGGTCTTGGTCTTGGTCCCAGCGTTTGCCACTGCGGTCGTTGTCTACCTTGGCGCTGGAGGCAGTTTCTAAAAAGCTCACCA
>CANCCJ010000168.1 GCA_947374535.1 Comamonadaceae bacterium | reverse complement strand
ATGAAAGCTGCTGAACTGCGCCAAAAAGACGTTGCCGGCCTCGAAGCTGAAGTCAAAGAGTTGCAAAAAGCTCACTTTGGCTTGCGCATGCAAAAAGGTACGCAACAACTCAACAACACGTCACAACTGCGTTCTACACGTCGCAGCATCGCACGTGCAAAAACCATTCTTGCTGAAAAGCAAGCCGCCAAGTAAGGAAGTGAACATGACGGACGCTAAGAAATCCCTCAAACGCACCTTGATTGGCAAGGTGGTTAGCGACAAGCGCGCTAAGACAGTGACAGTGCTCGTGGAGCGTCGTGTGAAGCACGCCCTCTACGGCAAAATCGTGGCGAAGTCCTCGAAGTATCACGCGCATGACGAAACAGGTGCATACCACCTGGGCGACATGATCGAGATCACTGAAAGCAAGCCAATTTCGAAAACCAAAAACTGGGTGGTAACCCGTTTGGTCGAGAAAGCTGCTGCGGTTTAAATACCAAAGGGCTTCGGCTCTGCAAGGCTAAAGAAAACGACCCACAATGTGGGTCGTTTTTGTTTTTACACGTCAATTATTTGGAGACACCATGATCAAAGTTGGAGATACCTTGCCACACACCACCCTGATGGAGTACTCAGAGGTCGAAGGGGAAGGTTGCAGCATTGGCCCGAACGCTGTAGACGTGGCCAAAGCCACCGCAGGCAAAACTATCGCCTTGTTTGCCTTGCCGGGTGCATTCACCCCCACATGCTCTGCCAAACACGTCCCGGGTTACGTTGAGAAGTTTGAACAGTTCAAAGCCGCAGGCGTGGATGAGATTTGGTGCGTGAGTGTGAATGATGCGTTTGTGATGGGCGCTTGGGCGCGTGACCAGCACACAGATGGCAAAGTGCGCATGTTGGCCGATGGCAGTGCAGATTTCGCGCAAGCCACTGGCTTGACGTTGGATCTCACCGCGCGTGGCATGGGCCTGCGTAGCAACCGCTACTCGATGCTCGTGAAAGATGGCAAGGTTGTGAGCCTCAACGTCGAAGGTCCAGGTAAATTTGAAATCAGCGATGCAGAAACTTTGCTTGCCCAAGCCAAAGCTTAATTTGCAGTTGCAAAAAAAGCCGCGCTGATGAGCGCGGTTTTTTATGTTTAAAAATTAACTCAAATTCACCAAGCGATAGACCAGATAGGCGCAGCCAATCAAAATACTGAGCGCGAAAAGTCGTGAGGTCAGTGTGTCGCGAGAATCTTGCGTGTCCGACGGCAGCATTTTGTCGCCCGTCAGCATGGGGGTAATCAAGTCATCCTGTTTGATGCGCTTGTAATAAAGCACCGTTCCCACATGCAGCGCGACCAAAGCGATGAGCAAAACTTTGCCTATCTCGCTGTGATACTCCGTCGCGATGGCGACCCAATCCGACGGCACCAATGATGTCCAAGGGCCCGCATTAGAAATCTCATCATCACTCGTCAAGCCACTCAGCACTTGAAAGAGCAAAACGACGAGCATGGCGAGCACAGACAACGCACCTAAGGGGTTATGGCCAACCGTGTTCAGCGTTCGCTTTTTGCGCATGGACTGCACGTACGACAACAACATCGATGGTGTCGGCACAAATTGCACGAACCTTGACCAGTGACCGCCAACCCAGCCCCAAACTAAACGGAATAAAACCAAAGTCAATACGCCGTAGCCAAGCAAAAAGTGGAGTTGCATGGCATTGCCGCCCACTTCACCTGTGATCACCAACCCTGCAACAGAGAGCGCTAACAAAATGTGAAAAATGCGTGTGGGTAGGTCCCAAATGCGAATGCGTTGCAAAGATGAGCGATAGGGCATGTGTGAACCAAAAAAAGAGCCAAAAGACAATGTGACGGAAAGTCCGTAAACTTCGATCATCAAAAAAGCATATTTTCAATCTTAAAGGAGCCACAAGCTATGAAAAAAACCATCCTGACCTTGATCGCCATCAGCGCGACGTTCATCAGCTTTTCTGCATCGGCGCAGTTTGCTAAACCAGAAGATGCCATCAAATATCGCAAAGCGGCGCTCACGGTCACTGCGGCACATTTTGGGCGTATGGGCGCGATGGCGCAGGGCAAGGTGGCGTTCGATGCCAAGTCTGCGGCGGAAAATGCAGAGATCGTTGTCAATATGTCTAAATTACCATGGGCTGCTTTTGGTGAAGGTACAGACGTTGGTGAAACGAAGGCCAAGCCAGAAATTTGGAAACAAAACGCCAAATTCAAAGAGGCTGCAGAGAAGTTTCAAGCCGAATCCGTTAAGTTAGCAGCTGCGGCTAAGACGGGCAAGGAAGATGCATTTAAAGCCGCTTTCTCAGCGACAGCTGGTGCTTGTAAGTCATGCCATGACGACTTCAGAGCCAAGTAAACGGCCTAGCCCTTGAATTCTCAAGATCAAGGGCACGCTTAGCGGGGTACGAATCATTGAATCGTGCCCCGTTTCCATTTGTTAATCGCGTGCCTGTCTGGCAGGTGACAGTAACCCAATGGCAGGGTCTCGCCGTCACCGATGAACACGTAGGAACTTAGATAATGCAGGCCATGACACAGCATGCGACGCGTTTGATCTCTTGGCTTGCCTTCGCGGCAGCGCTGGGCGGTTGCACGCCTGCGCTCAATTGGCGGCAAGTCAATGTCGACACCACAGGTGTGACAGTGCTTCTACCGTGCAAGCCTGACCATGCCACACGAACCGTCGCCCTGCGTGTCGCAAGCCAAGACATGGGTACAAATCTGTCTTTGCATGGATGCGAAGCCAGCAACATGCAGTTCACTGTCGGCGTCATGGTCGTGCCGTCGGGCTTGGCCATGGATGAGGCAATGGCTGCATGGCGATTGGCCAGTTTGGCCGCACTCGATGCAGAACCCAACCAGGCTTTGCCTGTGGCTTGGCCGCTCAAAGATGCAAAGCTGCAAACCTTACCTGTACGCGCACACGTTGTGACGCCTACGGACCAAGCGCAGTGGGCATGGTTTGCCGACGGAAACAAGATTTATCAAGCGGCTGTGTATGGCAAAGCCACAGAAAAGAACTTGCCAGACGCCGCAGAAACTTATTTTTCAGGAATCAAGTTGCCATGAGTCATGATGTGTTGCCTCCCCGAAGGGCTGTGTGGGTGTTCGTGGCGTTTGCCTCGGCTTATTTTTTGTCAACCTTGCTGCGTGCCATCACGGCGACGCTCTCACCTACCTTGAGTCTAGAGTTCAGTCTACAAGCGCGTGATCTTGGGCTTTTAGCGGGCGGATACTTCTTGGGCTTTTCTCTGACGCAACTGCCCATGGGTCACTGGCTTGACCAGCACGGCCCAAAGAAAGTGGTGCTCAGCTTTTTAGGTGTCGCAGTTTTGGGATGTTTGGCCTTCGCATGGGCAACTGACTTTGTTGGGCTATTGTTGGCGCGTGTGTTAATGGGGGTTGGAGTCAGCGCTTGTTTGATGGCACCGTTGACTGGGTATCGCCGCTGGTTAGTCTTGGAAAAACAACAACGTGCCAATGCTTGGATGCTCATGACGGGCGCTCTCGGCATGCTGTCCTCCACATTGCCTGTGCAATGGTTGTTACCGGTGATCGGTTGGCGTTGGATATTCGTCGGATTGGCACTGTTGATCGTGCTTTCTATGGCGTTGATGGCATGGCAAGTTCCGCCATGGCGGGTTGCAACGCCCGCTAATGAATCATCCGCAACGCCCAAACCTGCGGGCATCTTGGCGAGTTACAAGCAAGTCTGGATCCATCCCTACTTTCGCAGTCTGACGCCCATGGGCTTCTTCAATTACGGTGGCTTGATCGCCATGCAAACGTTATGGGCCGGGCCTTGGATGATCAAGGTCGCGGGTTATTCATCGCTGGAAGCCGCCACCGGTTTGTTTTGGATCAACGTGTGCATGCTGGTTACTTTTTGGCTTTGGGGCTTGGTCACGCCTGCACTCTATGCACGGGGGCTCAATGCCAACAAGTTAATGACGTATGGCGTCCCATTGAATTTTTGTGTGCAGATTTATATCGTGTTGGCGGGCGCCGATGCAGGCGCTTTGCATTGGACGCTGTTTTGTATCACCAGCTCATTCGTCTCCTTGGCGCAGCCTGCCGTCGGCATGGCTTTCCCAGCCGCATTAGCGGGGCGTGCTTTGTCGGCCTATAACTTGGTGCTGTTCATGGGCGTGTTTGTCGTCCAGTGGGGCATGGGCTTGATGATTGACAGTTTCAAAGCCTACGGTTGGCAAGAGCCGCAGGCATTTCAATCGGCAATGGCTGTATTTTTAGGGTGCTGCTTGGCGTCTTATGGATATTTTTTGAAACACAAATCAGACAGCTGATAATCCGTTAACGCTTCTCCCATTTATGAACAACCGTATTCTTATCATTGCCCATGCGCCATTGGCCAGTGCCTTGCGTGACTGTGCCATGCATGTGTACGCCGAGTGTTCGGCCGATGTCATCGCGCTAGACGTCTTGCCCAACGTGCAACCGGAAGACACATTGGCTCAAGCCTTGGACGCCGCAGGCGCTTCGTTGGACAGCGGCTTATTGGTGCTCACCGATATTTTCGGTGCCACGCCAGCCAATGTTGCCCAGAAGTTGGTGGCTGGTAGTAACGCAAAACTGATTGCAGGCGTGAACTTGCCTATGCTCTTTAGAAGCGTGTGCTATCGCCACGAGCCACTGGATGCCCTGGTAGCGCGCGCCTTGACCGGCGGAACGCAAGGCGTGATGCAAGTTGCGATCACTGCCCCTCAAAATCAAAACCGTCGAATCCATGATCAAAACCACAATCACCATCAGCAATAAATTGGGCTTGCACGCGCGTGCATCGGCCAAACTGACCAAACTCGCCGGTAGTTTTCCTTGTGAGGTGTGGATCAGCAAAGGCGAGCGCCGGGTCAATGCGAAAAGCATCATGGGCGTCATGATGTTGGCCGCTGGCATTGGCAGCGATGTCGAGCTGGAAACCGAGGGTGCTCAAGAGCAAGAAGCCATGGAAGGGCTGTTGGCCTTGATCGCCGATAAGTTTGGCGAAGGCGAGTAAGGTCGTGCTATGACGTTTTCAATTCACGGTCTTGCAGTCGCGCGAGGTATTGCCATTGGGCGTGCCGTGTTGGTGGCCTCCAGTCGCGTGGATGTCGCTCACTATTTCATTGAAGCCACACAAGTCGACGCTGAACTCGCGCGTCTTTCGCATTCGCGTCAGGCGGTGATGGCCGAGTTGCAGCAACTGCATGACAACCTGCCCAAAGAGTCGCCCCCAGAGTTGGCGGCGATCCTTGAGGTGCATCTGATGTTGTTGGACGACACCATGTTGGCGGATGGCGTTGCTCAGTGGGTGAAAGATCGTCTTTACAACGCTGAATGGGCGTTGACTTCGCAACTCGATGTGGTGGCGCGTCAGTTCGATGAGATGGACGATGCGTATTTACGTGAACGCAAAGGTGATCTTGAACAGGTGGTCGAGCGCATGCTGCG
>CANCCJ010000167.1 GCA_947374535.1 Comamonadaceae bacterium | reverse complement strand
CGCGGTGCGCTTGGAAGACCCACAAGCAGGCGCCATGTGGTTGCAATTGCAAAACAAGTCCATGCTGATGAACAGCAAGCTCGGGCAACGCATGGCCGATGAATGCCAAAGCCCCAACCAGATGGCCGTGGCTGAAGCGATGAAGTTGGCTCCACCGCCCAGCTTGCTAGATGCTCCAACCTTGGCCAAGAAATAACCCTTTAAATTTTTGATTTGATAGACCGGAGAAAACCATGTTGAAAGCCTACCGTGAACACGTAGCCGAGCGCGCAGCGCTGGGCATTCCACCCCTGCCTTTGGATGCCAAGCAAACGGCTGAATTGATTGAGCTGATCAAGAACCCACCCGCAGGCGAAGACGCTGCGTTGATGGACTTGTTGACTCACCGCGTCCCACCAGGCGTGGATGATGCGGCCAAAGTCAAAGCTTCATTCTTGGCAGCTGTGGCACACGGCGAAGTCAAAGTGGGCCTCATCTCTAAGTCCAAAGCCACTGAGCTCTTGGGCACCATGGTGGGTGGCTACAACGTGCACCCCTTGATCGAGTTGCTCGACGACGCCGAAGTGGCTGCTGTGGCTGCTGACGCCTTGAAGAAAACATTGTTGATGTTTGACTTCTTCAACGATGTCGCTGAAAAAGCCAAGGCTGGCAACGCCAAAGCCAAAGAAGTCATGCAAAGCTGGGCCGACGGCGAGTGGTTCACCACACGTCCTGAAGTCGAAAAGAAAATCACCGTCACCGTGTTCAAGGTGCCTGGCGAGACCAACACCGACGACTTGTCTCCAGCGCCTGACGCATGGAGCCGTCCAGACATCCCATTGCACTACTTGGCAATGTTGAAAAACACCCGCGAAGGCGCCGCATTCAAGCCAGAAGAAGACGGCAAGCGCGGCCCTATGCAGTTCATCGAAGACCTGAAGAAAAAAGGCCATTTGGTGGCCTACGTGGGCGACGTGGTGGGTACGGGTTCTAGCCGTAAGTCGGCGACCAACAGCGTGATCTGGGCTACAGGCCAAGACATCCCATTCGTGCCAAACAAACGTTTCGGTGGCGTGACTTTGGGCGGCAAGATTGCCCCCATTTTCTTCAACACCCAAGAAGACTCTGGCGCATTGCCGATCGAAGTGGACGTGACCAAGCTCGAAATGGGCGACGTCATCGACATCTTGCCCTACGACGGCAAGATTGTGAAAAATGGCGCGACTGTGACTGAGTTCAAACTCAAGAGCGATGTGTTGTTTGACGAAGTGCGCGCCGGTGGCCGTATCAACTTGATCATCGGTCGCAGCTTGACCGCTAAGGCTCGTGAGTTCTTGGGTCTGCCAGCTTCTACCTTGTTCCGTTTGCCCACAGCGCCTATCGCGACAAAAGCCGGTTTCACATTGGCTCAGAAGATGGTTGGTCGTGCTGTTGGTTTGCCAGAAGGCCAAGGCGTTCGCCCCGGCACTTACTGCGAACCTAAGATGACCACCGTGGGTTCACAAGACACCACAGGCCCCATGACACGCGACGAGTTGAAAGACTTGGCTTGCTTGGGCTTCTCGGCTGACATGGTCATGCAATCGTTCTGCCACACAGCGGCTTACCCCAAGTCGGTGGACGTGAAAACGCACCGCGAATTGCCAGCGTTCATCAGCAACCGCGGCGGCGTGGCTTTGCGTCCAGGCGACGGTGTGATTCACTCGTGGTTGAACCGTTTGTTGTTGCCTGACACCGTCGGCACTGGCGGCGACTCGCACACACGTTTCCCCATCGGCATCAGCTTCCCTGCGGGTTCTGGCTTGGTCGCGTTCGGTGCCGCCACAGGCGTGATGCCTTTGGACATGCCTGAGTCTATTCTTGTGCGCTTCAAAGGCGAGATGCAGCCCGGCGTGACCTTGCGCGACTTGGTCCACGCCATCCCGCTGTACGCCATCAAGCAAGGTTTGTTGACCGTGGCTAAGGCCGGCAAGATCAACGAGTTCTCGGGCCGCATCTTGGAAATCGAAGGCTTGCCCAACCTCAAGGTGGAACAAGCGTTTGAATTGTCGGACGCGTCCGCCGAACGCTCTGCCGCCGGTTGCACCATCAAGCTCAACAAAGAGCCCGTGCAGGAATACCTCAAGTCCAACGTCGTGTTGATGAAGAACATGATTGCCGACGGTTACGCCGATGCACGCACTTTGGCACGTCGTATCGAGAAGGTTGAGCAATGGTTGGCTGCGCCTAACCTGCTCGAAGCCGATAAAGATGCCGAGTACGCACACATCATCGAAATCGACTTGGCCGACATCAAAGAGCCCATCGTGTGCTGCCCGAACGACCCAGATGATGCCAAGTTCTTGTCTGAAGTGGCTGGCACTCACATCGACGAAGCCTTCATCGGTTCTTGCATGACCAACATTGGTCACTTCCGCGCAGCTGCCAAGCTGCTCGGCGGTCAGCGCGACATTCCTGTCAAGTTGTGGGTCGCACCTCCAACGAAGATGGACGAGAGCGAGTTGATCAAAGAAGGTCATTACGCTGCGTTCGGCACGGCCGGTGCACGCACCGAAATGCCCGGCTGCTCCTTGTGCATGGGTAACCAAGCGCAAGTGCGTGAAGGCGCGACGGTGGTGTCTACCTCCACACGTAACTTCCCCAACCGCTTGGGCAAGAACACCAATGTGTACTTGGCCTCTGCTGAATTGGCTGCCATCACCTCGAAGATGGGCAAGTTCCCGACTGTGGCCGAGTATCACGAAGCCATGGGCGTGGTGAACAAAGATGGCGAAGCCATTTACAAGTACCTGAACTTCAACCAGATCGACGAGTATGTGGAAACGGCTAAGGGCGTGACTGCGTAAGCTGTCTGCTTTTTCACCCAGCGTTTCGGCGCTGGGTAACAAAACAAACCCCCGCAAAGCGTGAGCCTTGCGGGGGTTTTGTTTGGTGTGTTGTGTGGCTTAGAACATGCGAGCCAACAAACCGCCTTCAGCCGGTCCATCCACAGGAATCCACACATGCGTGGGGCTGCCTGCAGCCACGTCGATGGACGCGCCGTTCTTGTCTTTCATCTGCTCTAGCTTGACCTTGCGGTTGCCACTGGGGTGAATGATCTCAATCATGTCGCCGACTGAGAATTTGTTTTTGGTTTCAATCTCCGCCCAGCCGTTTGCCACGCCACGCACTTCGCCCACAAACTGGCTGCGGTGGGCGATGGAGTGGCCGGTTTCGTAGTTTTGGTAGTCGTTGGCGGGGCGGCGGTCCATCAGACCCGCGGTGTAGCCACGGTTGGCCAAGCCTTCGAGTTCGGTGATGAGCTCGGGATTGAAGGGGCGACCAGCCACGGCATCGTCAATGGCACGGCGATACACCTGCGCGGTGCGACTCACGTAGTAAAGCGATTTGGTGCGACCTTCGATCTTGAGTGAGTCGACGCCAATTTTGGTGAGGCGCTCCACGTATTCCACGGCCCGCAAGTCTTTGCTGTTCATGATGTAGGTGCCATGCTCGTCTTCCATGATGGGCATGAGCTGGCCAGGGCGGCCTTTTTCTTCAAGCAAGTAAATGTTGTCGGCGGCAGGGTGGCGCTCGCCGTTGCCGCAGGACGAGAAGCTGGACTCGGCTTCTTGCTGCGACTTGGCAAAGTCAAAGTCGCCTTCCATGGGGATGGCCATGGCTTCGCCGGTGTTGGGGTCGGTGGCGCTGGCTTGGGTGCCATAGCTCCAGCGGCAGGCATTGGTGCAAGTGCCTTGGTTGGGGTCGCGGCGGTTGAAGTAGCCCGACAACAAACAACGGCCCGAGTAGGCAATGCACAACGCGCCGTGCACAAACACTTCCAGCTCCATGTCGGGGCACTCTTGGCGGATTTTTTCAATCTCGTCAAAGCTGAGTTCGCGCGACAAGATGATGCGCTTGACGCCCACGTTTTGCCAAAACTTCACCGCAGCCCAGTTGACCGTGTTGGCTTGCACCGAGAGGTGAATATCCACCTCAGGCCACTTCTCGCGCACCATCATGATCAGGCCTGGGTCGGCCATGATGAGGGCATCGGGCTTCATCGCGATGATGGGCTCGATGTCGCGTATATAAGTGCGCACCTTGTCGTTGTGCGGCAGCAAGTTGCTGGTCAAAAAGAATTTTTTGCCACGTGCATGGGCTTCGGCAATGCCGATGCCAATTTGCTCAAGGCGGAACTCGTTGTTGCGCGCACGCAAGCTGTAACGGGGTTGGCCTGCATACACGGCATCTGCGCCGAAGTCATAAGCGGCGCGCAATTTGTCGAGCGAACCTGCGGGTAGCAGGAGCTCGGGGGCTTTGAGTGTGGTCATAAAGGTGTGCTGCTTACAGGGCAGCTAAAAAAATCATTCAGGGTCGATTTTCGCATCCCGCACGACTTTTGCCCAACGTGGGGCTTCTGCCTTGATGAGGGCCGCAAATTGCTCGGGCGTGCCACCACCCACTTCGTTGCCTTGGCTCAAGATTTTTTCTTTCACTTCCGCCGTTAGAAGTGCTTGGTTGCACACGGTGTTGAGTTGTTTGATCAGCTCAGGCGACATGCCTTTGGGGCCAATCAGGCCTTGCCAGTTGAGCACCTCGACTTCAGGAAAACCTTGCTCTGCCATGGTGGGGATGTTTGGCAGCAAAGGTGAGCGTTTTTTGCTGGTGATGGCCAAAGCGCGCATCCGTCCGCCTTGAATCGAAGGCATGGCGGCATACATTTGTTCAAACATCATGTGCACTTGGCCGCCCATCAAATCGGTGGCAGCGGCAGAGCCGCTTTTGTAAGGTGCGTGAATCATGTCGATGCCAGCAGAGTGCTCAAACAATGCTCCACTCAAATGGTGTGAGCCTCCAATGCCACCAGAGCCGTAGCTGAGTTTGCCAGGAGCGGCTTTGGCAGCCGCCACGAGGTCTTTGACGGTTTTGTAGGGCGAGTCGTTGCGCACCATCAAGATGAGAGGGCCGCGCTCAATCAGGCAAATGGGGGTGAGATCGTGGAGTGGGTCGAAGTTGAGTTTTTTAAACAAAGCTTGATTCACAGCCAAGGGCGCGAAGTTGCCCATGCCGAGGGTGTAGCCATCGGGTTTGCCGCGCGCAATGGCTTCGGTGCCAATGTTGCCGCCAGCACCGGCCTTGTTGTCGATGATGATGGGCTGACCCAGAATCGTGCCCATGGCCTTGGCCACTTGGCGCGAGCGGCTGTCGGCGTTGCCGCCCGCTGCGTAGGGGCAAATCCACATGATGGTTTTGCTAGGGTTGGGGAATTTGTCTTGGGCCAGTGCGGCGGTGGACACAAGACTCAAGCTCGCAGCTTGCAGCAGTTGACGGCGTTGCATGTGGAGGTCTCCGGTGTTTTTGAGATACCGCAAATCATAGGCGGGACTGCGTGCTTTTAGAGGCTTACAGACATAGCACAATCACGTACATGAATCGAAATATGTTGATTGCGGGCGGTGGTATTGCGGGCATGGCTGCTGGGTTTGCCGTGGCGCGCGCAGGCTGGCAAACCA
>CANCCJ010000166.1 GCA_947374535.1 Comamonadaceae bacterium | reverse complement strand
AAATCGTCACTGGCTTTTGAAGCCACCTTGCAAGTACGCAACAAAGTGATGAAAGCGTACGAAGAAATCATGAACATGCCTGTTTGATACAGGATTGAGAGACTGATATGGCAACCGATACCTTAAACATGAACGCTGTGGGCATGCCCACAGCCACAGGGCTAGAGAACACTGGCTCCGCCAACTCAAATGGTGCTGCAGGCGATACGAACCGTATGCCTGCATGGATCAATGCCAAAGAAGGCCCCGGCGCTGTGGTGATGGATGTGTTGCGCCAACCCAGTGTGCGAAAGGTCCTGCCATTCGTGGTGATCTTCATGCTGCTGGTGTCGGTGGCTGTGTTCTTCACGTCGATGAAGCCCACGCCTTACCGTCCTTTGGTGCTGATGCTCAACGATGCTGACAAGCAGTTAGCCATCGAAGCCTTGAAGACGGGCGACTACAAACCTGAAGTGGATGCCAACACCGGTCAAATTTCTGTACCTACCAACCGTTACCAAGAAGCCCGCATGTTGTTGGCTTCCAAAGGGTTGCCACGCACCGAAGCTTCGGGCATGGACAACCTCAAAGACATGCCGGCCATGACCACCAGCCAGTTCATGGAGCAAGTGCGTTACAACAATGCGATGGAACAAGAGCTGGCGCGCAGCATTGTGCAAATCGGCGGCATCAAATCAGCCCGCGTCCATTTGGCCGCACCCAAGCAAAGCGTGTTTGTGCGTGACCGCGCACCGACCAAGGCGTCAGTGATCATCACGCGTTTGCCTGGCCGCACCATTTCATCGGCCAACGTGCAAGCCATCATCCAATTAGTGGCTTCTAGCGTGCCTTACCTTGCGCCTGAAAACGTGTCAGTGGTTGACAACTTCGGTAGCTTGATGAACGACATGTTGACAGAAGCGCCTTTGGGCTTGACCGCGCAACAGCTCACCCACAAGCAACAGATGGAAGACCTCTATCGCACCCGCTTGATTCAGTTGTTGGCCCCCATCGTGGGCGAGACCAACGTGACTGCGCAGGTGAGCATGAGCTTGGATTTCACGCAAACCGAAGTGACCACCGAAGACTTTGACTCACAAGACAAAGGCCCGAAGACACGTTCTGAATTGTTTGTGGAAGACCGCAACACCTTCCGTGATGCGGTGGGTATCCCTGGCTCGTTGTCCAACACACCGCCAGCACCTACCAACCCTCAGGCGACCACGCAAACCAACGCCGATCCCCTGAAGGGCGTGAGCGAAAAAGGTGTGCAAGTGACGGCTCGTAGCACCAAAAACTACGAACTCGACCGCGCTGTACGCCACACCAAAGGTGCCATGGGCACGATCACCAAGATTGGTGTGGGCGTGCTGATCAACGAGCGTCCTGTGGCGCCTGGTGCCAAGGTTGAAAAGAATGCCGATGGTTCAACACCGACATCTATTCCTTACACACCTGAAGAAATTGAACGCTTGAACCAACTGGTCAAGGGCGCTGTTGGCTTTAACAATGACCGTGGTGACGTGGTCACCGTGGTGGGTACCAAGTTTGAGCCTCAGTACGACCCTAATGTGATTCCTTGGTATCGTGACGAAAACTACCAAGTGATAGTGAATTCTGGCGTCGTAGTAGGCATCTTTTTATTAATTCTATTAACCTTAGTTCGTCCGGTCGTGAAGCGTATCTTGACTCCTGAGATTGATCCCAAAGCACTGGCTGCGGCTGCCGCTGATGCAGCGACCAACCAAGCGCAGATGTCGATTGATGTGGCCATAGCCGAGAACGCGGCTGCAAAAGCTGCGGCAGCCCATGCTAAGAGAGAACACGAAGGCGAAATGTTACGTATTTCTGAAGAGGCCATACGTGCGGCTGAAGAGTCTGCCCGTTTGGTAGAAAATGCAACTCGTACAGCGGAAGAAGCCCGCATTGCGGCAGAAGCCAAGGCCGCGGCAGATGCTATTGCGGCTGAAGAGGCGCGACTCCGTGAAGAAGCGCTGCGCGCCGAACGTGATGCACAAATTGCAGCCGAAGCGGAAGCACGCCACGCGGCCACTATCGCGGTTGCAGAGTCATCCGAAGAAATTGAAATTGAAGAGGGCGAATCGCTGGAATCGGTGAAGGCCCGCATGGCGAGCATGAAACCTAAGAAACAGTCGATTTCTGCGGACTTGCTCAACACAGCCAATTCGTATGACGATAAAGTGGCGTTGATTCGCATGATCATGGCTGAGGACTCCACCCGCGTGGCGGGTGTACTCAAGAGCTTGATCGAGAAGTAATAAATTTTCCGAGGATTTGAATCATGGCTGATGACTCTATTGTGATGACCGACAAACTGCGAGCTGAGCTCGCAGGCATTACCAGCACCCAACGTGCTGCTGTCTTGATGCTCTTGCTCGGTGAAGAGCAAGCGGCAGAAATCATCAAGTACTTGAGCCCCAATGAAGTTCAAGCGCTGGGCGCTGCGATGGTGCAGGTGGCCAACTTCTCGCAAGAAGCAGTGAACTATGTACTCGACGAATTTGTCGACCATTTGAAGAGCCAAAACAATGTCAGCATTGGTGGTGCAGACTATGTTGAAAAAGTCATGCGTCTAGCCTTGGGCGATGACAAAGCGGCTTCCGTGTTGGGTCGCATCATGCCGGGCCAAGGCACCAAGGGGCTGGACATTTTGTCGTGGATGGATGCACGCGGCATTGCCGACATGATCCGTGGCGAACACCCACAAGTCGTGGCCATCATCTTGTCTCTCTTAGAGAGCGAAGTCGCTGCCGATGTGTTGAACTACTTACCCCCTGACTCGCGTGCCGAGGTCATTCAGCGCGTGGCGAGTTTAGACACCGTACAGCCTTCAGCGATGGCCGAACTTGAAGCCATCATGAAGCAGCAGTTTTCCAAGAACGCTTCGGCCCAATCTTCCAGTTTTGGTGGCATTCAAGCCGCCGCCAAGATCATGAACTTGACTAAAACTGCGCTGGAAGCCAGCATCATGAACGGTTTGAACGACATTGACCCTGACTTGATGCTCAAGATTCAAGACAATATGTTCACCTTTGAGAACTTGGTCAGCGTGGACAACAAAGGTATTCAAGTGCTTATGCGCGCTGTTGAGCCTGATATGTTGATGATGGCATTGAAAAATGCCAGCGAGCCATGCCAAGCGCGATTCTTTGACAACATGTCTGAGCGTGCACGCGGTATGTTCCGCGATGACATGGAGGCTAAAGGACCACAACGCATGGCGGACGTGGAGGATGCGCAAAAGCAAATCATGCGCAAAGCGCGTAAGTTGTCTGATTCTGGTGAACTGATCTTGGGCGGCGCAGACTTTGTTTAATCAACCCCATCCCGTTCGGGCTGACGTTCCTTGGCAGCCCAATGCCGGCATCACCAAAAAACTGAGCAGTCGTGGCTATGCCACGACCAGTTGGACCAGTGATGAGCCGACAGCCTTCACGGACCTGAACTATCCAGCCAAGTCCGGCGGATTCTCGGCTGCGCATTACCAACCGATGCGTCAACCGCTGTCGCCACAAGCCCAAGCTTCGCTGGCGCTTTTAGAAAGCGAGCACCGCAACGAATCGTTTGGTGAAGAAAAATCCCCATCCCAAGTTGCTTCAGAGACCAACGCGCATTTGCCGTTTGTCATGGACTCATTTGCTGCGACACGTCGCTCTACGTTGAGTGTCAACGTCGATCCGTCCGTGCTGCAACGCGCTTTGGCGCAAGCGGAGTTGGCGGAGACTTTGGTGGTCAGCCCCATCACATCGGATGAAAAAGTGGCTGACCCCATCGTGATTCATCCCGATGTGCCAGATGAAGTGATGGTCGAACCTCTGCCCATAGACGCAGCGCCCGCTGAGCCCCTTGAGGTGGTTGAACCTGAAGTCGTTGCCGAAACTGTTGAAGAGACGCCAACGTTGTCAGCAGAGCCTGAGTTACCCGCTGTTGTGGGGGGAATCTCTGCTGAAGAAGTCGCGCAACGTGAGGCAGAACAATTTGCCAAAGGCTTAGCTCAAGCGCAAGAAGAAGCGGCGACCCAGCTGGCTGAAGCGGTTGAAAAGGCCATGGCCGAAGGTCTCGCCAAAGGGCTTGAACAAGGCAAAGCTGAAGGTCTGGAAGAGGGGCAACAGTTAGGGTTAGAGCAAGGTCTAGAGCAGGGTAAAGCACAAGGCCTGAAAGAGGGCGAGCAAGCGGCGCGTGAAGCTGTGGCCGAAGAAATGGCGGCACAGCGTGTGTTATTTGAAAACGCGTCGACCGAGCTAAACGGCTTGATGGCAGACCCTAAGAAATTTTTTGAACCACTCAAACGCCTGGCCCTGCACATTGCAGAGCAGGTCGTGGTGGGTGAGCTTCAAACCTCCAGCAAAGCGATTGAGCGTTTGGTTCAGCGTTGCTTGGATGAGCTGGATCACCCCGTGCATGGGGCGGTGGTGTTGGAGCTCAACCCGGAAGATAAAAACCGTTTAGAAATGCAAAGTGCTGACTTCATCAAAGGTATGCGCCTTGAAGCTGTGCATGACATGCAACCCGGCAGCGTACGTGTATTTGCCAACGACACGGTGGTCGAAGATTTGGTGGCACATCGCCTAGAAGGCTTGGCGCATGCCTTGCTGGTGGATGTGTCTGAGTGGCGCGAGAAGTCGTCTTTGGCGCAACCCATCTCAGAGACGCAAGAAGAAGTGGAGGACAACGATGTTCATTCCTGAAGTCATCAATACCTTGTTGATGGGTTTGATTTTCATGGTCGTGATTGTGACCATCGTGCGTCCATTTGTGCTCAACATGGTGGGCCAAGTGGCCTCTAACAGTGACATGCAAAAAGCAGCCGTCGCGGCGGTTGAGCGCGAGATGATTCGTAAAGCCGAATTGTTTGAAGCCCAACGTGCTGACAAAATCAAATATCAAATGTTGCTCTTGGAAAAACCGGAAAAACCAAGACCTAAACCTGTTTTCGAATCAGAGCCAGAACCCGAAGTGGTGCCTGAACCTGTGGCAGAGGTGGTCCCTGAGACCAGCTTGCAAGAGGAGACTGCCGAGGTCACAGAAGCGCCTGTGGAAGAAACGCCTGCCGAAGTGGTGGCTGTTCAGGATGAAGCCACAGCCGATGCACCCGTCGATGCTGTCGAGGAGGAGGCCTTGGCTGATGGTGAGATTGAAATTCGCGAAGGCGAGAGCTTGGCCGAAATCAAAGAGCGCATTCGCAAAGAGCAACAAAAGGCCAAAAAGCCAACCATCCCACCAGAATTGCTCAACAGCGCGAACAGTTACGAAGATAAAGTTGGTGTTGTCCGCATGGTGGTGCAAGCAGACCAGAGCCGCGTGGCAGCCGCTATTCGCGGCATGATTGAAGTGAAATAAAAACATACCCATGCTCGACTTTGCCAAAGAAGTTCAAAGCAGCTTGCCCAAGCTGCGTACCCCCGAACCGCAACGCAGCGGCACGTTGGTACGCCTCGTTGGCCTGACTTTGGAGACGCGCGGCATCATGGCCCCGTTGG
>CANCCJ010000165.1 GCA_947374535.1 Comamonadaceae bacterium | reverse complement strand
TATTTCAAAGAAGGCAATCCAGAAGGGTTTGGCTTCGCTGTCTTCGTTGCTGGCATCAGCCCAGGTTTTGCTAAAAAGCAATGCCCTAGATTTAATTTCGTTCCAATTAAGACCCATTTAGTGCTCATTAAGTGAGCCTGAATGGTAATTGAAAGTATTCCTTTTTTTGATTTGGGTAATTCTGAATGCGTAATAAAAAATGCCAGTCAGTGGTCTAACTGACTGGCATTTGCCGCACGGCTGGCTTACTCAGGTTTAAAGCCTGCGCCCTTTAACAGTTCTGCATTCTCGGTGATGTACTTTCCTGTGTACTTCTTGAATTCATCGACTGACTCTACGACGGGCTCAATGCCGAGCTGTTCAAAAGCACCCGATTTGGTGAGTTGTCGCACCGCTTCATTGGCCGCCTTATTGAGCAATTGAACTCGGTCATCAGGTGTTCCTTTTGGCGCCCAAATGCCATACCAAGACTCGGTGACAAATTTGGGATAGCCACTCTCAGATGCGGTGGGCACATTTGGCATCACAGAACTACGTTTTGCTGAAGTGACGATGATGGGCTTGACTTTGCCAGCTTTAGCCATCGACTGCAGCGAGATGATGGAGTCAATCAAAATTTGCGAGTGTCCACCGGCGACATCCGTCAATGCTGGTGCTGTGCCTTTGTAGGCTGTCATGGTCAGATTCAGATTGCCTTCTTTGGCAAACATCAATGTGGCCAAATGACTGGCTGCGCCTAATGCTGGCAAACCAGCGGTCCATTTGTCTGGATTTTGTTTGGCTGCATCCATGACATCTTTCAATTTCGTTTGTGGCAATGTCGGCGCAATGACCATGAGTAACGGCGCTTCACCCACGCGTGCCACATAAGAAAAATCAGTCAATGGGTCGTAGGGTGGGTTTGCAATGACCAGCTTGGTCAATGCTTGTGTGGAGGCAGAGAAAAGCAAAGTCTGCCCGTCAGGCGTGGATGTTTGAACAAACTTAGCGCCAATTATTCCGCTGGCACCGGGTTTGTTCTCCACCACGATGGAGACATTCAAATTGGATTGCATCTGTTTTGCAATCAAACGTGCGGCGTTATCCACACCGCCACCCGCAGCAAATGGCACGATCAATTTGATCGTGCCATCTGGGAATTTTGTCTGTGCCGATGCAAATGCGGTTGCCGTCAGCAATGCAATGGATAGCATTTTTTTAGTCAATGAAATCATGTTTGTCTCCAATTAAATTTTGAACTCACACCTGCTTAATCTCTGTAACCTTTGCGCCATGCGGATGAACCTCCAAATAAGGGGGCCTCAGGTGCAGGTCCGTGAAGCTTGGCGTATGACTCAATCGTTTTTGTCATGCGTGGCAGCAACCAACCTGTCACAGATTCACTCACTTCCTCGTCATCTTCCAAGCGGCTCAAGATGTTTCGAATGGCTTGGTTTTGTGAGGCGATAGGGCCTGGTGCAAGCAAAAAAGCCACGACATCTGTCTGGCCTAGTCGTTCACTTTCCGCCCATAAATAGTCAGCGATGTCTAGCTCGAAATCTTCGAGCGTGACACTCATGCCACTCATCGTGCATGAGCATCCCATTGCAACGTGCTGACCTGATAACCGATTCCAAAGACCGGAGAGGTAAGCAGCTTGCTGTTGGGATGCTGTCATTTCAAATAACTCAGGCAAGGGCTTTGCTTCGCAAAAGCTGAGTCTCAGATGGCTTCACTACAAAGTTGTCATCCAAGGCCACGCCGTAGAGTTTTTCAGCAGCTTCGCGGCTGACATAGCCTTCGCGCACGTCATGCGCCACTGCATCTGCGTCACGCTTGAATGGGCTGCCAAAACCGCCGCCACCACCAGAAAGCATCTTGTAGGCATCGCCGCGTTCTAAGCGGACATTGAAGATTTTGGCGTTGGGCAAATCAGAGCTCCACTCACCTTTGTGACGAATGGCAATGCCATTGCCAGCGGCTTCTCCGCCACCTTCTAAACCCCAAGGTTTGCAATGCATGCGGTCGATTCGAGTGGTCACAGAGAACGGTGATAACGCCTGCACCACCATCTCTGCGCCCAAGCCACCACGGAACTCGCCCGCACCTGCACTGTCTTCACGAATCTTATAGCTTTCAACCAGAACAGGATATTTCGCTTCCAGTTGTTCGGTTGGGCTGTTGTGCGTGTCGCCATCGTTGATGCACACCGTCACAGAGACGCCGTCTTCACGCGACTTGGCGCCCCAGCCACCGCCCAATGGGCCAATGCCCACAATGAACAAGCGACCATCTTCAGGCGAAATGCCATGAATGTTGGGAAATACCAAATCAGCATGGTGGCCAGCAATGGCGCGATGAGGAATCGCTGGTGCGAGTGCTTTGAAAATGGTGTCGATCACAGTCATTGGGAAAGTCATCCAAACACGCATAGGGTATGGACGCTCAGCACTGATGACAGTGCCCATTGGCATGATGACCTTCAGCGGTCGAAAACTACCGTCATTCACGGGGTAGTCTGTCGGCGTGGTCAAGCACTTGTAGGCGACTTGCGCACAAGCAATACCTGTTGTGAAACCAGAGTTGTAGAAGCCTTTGACTTGCTTGCTCACATCCGACAGGTCCACTTCCATCTCATCGCCTTTGACGGTGACCTTGACGCGAATCGGAATACGTTTACCAATTTCTAAACCATCGTCATCCATGAAGGATTCGGCTTCGTACACGCCATCCGGAATAGACAATGTGTTTTGGCGAGCGAGCGCTTCAGAGGCATCCATGATTTGAAGAATGGAGGCTTGGACGTCATGATTTCCGTAACGCTGCACCAACTCCAAGAATCGACGCTCACCAGTAGTGATGGCCGTGATTTGGGCGCGTAAGTCACCCAAAGCACGCTCAGGCATACGCACATTCATCGCAATGATGTCCAGCAAGTCTTGGTTGACTTTGCCTGCAGTTTGATACTTCACGATAGGAATCTGGATGCCTTCGGAATAAATATCAGTTGTGATCTGCCCCAAGCTGCCGCCCACATCTAACCAGTGCGCCATGCAACAGGTAAAGCCAATCAGCTCACCATCATGAAACACAGGCATCGTGAATGTGAAGTGGTTCAAGTGGCTGCCTGTGGTGTAGGCATCATTCGTCACCAAGATATCGCCGGGATGGATGTTTTCATAACCAAAGTGACGAATCTTCGACTTGACTGTTTCAGACATGCCTCGAATGAACATCGGCAACCCCAAACCGATAGAAACAGTATCCCCCTCCTTGGTAAATAGACCGACCGTGAAATCCAACGCTTCATAAATGATGAGGTTGTATGCGGTGCGCATCAAGTTGGTTTTCATTTCCTCCGTTACAGCAAATAAGCCATTACGGATGATTTCCACAATGACTGGATCTACAGTCTGTGCATTAACGTGTTGTACTTGTGTCGTGCTCATGAGCGGTCACTCCCGATGGAAATTTGAAGGTTGCCGTACAGATCAACTTTGACGCTGTCGCCTGGTTGAACGACGGTGGTGGATGCATGCTCTTCCACGAGTGCTGGGCCATGAAACTCATTGCCGCTCTTGAGCAAATCGCGTCGATAGACAGCCGTATCAACAAACTGACCCGCACTGCGGAAATAGACGGGCTTGTGCGCACGCAAAGCTTTCGCATCAGGGGATGCTTCTCCGGATTCCACGGCGTTGCGTGGCGGTTTTTTCATACGGCCCAACACGGTGACGCGCAAGCTGACAATGTCTGCCGCTTCTTTGGGGGCAGAAGTTCCGTAGCGCACTTTGTGCACTTCATCAAAATGATTTTTGATTGCCGCACGGTCTTTGCTGACAAAAAACTCGTGAGGTAAGTCAACTGTCACTGCATGCTCTTGGCCGAAGTAACGCATGTCTGCGGCACGCTCAAAGACGATTTCTTCTGGACGAATTTGTGAAGCACCAATTGCTGCACGGCCTTCGTCTTCCATCTCTTTGTAATAGGCTTCGATTTCATCAAATGACAAGCTGTCCAAGCGGCGGAACACCGAGCGGACATAGTCATAGCGCAAGTCGCTGAACAACATGCCATAGGCAGAGAAGTAACCAGGCGCATGTGGAATCAAGACCTTGCGGATACCAATTTCACGCGCAATGGCAGAGGCGTGTAGTGGGCCTGCGCCGCCATACACCACCATGGTGAAACTGCCTGCATCTAGACCTCGCTCAGTCGTGACGGCTTTAACGGCATGAGACATTTGTGTCACAGCGATACGCAAAATGCCATCTGCTGCCTTGGTTGCATCCAAGCCCAAAGGCTTTGCGATTTTTTCCTCCATGGCGTGCTTGGCACGGTCCAAGTACAAAGGCATTTCGCCACCGAGGAAGTTGTGTTCATCTAAGCGACCCAGAATCAGGTTGGCATCTGTCACCGTGGGTTCAGTGCCATCGCGACCGTAGCAAACGGGCCCAGGCATGCTGCCTGCAGAGCGGGGGCCAACGCGCAATGAATTTCCCAACTCAACGCGCGCAATAGAACCACCGCCCGTGCCCACTTCAAAAATGTCCATCATTGGGATCTGAATTGGCAAAGCCTTTTCATAACCCCCGATGAGCGCACTGCCTGTCGTCAATGGACGACCTTCACTGATCACGCCAGCCTTTGCCGTTGTTCCGCCCATGTCAAAGGCAATGGAATCTGGCATTCCCAATTGTTCGCAAATTGCCTGCGCGCCAATCACACCCGCAGCAGGGCCAGACTCAAGCATGCGCACGCAATCGCGGCGCGCATGCTCTACGGGAAATAAGCCACCGGTAGATTGCACAGCATAAAAATCACCTTTAAATCCCTTGTCGCTCAAGTGATGCTCTAGCTCACCGAGGTAGTCCGAGACACGCGGACCGACATACGAATTCGCTACGGCTGTCGATACGCGTTCAAACTCGCGGTATTCCTGTGATAGCTCATGCGATGCCGTCACAAATGCACCTGGAATTTCCTCTTGCAAGATGGCCTTGACGCGACGTTCGTGGTCAGGGTTGCGGTACGAATGCAATAGCAGCACAGCAACTGCTTCAATGTGCTTTGCTTTCAGTTCTTGTGCAAGTGCGCGCACAGCCTCTTCATCTAAGGGCTTGTGTAAGGAGCCATCGGCACGCAAACGCTCTGATACCTCGTAGCGCAGTGAGCGCGGGACCAGAGGCTCATGCTTTGAAAAGAACAGGTTGTAGGCATCTGGTCGATTCACGCGGCCAATTTCATAGATGTCACGAAAGCCTTCCGTGATCAGCAAAGCGGTTTTTGCGCCATTGCGCTCAAGCAAGGTGTTGATCGCAATGGTTGAGCCGTGCAGGAACAGATAGCCATTGCTTAAATCAATGCCAGCGTTATCTAGGGTGTTTTGGATACCTGTGACCAGTTCGCCATGGGTTGAGAGTGCTTTACCGAATGAAATCGCACCTGTGGACTCGTCAAAGCAAGCCATATCTGTGAATGTGCCGCCAATGTCGACCGCAATTCGTAAAGAGTTTTTTGATTCAGACATTATTTTTCCTTTAAGCGGCGTTTGACACCACGTTGCGTAGGGTGCCTAAGCCAGTGATTTCGATTTCAATCACATCACCAGCTTTCATGTAAA
>CANCCJ010000164.1 GCA_947374535.1 Comamonadaceae bacterium | reverse complement strand
TGTCGGCCATTGCACAAGCGGCCCCCGAAGCCAAGAAGCGCGTTCAAGACTTCTTAGAAGGTCGCGCCGCCAAGGTTCAGAAGAGCTGATCACAGCCTCAACCGGAGACAAACCATGACTGCAGTGAAATTTCGTGACATGAAGTTTGGCGTCACACGCGTGAAGATGCGTGAAGGCCAAAACGGCATCCGCTACATGATGGCAGACCAAGCGCTTGACGCCTATGCCGAGCGCATGACCGATCGTTTGGTGCATTGGGCCAAAGAAAAGCCAACGCAAACCCTGTTTGCACGTCGCGTGAAAAACACCGATGGCACCTCAGGCGACTGGCACCCCATCAGCTATGCCGAAGCCCTCGCGTCTGCCCGTCACATCGCACAAGGTTTGATCAACCGAGGGCTCAGCGCAGACCGCCCTGTGGTGATCTTGTCTGAGAACGACCTTGAACATGCTTTGATGGCCTTGGGCTGCATGGTGGCCGGTGTGCCTTATTGCCCTGCGTCTCCGGCCTACTCCACCATCAGCCAAGACTACGACAAGCTGCGCCACATCTTGACCACACTCACCCCCGGCTTGGTGTTTGCTGCAGATGCAGCACGCTACGGCAAAGCCATTCAAACGGCTGTGGGCTCTGATGTCGAAGTGGTGTTGACCCACGGTACAGCCGAAGGCCACAAGAACACCTCATTTGCAGACCTGTTGGCCACGCCCATCACACCCGCAGTGGATGCAGCCATGCAAGCCACAGGGCCGGACACCATCGCCAAGTTTTTGTTCACCTCAGGCTCCACCAAGATGCCCAAGGCCGTGATGAACACCAACCGCATGTGGTGCGCCAACCAACAGCAGATGTGCCAATCCATGCCATTGTTGGCGGAGCAGCCACCCGTGCTGATCGACTGGCTGCCATGGAACCACACCTTCGGTGGCAATCACAACTTCGGTATGGTCATCTACAACGGCGGCACGCTCTATATTGATGATGGCAAGCCCACGCCAGCGCTCATCAACGAAACCTTGCGCAACTTGCGCGAGATTGCACCCACCGTTTACTTCAACGTCCCCACCGGTTTTGAAGCCATTGCCAGCGCCATGCAAACCGACGATGCGTTGCGCAAAAACTTGCTCAGTCGTGTAGGCATGTTTTTCTATGCAGGCGCTGCGATGGCTCAGCCTATTTGGGACAGCTTGTATGCCAGCCAAGAGCGTGAAGTGGGTGAACGCATTGCGATGACCACAGGCTTGGGCATGACAGAGTCTGGCCCCTTTGCTTTGTTTGTGACCAACCCCCATGTAAAAACCGCCGACCTTGGCGTGCCCACGCCGGGTTTGGAAATCAAGCTGATTCCAGACGGCGACAAAATCGAAATTCGCTACAAAGGCCCGAACATCACACCCGGCTACTGGCGTGCGCCAGAAGAAACGCGTGATCACTTTGACGATGAAGGCTTCTTCTGCACAGGCGACGCAGTGAAGTGGATTGATGAAACCGATGTGCACCAAGGCTTGAGGTTTGACGGCCGCATTGCTGAAGACTTCAAACTCGCCACCGGAACCTTCGTGAGCGTGGGCCCGTTACGTGCCAAGGTTATTGGTGCAGGCGCCCCCTACATCCAAGATGTGGTCGTCACAGGCTTGAACCGCAAAGAAGTAGGCGCCATGATTTTCCCAACAGCGGCCGTACGTGGCCTGAGTGGTTTAGGCGCAGACGCCCGCATGGCCGATGTGTTGGCTAGCACCCCTGTAGTGGCCCACTTTCAAAGCGTGCTCAACCACTTGGCAGAAACCTCGACTGGCAGCGCCTCGCGCATAGCGCGCGCCGTGTTGTTGAGCGAGCCGCCGTCCATCGACAAAGGTGAAGTGACCGACAAAGGCTCGATCAACCAACGCGCCGTGCTCAAGCACCGCGATGCTTTGGTGCAAGCCCTGCACGAAGGCACAGCCCCTCACATCTTGCTGCCGCAATAAAAGGAACACGAACATGGACATTCAAGGACAAGCCGTATTAGTCACTGGGGGCGCATCAGGCCTCGGTGAAGCCACCGCTCGCGAGTTGGCCCGTCTCGGCGCCAAAGTGGCCGTCATCGATGTGAACTTAGAGCTGGCTGAAAAAGTAGCCGCCGACATTGGTGGCATTGCCTGCCAATGCGACATTACCAACACCGACAGCGTGCAAGCTGCACTGGCCAAAGCCACGGCAGCCCATGGCCCTGCCCGCATCTTGATGAACATCGCAGGCATTGGCACAGCCAAACGCATCGTGGGCAAAGATGGCAACGCGGCACCCCTAGAGGACTTCGCACGCGTGGTCAACGTCAACCTCGTGGGCGCTTACAACATCAGCCGCTTGTTTGCGGCTGAATGCGCAAAGTTGCCCGCCGGTGAAGACGGTCAACGCGGTGTCATGATGTTCACTGCATCCGTCGCCGCTTTCGATGGCCAAGTAGGCCAACAAGCCTACAGCGCATCCAAAGGTGGCTTGGTCAGCATGACCTTGCCCATGGCGCGCGACTTAGCGCAACACGGCATTCGCGTGTGCACCATCGCCCCTGGCTTGTTTGCCACACCACTGATGAAGACCTTACCCGAAGCTGTGCAACAGTCCTTGGCGGCCTCCATCCCCTTCCCTTCACGCTTGGGTAAACCCGAAGAGTTTGCCCAGCTCGCTTGTCATATCGTGACCAACAACCATCTCAACGGCGAAGTCATTCGCTTGGATGGTGCGTTACGTATGGCACCGCGCTAATCCCTTTTCCCTCACTCAACTCACCACAAACCAAGCTAGGAGACAAACCATGAGCAATCGTCGTCAATTCATCCAAACCGCCCTCACGCCCGTCGCGATGGCAGCCATTACGCCCTTCAGTGCTTTTGCACAAAGCGGTGCACTGCCTTTGGAACAAATCAAAATCATCAATGGCTTTCCCGCCGGTGGTACCGCTGACGTGACCAGCCGCCGCATTGGCGACAAACTGGGCAACGGCGTCTACAGCAAAAACGCTGGCGTCGTCGAAAACAAAACAGGCGCTGCAGGCCGCATCGCGGTCGAGGCCGTCAAGATTGCCCCTGCGGATGGCAGCACCTTGTTGCTCACGCCCTACTCAATGATGTCGATCTACCAGCACATCTACGCCAAGCTCAGCTACGACCCATTCAAAGACTTCGTCCCTGTTGCCATGGCGTCCATGCTGACACATGGTTTAGCTGTAGGCCCAATGGTGCCCGCCAGTGTGAAAAACGTGAAAGACTTCTTGGCTTGGGCCAAAGCCAATCCAAACGATGCCAGCTATGGCTCGCCTGCTGCGGGTTCTACGCCTCACTTCTTGGGCGCGATGCTCAGTATCAACACTGGCGTTGAACTCAAGCACATCCCGTATCGCGGCTCTGTGCCAGGCGTCACTGATGTGATCGGTGGCCAGCTCGCTGCCATGGTCACACCACACGGTGACTTCTTGGCTAACCACAAAGCTGGCAAGCTGCGCGTGATCGCCACCTCTGGTGCCAAGCGTTCGCCGTTCTTGCCCGATGTGCCAACGTTTGTGGAGCAAGGCTTCCCTGACTTGGTGGTTGAAGAATGGTTCGGCTTCTATGCCCCTGCCAAAACACCAGCTAGCACAGTGGCTGCAGCCAATGCCGCCATCAACGCCGCTTTGAAAGACAAAGTGGTCATCGACAGCCTGGCTCTGTCTGGCCTGGTTCCTGTGGGCGGCACCCCCGAAGACATGGCGCGCGACATGAAGAAGCAATTCGACGTGTGGGGCCCCATCGTCAAACGCATTGGCTTCACGGCTGAATCCTGATCGAACGCTAGAGCACGCACATGAATTACCAACCCCGTCTTGAAGATATCCAATTCATTTTGGAGAAGGTGCTTCATGTGCCGCAGCGCATTGCTGAATTACCAGCCTATGCAGAGGTCGATGCTGACTTGATGAACCAAGTGCTCGACGAAGCCGGCAAATTTGTCGCCAACGAAATCGCCCCACTCAATCGCGTAGGCGATGAAGTGGGCGCCCAATTCAACCAAGGGCATGTGACCATGCCACCTGGATTTAAAGAGGCCTACCAATCGTTTTGGCAATCGGGTTGGGCCTCGCTCACCACCGCCACAGATGATGGTGGCCAAGCATTACCCGCTGTTTTAGAAAGCGTGTTGTACGAATGGCTGTCTGCTGCCAATCACAGCTGGACCATGGCGCCCGGCTTGTTGCATGGTGCATATGAATGCATCAAGCACCACGCCAGTGACGAGCTCAAAGCACAGTACCTCAGCAAAGTGGGCACTGGCGAGTGGCTGGCCACCATGTGCTTGACTGAACCCCACGCAGGCAGTGACTTAGGTTTAGCACGAACCAAAGCTGTGCCACAAACCGATGGCAGCTACCACATCAGCGGTACCAAGATTTTCATTTCAGGCGGCGACCACGACCTGACCGACAACATCGTGCACTTGGTGTTGGCACGTTTACCCGATGCACCTGTTGGCCCCAAAGGTTTATCCCTCTTCTTGGTGCCGAAGTTTTATGCCGACGGCGCACGCAGTACTGTGCATTGCGAGCGCATTGAAGAAAAAATGGGCATCCACGGCAGCCCCACCTGTGTGATGCGTTTTGACGAATCCCAAGGTTGGCTGGTGGGCGAAGTGGGCCGCGGCCTCAATGCCATGTTTGTCATGATGAATGCCGCACGTTTGCATGTGGCCCTGCAAGGCGTTGGCCTGCTAGATGCTGCATGGCAAAAAGCGCACGCCTATGCACACGAACGTCGCCAGATGCGCGCGCCCAAACCCGCAGGCGTCAAGGGTGAGTCCACCGACTTCATCATCGAACACCCCGCTATCCGTCGCATCTTGGACACGCAACGGGCATGGATCGACGGCTCGCGTGTGTTGGCCTACCAAACAGGCCTCGCTTTAGATATTGCCAAGTACCACCCAGATGAGGCGCAGCGCGAGTCTGCACAACGCTGGTGTGCATTGATCACTCCCATCTTGAAAGCCGCTTGCACCGAGCAAGGTTTTCACGGCGCCAGCGATTGCTTGCAAGTCTTTGGTGGCCACGGCTACGTCAGCGAATGGGGCATTGAACAAAACGTACGCGATGCCCGCATTGCCATGATTTACGAAGGCACCAATGAAATTCAAGCCATCGACTTATTGATACGCAAAGTGTTGGGTGATGGCGGCGCAGGCTTGAACGCCCTATTGGATGAACTCTCGTCCAATTTGAATAGCCAAGCACCTCAAGAAGCGCATGTGCTGCATCTGTTTGCGCAACTGCGGGCCATCACACAAGAAGCCACGCAAGCCCAAACACACACGGATGGCCATGTGACCTTAAGCTGGATTGCTGGAGATTATTTACGTGTCGCCACCCTGGCCTTGTTAGCTTGGGCTTGGACACGCATTGAAGCCGCACAGCCCACGGATGCGGCACGTTGGCATGCCTCGGCCTCGGCCTTGCGTGCTTGGATCTTGCCTGAGTTTGACATGCGCTTGAACATCATTCGTGCACAATTCAAGTCAGCATGACCGACAAGATAGACACCCGTTACCTCGAAACCCTCCTCGGTTACAACACCCGCCGCGCTACCCTGACCATCATCAGCCGCTTCATTGAAC
>CANCCJ010000163.1 GCA_947374535.1 Comamonadaceae bacterium | reverse complement strand
CTCAAGCGCTTCAAAAAGTCAGCGCCGATTTTCAAGCCGCCTGTGCCGCCAATGCCTTGCACGGTGGCCACGCGGCCGGAGGTGACGGGTTCGCTCTCAAACCCGAACACCAGGCTCTTGACGGCGGCGTCATACGCGGCAATGCCGTGGCCAAAGCCTTGGTAGGCCATGTCTAAGAAAGCGGTGAGGTTTTTGGCTTTGACCACCGCCACCACTTGGTCCCATTGGGCTGCAGTGATGTCGTAGCCAGTGGGGTTGTGGCAGCAAGCGTGCAACACCACGATGGTGCCTGCCGTAGCGGCGTTCAATGACGCCAACATGCCTTCAAAGTTCACGCCGCGTTTTTCAGCGTCGTAATAAGCGTAGGTGTCAACCTTGAAACCGGCGTTGGTGAACAAGGCGCGGTGGTTTTCCCAGCTGGGGTCAGAGATCAACACGGTGGCGTTGGGGCTCAAACGCTTCAAGAAGTCGGCACCGATTTTCAAGCCGCCTGTGCCGCCAATGCCTTGCACTGTGGCCACGCGGCCAGAGGTGACAGCTTCAGAGTCCGCACCGAAGACCAAGCCTTTGACCGCAGCGTCGTAGGCCGCAATACCGTCGATAGGCAAGTAGCCGCGTGCTGATGGCGTGGCCATCATGGTTTTTTCAGCGGCTTGCACGCATTGCAGCAAAGGCAGTTTGCCGTTGTCGTCGAAGTACACACCCACGCCGAGGTTGACCTTGTTTGGGTTGGTGTCGGCGTTGTATTGCTCGTTGAGGCCCAAGATGGGGTCGCGGGGTGCCATTTCGACAGCGGTAAACATTGACATCGTCAGTCCTTGATCACGGATAAAGAGAGAGGGTTAGGTGAACACGTGCAGTCTGCGGTAGGCTTGCACGTTCGGCCTGAATTTTAAGGGTCAACCCGCAGGGTTTTTTGAACCGCACGTTTTTTTGCGCCCCGAAGTTTTTACACACCATGTCTGCATCTACCGAAACACTTTCTGACGCGACGCCAGCCGCCGCCGAGGCTCCAGAACCTCCCAAGGGAACAATGGTTAGCTACCCCGGCTCGCCGTTTGAGCTGTTTCAGCCGTATCCGCCTGCGGGCGACCAGCCCACAGCCATTGCGCAATTGGTGGAGGGCATCAACGATGGCGAGGTGTTTCAAACCCTTTTGGGCGTGACGGGTTCGGGCAAAACCTTCACCATGGCCAATGTGATTGCCCAAATGGGGCGTCCCGCCATTGTGTTTGCACCCAACAAAACCTTGGCGGCGCAGCTGTATAGCGAGTTTCGTGAATTCTTTCCAAATAACGCTGTGGAGTATTTCGTCAGCTACTACGACTACTACCAACCTGAGGCCTATGTGCCGCAGCGCGATTTGTTCATTGAGAAAGACAGCGCCATCAACGAGCACATTGAGCAAATGCGCTTGAGCTGCACCAAGAGCATCTTGGAGCGACGCGATGTGATCGTGGTGGCCACGGTGTCAGCCATCTACGGTATCGGTGAGCCCGAGAGCTACCACCAGATGATCATGACGCTGCGCGCCGGCGACAAAGTGGGCCAGCGCGATGCCATTGCCCAGTTGGTGCGCATGCAGTACGAGCGCAACGACCAAGATTTTTCACGCGGCAAATTCCGCGTGCGTGGCGACACGATTGATGTGTTTCCTGCGGAACATTCCGAATTGGCGATTCGCATTGAACTGTTTGATGACGAAATTGAAAGCCTGCAACTGTTTGACCCACTGACGGGTCGTATTCGCCAAAAGATTCCGCGTTTCACCATCTATCCATCGAGCCATTACGTCACGCCGCGCGACCGCGTGTTGGCGGCGGTGGAGACCATCAAGGTGGAATTGGCTGATCGTTTGAAAGAGCTGGTGGGCATGAACAAGCTGGTCGAAGCACAGCGCTTGGAGCAGCGCACCCGCTTTGACTTAGAAATGCTCAGCGAAGTCGGCCACTGCAAAGGCATTGAGAACTACACCCGCCATTTGTCCGGCGCACCCGTGGGCGCGCCGCCCAGCACCTTGACCGACTACATGCCCAAAGACTCGATCATGTTTTTGGACGAAAGCCACGTCATGATTGGCCAACTCGGCGGCATGTACAACGGCGACCGTGCGCGCAAAACGACGCTTGTGGAGTACGGTTTTCGCTTACCCAGCGCGTTGGACAATCGCCCGCTCAAACTAGAGGAGTTTGAAAAGCGCATGCGCCAAGTGGTGTTTGTCTCGGCCACGCCCGCCGACTACGAAAAGACCCACGCCAGCAAAGTGGTGGAACAGTTGGTGCGGCCCACCGGCTTGGTGGATCCGCTGGTGGAAGTGCGTCCTGCCACGCATCAAGTGGACGATGTGCTGCAAGAAATTCGCATCCGTGTGGAGCTCAACGAGCGCGTGCTCATCACCACGCTCACCAAACGCATGGCTGAGCAGCTGACCGATTACCTGACCGACAACGGCGTGAAAGTGCGCTACATCCACAGCGACGTGGACACCGTGGAGCGCGTGGAAATCTTGCGCGATCTGCGCTTAGGCACCTTTGACGTGCTGGTCGGCATCAACTTGCTGCGCGAGGGCATTGACTTGCCCGAGGTGTCGCTGGTGGCGATTTTGGATGCCGACAAAGAAGGGTTCTTACGCTCTGAACGCAGCTTGATTCAAACCATTGGCCGGGCCGCGCGTAACTTGAGCGGTAAAGCCATTCTGTATGCCGACCGCATGACCGAGTCGATGAAAAAGGCGATTGGCGAGACGGAACGTCGTCGCGTCAAGCAGTTGGCGCACAACGAAGCGCATGGCATCACGCCACGCGGTGTGGTCAAGGGCATTCGCGATTTGATCGATGGCGTCTATAGCGAGAAGGCCGGCAAAGAAGCGCAAGAGCGCGAGCTGCAACGCGCCGCCATCGAAGACATGAGTGAGCGAGACGTTGCCAAAGAAATCAAACGCTTAGAAAAGCTGATGATGGAACATGCCCGCAACCTCGAGTTCGAGAACGCTGCCCGCGTGCGCGACCAGCTGGCCACCTTACGGGAGCAGGCGTTCGGCGGAGCAGGGCATGACAAAGTGATGCTTTGAAAATGGAGTACCCGAGCAAATCCGTGGGGATTAAGCTATACTTGACCTAATTAGTCGACAAAGCCCAACCACAGATAGGAGCTTGCCATGCGTCTCACCACCAAAGGTCGTTTTGCGGTCACCGCCATGATTGATTTGGCCCTGCGTCAAAACAGCGGTCCCGTCACGCTGGCTGCCATCAGCCAACGTCAACAAATTTCTTTGTCCTACCTCGAGCAGCTGTTCGGCAAGCTGCGACGCCACGACTTGGTGGAGTCCACCCGTGGCCCCGGCGGCGGTTACTCGCTGGGTCGCAAGGCAGCGGAAATTACCGTGGCTGACATCATCGTGTCGGTGGATGAGCCCATCGATGCGACCCACTGCGGTGGCAAAGAAAACTGCTTGGGCGAAACAGGCCGCTGCATGACGCATGAGCTCTGGGCCTCGCTCAACCAACGTATGGTTGAGTTCTTGGATTCGGTGACCTTGCAAAAGTTGGTGGACGACCAACTCGCCAAAGGCGTGGAGATCGAAAACAAGCCTGCGCTGAAACGCGCCATTTCGCCTATGCCTGTGGCCAAGCCCATCCGCGTGAATGCCCCCAACTCGGTGTTTGCCTTGGGCAACGCCTTCGCCAAAAACTAATCAACACCCTCGTTCAATCTAGATAGAAACCGACCTCGATATGACGCCACATTTCCCCATTTACCTCGATTACGGTGCAACCAACCCTGTGGATCCACGCGTCGTGGACGCCATGATTCCTTGGTTGCGCGAGCACTTTGGCAACCCCGCATCGCGCAGTCATGCGTGGGGTTGGGAAGCAGAAGCTGCGGTTGAAAAAGCCCGCGAAGACGTGGCTGCTCTCATCGGTGCAGACCCACGCGAAATCGTGTGGACATCTGGTGCCACAGAGTCCAACAACCTCGCCATTAAAGGTGCGGCGCATTTCTACCAGTCCAAAGGCAAGCACCTCATCACCGTGAAGACCGAGCACAAAGCCGTACTCGACACCATGCGTGAGTTGGAGCGCCAAGGCTTTGAAGTGACTTACCTCGACGTGCAAGAAGACGGCATGTTGAGCATGGATGCGCTCAAAGCAGCCATCCGCCCAGACACCATTTTGATCAGCGTCATGCACGTGAACAATGAAATTGGTGTGATTCAAGACATCGCCGGTATTGGTGCGATGTGTCGCGAAAAAGGCATCATCTTCCACGTCGATGCGGCTCAGTCCACGGGCAAAGTTGAGATCGACATGGCGACCTTGCCCGTCGACTTGATGAGCTTGGCCTCGCACAAAACCTACGGCCCTAAAGGCATTGGTGCTTTGTATGTGCGCCGCAAGCCTCGCGTGCGCTTAGAGGCGCAAATGCACGGCGGCGGTCACGAGCGCGGTATGCGCAGCGGTACGTTGCCAACACACCAGTGCGTAGGCATGGGAGAAGCTTTCAGGCTGGCCAAACTCGAGATGGCGCAAGACATCGCCAAAGCCAAAGCGCTGCAAAAGCGTTTGCTTGATGGTTTCAAAGACATGGAGCAAGTCTTCATTAATGGCAACATGGAACACCGCGTGCCCCACAACTTGAACATCAGCTTCAACTATGTGGAAGGCGAGTCGCTCATCATGGGTATCAAAGGCTTGGCGGTGTCGTCGGGATCCGCTTGTACTTCAGCCAGCTTAGAGCCCAGCTATGTGTTGCGTGCCTTGGGCCGCAGCGACGAGTTGGCGCACAGCAGCTTGCGCATGACTACCGGTCGGTTCTCGACCGAAGAGGAAATCGACTACGCGATTGAAACCATTCGCCTCAACGTGGCCAAGCTACGCGAACTCAGCCCCTTGTGGGACATGTACAAAGACGGCATCGACATCAGCACCATCCAATGGGCTGCGCATTAATTAAGGAAATTCATCATGGCTTATTCTGAAAAAGTAATCGACCACTACGAAAACCCTCGCAACGTTGGCGCCTTTGACAAGGGCGACGACTCTGTAGGGACCGGCATGGTGGGCGCGCCCGCTTGCGGTGACGTGATGAAATTGCAAATCAAGGTCAACCCCATCACGGGCGTGATCGAAGATGCACGTTTCAAAACCTACGGCTGCGGCTCTGCCATCGCTTCTTCGTCACTTGTGACCGAGTGGGTCAAGGGTAAAACCTTGGACGAAGCCGCTGCTTTGAAGAACAGTGAAATTGCTGAAGAGCTGGCGCTGCCGCCTGTGAAAATCCATTGCTCCATCTTGGCTGAAGACGCCATCAAGGCTGCTGTGGACGATTACAAAAAGAAACACGCTGCGGCTTAATCAAAGAAAAAATCATGGCTGTCACATTGACTGAAGCAGCGGCACGACACGTGACCCGCTACCTCGCCAAACGCGGCAAGGGCGTGGGCGTGCGTTTGGGCGTCAAGACCACCGGCTGTTCTGGCTTAGCCTATAAGCTTGAGTATGTGGATGAGACTGAGCCTGAAGACGTGATCTTTGAAGATCATGGCGTGAAGGTGTTGATCGACCCCAAGAGCTTGGCCTACATCGACGGTACACAACTCGACTTTGTGCGTGAGGGTTTGAATGAAGGCTTCAAGTTTTTGAACCCGAACGAACGCGACCGCTGCGGTTGCGGCGAATCGTTCCGTATCTAAAGTGAGGGGTG
>CANCCJ010000162.1 GCA_947374535.1 Comamonadaceae bacterium | reverse complement strand
GAAACACCAGAGGACTTGACCGATGCCACGCTGCTGCGCAGCCCCCTGGAGCCTTGGCGCACATGGTTTGCCGCGCACGACCTCGACTGGCCAGAGCCCACGGACGGCTCTAGCTTTAACGACATTGGCTTGATGTGCGACGCCGCAGCACAAGGCCTAGGCATCGGCTTGGTGCGCTTAAAGCTGGGCGCGCCATGGTTAGAAAACGGCACACTGGTGCGCATCTTCCCGCGCCAAGTGCCCAGCCCACATGGGCATTACCTGTGTTGGCGCACCGGGGCGATGGACCGCTGGGAATGTGCGGCGTTTGCTGACTGGTTGAAGAAGGCTGTTCCTTAAGCTCTTCTGGTTTTCGTTGCGCTGTTTGCTCTCGCTGTGAATGGGAGGGGCCGGTACCGCCACACGGCTTACATCGCTACGCGACGAATGGCGCCATATGACGGCACCGGCCCCTCCCATTCACGACATTTGAATTAACGCAACGAAACGCATGCCTTTTGGCGCACATTGGTCTGTCAACGCTGCTCAGCCAGCTTTGACCGTTGATGTCGACCTTGCGCATTAACACATCCGTCAAGTGGGCAGTGGGGTACGTCATGCGGCGCCATTCGTCGCGCAGCGATGTAAGCCGCAGGGCGTGTCACACTGCCCACTTGGCGCGACCGAAGCAAGGCAACAAAACCTTTTCAAATCAAGCTGTAACTTTCTTCACACGCCAAACACCAGTTTTGCCGTAAAGTGCCAAACATGAACGCACCACTCACCTCCGATCAGCAAAACACCCTTGCCCGCGCCGAGCGCCAAGCGCAAGTCGTGCAAGCCCTGCTGCAAGTGCTGCCACAGCACGCCCTGCTCTACACCACCGAGGACACCGTGCCTTACGAGTGCGACGGCCTCACCGCCTACCGCGCCCGCCCCATGTGCGTGGCCTTGCCTGAGACGGTAGAGCAGGTCCAGGCCGTGCTCAAGACCTGCTACGCGCTCGACGTGCCCGTGGTCGCACGCGGTGCTGGCACAGGCCTGTCGGGTGGCGCGATGCCGCACACCATGGGTGTGACGCTGTCGCTGGCCAAGTTCAACCAAATCCTCAACATCGACCCCATCGCCCGAACTGCGGTGGTGCAGTGCGGCGTGCGCAACCTCGCCATCAGCGAAGCGGTGTCGCAATACGGGTTGTATTACGCGCCCGACCCCTCCAGCCAAATTGCTTGCACCATCGGCGGCAACGTGGCAGAGAACTCGGGTGGCGTGCATTGTTTGAAATACGGCCTGACAGTCCACAACGTGCTCAAGGTGAAGGGCTTCACGGTAGAGGGCGAGCCGATTGAATTTGGCAGCGATGCACTCGACACACCGGGCCTCGACCTGTTGCCCGTGGTTGTGGGCAGCGAAGGCATGTTGGCCGTGACCACAGAAGTGACCGTCAAGCTCGTGCCCAAGCCACAACTGGCGCGCTGCATCATGGCCAGCTTTGACGATGTGCGCAAAGCGGGCGACGCCGTGGCTGCGGTGATAGCTGCAGGCATCATCCCCGCCGGTTTAGAGATGATGGACGGCCCCATGACCGCCGCCGTGGAAGACTTTGTCCACGCTGACTACGACCTCAGCGCCGCCGCGATTTTGCTATGCGAGAGCGACGGCACGCCCGAAGAGGTGGAAGAAGAGATTGGCCGCATGAGCGACGTGTTGCGCGGCTGCGGTGCAACCGCCATTGCCGTGAGCCGCGACGAAGCGCAACGCATTAAGTTTTGGAGCGGTCGCAAAAACGCATTCCCCGCCTCGGGCCGCATCAGCCCCGACTACATGTGCATGGACAGCACCATCCCGCGCAAGCGTTTGGCCGACATCTTGGAAGCGATTCAAGAGATGGAAAAGAAATACCAGCTGCGCTGCTTGAATGTGTTTCATGCGGGTGACGGCAATTTGCACCCCTTGATTTTGTTTGATGCCAATGACCCTGACCAAATGCACCGTTGCGAGCAGTTTGGCGCCGACATTTTGGAAACCAGTGTGGCCATGGGCGGCACGGTGACCGGTGAGCACGGCGTGGGCATCGAAAAGGTCAACAGCATGTGCGTGCAGTTCAGCGCCGAAGAAAACGAGCAGATGTTTGGCGTGAAGCGCGCCTTTGACAACAAAGGGTTACTCAACCCCGGCAAGGTCATCCCCACCCTGCACCGCTGTGCCGAATACGGCAAGATGTTGGTGCGTGCGGGGCAGATCAAGCATCCGGATTTGCCGCGTTTCTAAGCCACGTAAGTTCGCCCACCAAAAATCGCCGTCCCCACCCGCACCATGGTGCTGCCCGCGTGGATGGCAGCTTCTAGGTCGCCGGTCATGCCCATCGACAAGGTGTCGAATTGCGGCAGGTTCAAAGCGACTTTCACTTCGTCAAACAAAGCGCGCGCTTTGGCATGCAACGCCACTTGCGCCTCAAAGCCCTCCACGGGGTCGGGGATGGTCATGAGGCCGCGCAGCGCCAAACGGGGCAACTTGGCCACTTCGGTGGCCAGTGTCAGCACTTCGGCAGGCGCAATGCCTGATTTGGTTTCACCACCATCGATGTTGACCTGCAAACACACGTTCAGTGGCACGAGGTGTGCAGGGCGTTGGTCGCTCAAACGCTGGGCGATTTTGAGGCGGTCCACCGTGTGGACCCAGTCGAAATGCTCGGCGACGAGTTTGGTTTTGTTGCTTTGGATCGGGCCAATGCAGTGCCATACCAAAGCGTGAGCGTCGCCATGCAAAGCGGTAATTTTGTCTACCCCTTCTTGGATGTAGTTTTCACCAAAATCGCGCTGACCACAGGCCGCCACTTGGCGCACATCCTCGGCGCTGAAGGTTTTGGAAACCGCCAGCAACTGCACCGATTGGGCGTGGCGGCCGCTCGCAGCACAAGCCGCCGCGATGCGGGTTTGCACAGCACGGAGTTTGTCGTGTAACAGGTGGTCTGGCGTCGTCATCTTGGGTACCACTTTAACAAGGAGAACGGCATGCCCCACACCTTAGTGACTTTGAAGCAACTCCTCACCCACGCGGTGGCGCAACAGGCCTCTGATTTGCATTTGTCTGCGGGGCTTGTGCCAATGATGCGTCAACATGGCGCCTTAGTGGCACTTCAAGCCCCGGCCACACCTGACGCGGCACTCGATCTGCCCGCATTACAAACCATGCTGGCTCAGCTGATGGACGAAAAGCAGTACGCAGCGTTCACCCAAGGCCATGAGGTGGATTTTGCGTTTGCCGTGCCCGAGCTCGGGCGTTTTCGGGCCAATGTCTTCATGCAACAACACGGCTGCGGTGCGGTGATGCGACATATCCCCAGCGGCTCGCCCACACTGGCAGCTTTGCACACGCCGCCAGCCATTCCTGAGTTGCTTGCACGCGTGGGCTTGCTGCTGGTCACCGGACCGACGGGTTCCGGCAAATCCACCACATTAGCCGCGATGGTGCAACACCTGAACACGCACACCCAACAACATATCGTGACCTTGGAGGACCCGATTGAGTTTGTGCATACGAGCGACCAATGCGTGATTACCCAACGCGAAATTGGCGCGCACAGCCGAAGTTTTTCTCAAGCGCTACGCGCGGCCCTGCGCGAAGACCCCGATGTGATTTTGGTGGGTGAGCTGCGTGATTTGGAAACCATTCGGCTCGCCCTCACGGCCGCCGAAACAGGCCACTTGGTACTAGCCAGTCTGCACACACGCAACGCGGCAGCCACGGTAGACCGCATGGTGGACGTGTTTGACGGGCATGAAAAAGCCGTGGTGCGCACACAGCTCAGCGATGCGCTGGTCGGCGTTGTGTCGCAGACGCTATGCCCCACGCCGACCGGCGACCGCGTCGCGGTATTTGAAACCTTGGTGGCCACGCCTGCCATTCGCCACCTGATTCGTGAGGGCAAAACCGTGCAAATACAAAGCACACAGCAAACCGGCGCGGCACACGGAATGCAAACCATGGAACAAGCCCTCCAAGAGGCCCGCCGCCTAGGTCTCATCACCTAGGTTGCCTGGGTGACACACAGAGTTTCACCAAGCCCCTATGATTCAGCGCAACGCAACCCTTGAGTAAAACCACCATGTCTAGCATCAATGCCAAAACCTATGAACCCACCGCTTCTGCCCACGTCGCCTTCATTGGCATGGGTGTGATGGGGTACCCCATGGCGGGCCATTTAGCCACCGCAGGTCATTCGGTCACGGTCTACAACCGTTCACCCGCCAAGGCAGACGCTTGGGTGAAAGAGTTTGCAGGCAGCCCAGCCCCTAAGAGCGCCCCCTCACCGCGCGAGGCGGCTAAAGGCGCCAGCATTGTGTTTTGTTGCGTTGGCAACGACGACGATTTGCGCTCGGTGGTGTTCGGTGCTGACGGCGTGCTGGCTGGCATGGAACCCGGCACCGTGTTGGTCGACCACACCACCGCATCTGCGGACGTGGCCCGCGAGATTTACACCGCTGCGAAAAACCTTGGCATTCACTTCATCGACGCCCCTGTGTCAGGCGGACAAGGTGGGGCACAAAACGGTTTGCTGACCGTCATGTGCGGCGGCGATGCGCCTGTGTTTGAACGTGTCAAACCTGTGGCCATGGCTTTCTCGCGTGCGTTCACCCTGATGGGCGAATCCGGCGCCGGTCAACTGACAAAAATGGTGAACCAAATTTGTATCGCGGGATTGGTGCAAGGTCTGAGCGAAGCCATTGCCTTTGGTCAAAAATCCGGCCTCGACATGAACCTTGTGCTGGATGTGATTGGCAAAGGTGCCGCTCAGAGCTGGCAGATGGACAACCGTGGCAAAACCATGGTGGCCGACAAGTTTGATTTCGGATTTGCGGTGGACTGGATGCGCAAAGATTTAGGCCTCGTGTTTGACGAAGCCAAACGCAATGGCGCACTGCTGCCTGTCACGCAAATGGTGGACCAGTTCTACAGTGACGTTCAAAAAATGGGCGGCAACCGCTGGGATACATCCAGCCTGATCAAGCGACTGCGCTAAGCGCGTTACTTGATAGGGGTCACCACCGGCTGCGCGTTCAGAGGGACGCTGCCGCTGCGAGGGGCCTCATCGCTGCGCTTGGGTTGCATGGCGCGTAACTCGTCTTCTGTGACGTACTCAAACACGCGCACCACGCGTTTGACGCCGCTGACACCCCGCACCACATCGGTCGCGCGTTTGGCTTCGCGTTGTGTGACACGACCCATGAGGTACACCGTACCGCGTTCGCCCACCACTTTGAACACATTGGCAAACACGTCTTCGGTATCCACCATGGCGGCTTTGACTTTGGCCACCAACAAGGTGTCGCTAGAGCGGTCGCTGAAGCTCGATGCGGGGCCTACGGCCAACTCGTTCACCACAGCGCGAACATTTTGAACGCGACCCATCAACTGTTCCACTTGCGAACGAACGGTGTCGTTAGACACTTCACCCGTGATCAGCACCTGACGGTTGTAGCTGGTGATGTTGATGTGCTCTTTGCTGCCAAAGTTTTCACGAATCGCGGAGGCGCTGCGCTGCTCAATGCCTTCGTCCTCGAGCTGAATGCCGGTCGTACGACGGTCGCTCGCCACCATGGCGCCGCCGATGACGCCACCAAACATCAAAGGCGCAGCACAAGAGGCAAGCCCCAAGCACAGGACCAAGGTGGAGAGCAGCGATGCGGTCGATTTATTCAGCAATTTCATTCTTTACTTTCTGAGTCACCCAGCAACTGCGTGTCCACACCATCACAAATGCAATGGATGGCTAACAGGTGCACTTCTTGAATACGGGCGGTACGGTCGTGCGGCACACAAATGTGCACATCGGTTTCGCG
>CANCCJ010000161.1 GCA_947374535.1 Comamonadaceae bacterium | reverse complement strand
AACGACTTAGACATCGACACCTTGGAACTGCTGGAAGAGTTGCTACAAAACTACAACGGCACCGTGTTCATCGTCAGCCATGACCGCACCTTCCTCGACAACGTCGCCACCAGCACCTTGGTGTTTGAAGCCACCGACGACAACCCTGGTTTCTGGCGCGAATACGAGGGCGGCGTGCAAGATTGGCTCATCCAGTCAGAGCGCGCCCGCAGCCTCGCCCCTCAAACCAAACTTTCCGCGCCCGTCGTCGCCAAAGCAGCGGCAGCAGACGCACCAAAGCCTGCAGCGCCCGCTGTGAAAACCCGCAAGCTCAGCTACAAAGAGCAACGCGAGCTAGAAGCATTGCCGGCCCTCATTGCATCGCTCGAAGCGGAACAAAAAGAAACCCAATCGGCGCTCAGCGATAGCAGCCTGTACGCCAGCGACCCTGCCAAGATCGCTCAAATTCACAAGCGAGACACCGAAATTGAAGACGCACTGATGACAGCCCTTGAACGCTGGGAGCAACTATCCTCGCCTGCATGAGCAGCGCTGAACTCTTTGCCTTAATTGCCCTCGCCACCGTGGGCACCTTTACCCCCGGCCCCAACACCGCCTTGTCAGCCACGATCGCAGCCAACTTTGGCTTGCGACGTGCGTTGCCCTTTGTCTGCGCAGTCCCCGTCGGCTGGGGTATCTTGCTGGCGCTCAACGCCGCAGGGCTAGGCGTCATGGTGCTGGGCTTTCCGCCTCTGCGATGGGGCCTTTTGCTCGCAGGCGTCTTGTATCTGACCTGGCTGGCATGGAAGTTAGCCAACACGCAGCGCTTGAGCGAGGCAGAACAAGGTCCGGTTGTGGGCTTCAAACAAGGCGTCATGCTCCAGTTCATCAACATCAAAGCATGGTTCTTGGCCCTGTCTGTGGTGAGCGGCTGGGTCATTGGGCATGACAACACGCTAGAGCGCTTATCTGAAGCATTGCCCATCTTCATGTTTTTCGGTCTCACCAGCAACCTGACCTACGCCTGGATCGGCGCCAGCCTGCGCCACTGGCTGCGCGGCCCCAACGAAACAGCTCGGCGATTGCAATGGTTCAACCGAGGCATGGCCGTGGCACTGCTTGGCACCGTGGTGTGGATGGTGCAATCCGCGTTCAAACCCATTTGACCGTCACGCCAGACCCGATGGCGCGTCGCTCCTGTGACTGTTCTTCTGGCTTTTTATCCTCAGAATGAATACAAATAATCCACCTCAAAGCCATGGGACAACTCTACTTAGTGCGACACGGGCAAGCCTCTTTGGGCGCTGACGACTACGACCAACTCAGCCCCCTAGGCCAGCAACAAAGCCAACGTTTAGGCGAGCACTGGCGCAGCCAAAGCCTCACATTTGAGGCCGTCATTACCGGTTCACTCACACGACATGCACAAACCTTGGCCGGCATCCAGCAAGGCATGAGCTCGCAGCACAGGGCCCTGGTATGGCCAGGCCTCAACGAATACGACAGTACGGCCCTCATTCGCACGATTCACAGCGGCGAGCTAGTGCCCCCCACCACGCCCGAGGGCTACAAACAACACTTCCGACTGCTGCGCGACAGCCTCACGCAATGGATGGCCGGTGTGGTCAGCCCCAAAGGCATGCCCAGCTACTTAGAGTTTGTGCAAGGCGTGACCTCAGCGCTAGACCACATTCGCCAGCAGCACGAGGGATCTGTGCTCTTGGTTTCCAGCGGCGGCCCCATTGCAACGGCTGTGGCGCATGTGCTGCGCATGAGCCCCGAAAGCAGCATTGAGCTCAACATGCGCCTTCGCAACAGCGCGGTGAGCGAGTTCAGCTACAATGCCAAACGGCATAGCCTGATCACCTTCAACAGCCTGCCGCACCTAGAGACTCCCAGCCATAAAGACTGGGTCACTTTCGCCTGAAAGCCTAAACACGCACCGTACTCAGCGGCAGCGCCACCAACTCTTTGAGCAACAGCGCCAGCTGCTCACCCGCACTTTGCACCAAGGCTTCGCCTTTGGCGGCGCTTGCGACAGCCGCATTACCAGCGGCGCCTTGTGCGTTGTAGTCTTGCATGTGCCAGCCTAGTTTGGCACTTTTACCATTGCCCAGCACCGCATAGTGCTTGGCTCGGTCTTGCGATGTAGACGCAAAATTTTGGGCCTCCGCCATATTCACATGGTCAGGTGAAAGCGCCAGCATCATCGAAGTTTCAAGATCGCCCGCATGAATGCCAAAGCGGTGCTCGTCGGCCGAGAACTGGTCCATCACAGCAGGGTCTAGTGGCAAGTTGTACCAACTGCTGCTGTAAACAATCAATCCGTGCTGGGCACGCAGCTCGCGCGCCACCACATCCATCAACCCCACATTGCCCCCATGGGCGTTGAACATGAGCAGCTTTTTCACGCCCGCACGCGCCACGGACGCACCAAGGTCGCACCAGAGCTGAATCAGCGTTTGGGGTGACAAATGCAAGGTGCCAGCAAAAGCGGTGTGCTCGGTGCTCAAACCCACGGTTTGCGTGGGCAGCACCAGCACAGGGTCTGTGGCCGTCAAATGCGTCAGCGCGGCATTCACCACCCCGTCCACTAAAACAGTGTCCACCGACAGCGGCAGGTGCGGGCCATGCTGCTCGGTTGCGCCCAAAGGCAACACCGCCACGGTGCGGGCAGGGTCAAGGGCTGCGAAGTCACGGGTGTTAAGCACCGCCCAACGGTGTGACGCCAAAGCTTGAAGTGTGTGTGTGCTGGTATGCGCCGTCATAAACCCCATCTTACTTTCCTCGTGTGGATAGGTAACATCTGGCGCATGCTCAATTTTGTCTCTCGCCTCTTAGGTGCCCATCGCCCCCGTGTGCACACCGCCGCCCTGCTGACAAAAACATGGGCCATGCTGCTCTTGGCTGCGTGGGCCATGGCGACCTCTCATCAAGCCCTCGCCCAAGCGGGTGCTGTTGTCACCACCCCTCAATTACGCGCCGAGCTGGTGGCCCACGCGCCTCAAGGCGTACAAGCGGGCCAGCCGCTGTGGGTGGGCCTCAAGCTTTCACACCAACCGGAATGGCACACCTATTGGCGCAACCCAGGTGATTCAGGCTTACCCACGCAAGTGGAACTCAACTTACCTGCCCACATTGCAGCAGGCCAGCTCCTATGGCCTTTGCCGCACAAACTAAAAGCCGGCCACTTGACCAACTACGGTTTTGAAAAAACCGTGCTCTTGGCCGTGCCGCTCACGGTGTCCAAGCAATTCAAACCCAACGCGGCACAAACGTTGGAAATTCAGCTCCATGCCAACTGGCTGGTCTGCCGGCTGGAATGCATTCCACAAGAAGGTGACTTTGTCTTACGCATTCCCATCAACAGCAGCTTCGTGCCACATGCAGCTGCCTTTGACGCCGTCCTGGCTGAGCAGCCCACAACGCCGCCCCTCCTCCAAGCCACCAGCCACTTTGAGGCGCAACACTTGGTGCTGCAAGTCAGCGGCTGGCCCGAAGCACGCCGGGGTCTGGCACTGAGCATGTTTCCAGATGCCCCCGAGTTGGTCGACTCGGCGGCCGAACAACACGCGGCAGCCACCCAGTCGTGGCAGGGCGACGTCTGGACCGTCAAACTCCCGCTCAGCCCCATGCGCATGTCCGAGCCTCGGCAATTTGGCTTTTTACTCACCGCAGGACAAGGTACCGAACGCCAAGGCTTTGCACTGTCTGCGCCCATTAAACAGCCATGGCCAGCGGTGTCAGACATACCGGCACCGACGCCCACCAAGACCTATCTGCCCCGCACCGCCGAGGAAGGACTCGGCGCTGAAGGTCTGCTTGGCTTTGTCTTGGCGCTGATAGGCGCGTTCATCGGCGGCCTGATCCTGAACCTCATGCCCTGCGTGTTGCCCGTGCTGGCCATCAAACTGCTGGGCTTTGCGCAGCACAGCCGCCAACACAGGGCACACCGCATCGCAGGCATGGCCTACACCACAGGTGTGGTGCTTAGCTTTTTAATGCTAGGCGCTGGTGTGCTGGCCTTGCGCGCGGCGGGCGAGCAACTCGGCTGGGGCTTTCAGCTGCAATCACCTTGGGTGGTCAGCGTGCTGGCTGCGTTCTTCATGCTGATCGCCCTGAATTTGTTTGGCCTGTTTGAATTGGGCCAAATGTTGCCCTCACGCTTAGCCAGCTTTCAATACAAACACCCCGTGCTAGACGCCTTCTTGTCTGGTGTACTGGCGGTCGCCGTGGCCTCCCCTTGCACCGCCCCCTTCATGGGCGCGTCGCTCGGTTTGGCCATGACCCTACCGACTTGGCAAGCGCTGGCTATTTTTGTGGCCATGGGCCTTGGCCTGGCCGCGCCTTATTTACTCGCCAGCTTTGTCCCCGCCGTGGCGCGCCTGTTGCCACATCCAGGCCCTTGGATGGTGACGCTGCGCCAGCTGCTGGCCTTCCCCATGCTGGCCACCGTGGTGTGGCTGCTGTGGGTGCTGGGCCAGCAAACCAACTTAGACACCGCCATGTTTGCACTCGGCGGCTTGCTGATGCTCGCTGCTTTTGTTTGGACCCTCAAACTGCGCAACCTGGCATCGCGCAGCTTGCGCTGGCTCTTAGCCGTTGCACTGGTTTGGGGAGGGCTCACGTTTTCAGACGCGTTGAAAGCCCCCGCGGACACGGCATCCAACAACGCCGCCACCGATGCACAAACTTGGCGACCCTGGTCTGAAAGCGCTGTCGCGCAAAGCTTGGCACAAGGCCGCCCGGTGTTTATTGACTTCACCGCCGCTTGGTGTGTGACCTGTCAAATCAACAAAAAATCCACACTGTCTGACAGCGAAGTGCTGACAGACTTGGCGACGCACAACGTCACCCTCATGCGTGCCGACTGGACGCGCCGCGACCCCGCCATCACCGCCGCCCTCAGCGCCTTGGGACGCAGCGGCGTACCGGTGTATGTGTTGCAAGCTCCTGGCAAACCGCCACAGGTGTTGTCTGAGCTGCTAAGTGTGCGCAAAATGCGCGAAGCCCTGGCCACATTGCCGCCCCCCTGAACACACCTGCCCCACGGACAGACTGATGACTCAAAGCAACGCCATTCGCCAAAGCCTTGCCGACTGCAAAACGATCGCGGTGGTGGGCCTCTCGCCCAAACCGCACCGTGACAGCTTTCGGGTGTCTAAATACATGCAAGACCATGGCTTTCGCATCGTGCCCATCAACCCCAATGCCTCCGAAGTGCTGGGCGAAAAGGCCTACGCCTCACTCACAGAAGCCGCGCAACACGCGCACATCGACATGGTGAACTGTTTTCGCAACGCCGAAGACATCCCGCCCATCGCGGCAGAAGCCATAGCCATTGGCGCGAAGTCGCTTTGGTTGCAAATTGGCGTGGTCAACCACGCAGCCACAGCGCAAGTCCAGGCCGCTGGCCTCGCGGTTGTGCAAGACAAATGCTTGATGGTGGAACACGCGCGGCTTAACGCCACACATCACCCGCGTTAGGCTGACACCAAGCCTTCTCAAAGTCAGCGACCACCTCGGCGACAATGTCGCCATGTTTGCACCACTCCAAAACGACACATTTCTGCGCGCTTGCATGCGCCAAGCCACCGACCACACCCCCGTTTGGCTCATGCGCCAAGCCGGTCGCTACTTGCCCGAGTACTGCGCCACACGCGCCAAAGCAGGCAGCTTCATGGGCTTGGCCACCAACACCGACTTCGCCACCGAAGTCACCTTGCAGCCGCTAGAGCGCTACCCGCTCGATGCCGCCATTTTGTTCAGCGACATCTTGACCGTGCCCGATGCCATGGGGCTGGGCTTGTCTTTCGCCCAAGGCGAAGGCCCCAAGTTCGCCAAGAACGTGCGCACCGAAGCAGCAGTGGCCGAACTGGCTGT
>CANCCJ010000160.1 GCA_947374535.1 Comamonadaceae bacterium | reverse complement strand
TACGCCGACAGCTTCAAAGTTCACGCTTAAAGGAAACCGCATGTCCACGCTTTTGAAAAATCTGTTGTCACGCGTGGTGCCGCCCTTCATGGGCTTGGCACTGCTGGTGGGCATTTGGTCGCTGGTGTCGATCACCAGCACCAACAACTTCCCCAACCCCACTGACACTTTCTGGCAAGCCGTGGATGTGTTCAGCAACCCGTTCTACAGCAACGGCCCCAACGACCAAGGCGTGGGTTGGAACGTGTGGAGCTCTCTCAAGCGTGTGGCCTTGGGCTTTGGCTTGGCGGCACTGGTGGGCATCCCTTTGGGCTTCTTGATTGGACGCTTCGAGTTTTTGTCGCGCATGTTTAACCCGCTCATCAGCTTGTTGCGCCCTGTCTCGCCACTGGCGTGGTTGCCCATTGGTTTGTTGGTCTTCAAAGGTGCCAACCCAGCGGCCATTTGGACCATCTTCATTTGCTCCATTTGGCCCATGGTCATCAACACCGCGGTGGGCGTGCAACGCGTGCCACAAGACTACATGAACGTGGCCCGCGTGCTCAACCTCTCTGAGTGGAAGATCGTCAGCAAGATTTTGTTCCCAGCTGTGTTGCCCTATATGTTGACGGGTGTGCGCTTGGCTGTGGGCACGGCTTGGTTGGTGATCGTCGCCGCTGAGATGCTGACCGGCGGCGTGGGCATTGGCTTTTGGGTGTGGGACGAGTGGAACAACCTGAATGTGAAAAACATCATCATCGCCATCTTCGTGATTGGCATCGTGGGCTTGGTGTTGGAGTACGCCCTGATCAAACTCGCCACCGCATTTACCTTTGAGGAGGTGCAGTCATGAACGCATCGTTGACCACCCGTTATTTGCAAATCCAAGACGTCGCTCAAACCTTCAAGACAGCCAAGGGCGATTTTCCAGCCCTGCGCGGCATCAACCTCACTGTGGGCAAAGGCGAATTCGTCACCTTGATCGGCCACTCCGGTTGCGGCAAATCCACCTTGCTCAACCTCATTGCCGGTTTGACCACCCCCACCGAAGGCACCTTGATTTGTGCCAATCGCGAAATCAAAGGTCCCGGTCCCGAACGTGCGGTGGTGTTTCAAAACCATTCGCTGCTGCCTTGGCTCACATGTTTTGAAAACGTGTACCTCGGTGTGGAGCGTGTGTTCGGCCACAGCGGCATCGTCGATGGCAAACCCAGAGAAGACAAAGCGCAGCTCACAGCGCGCACGCACGCCGCCCTCGACATGGTGGGTTTGAGCCACGCTGCCTTCAAACGCCCAGGCGAAATTTCGGGCGGCATGAAGCAACGCGTGGGCATTGCCCGTGCCTTGGCCATGGAACCCCAAGTGTTGTTGATGGATGAGCCCTTTGGTGCGCTCGACGCCTTGACCCGCGCCAAGCTCCAAGACGAATTGCTGGCCATCGTGGCCAACACCCAAAGCACCGTGGTCATGGTGACGCACGATGTGGACGAAGCCGTGTTGCTGTCTGACAAGATAGTGATGATGACCAACGGGCCCGCCGCCACCATCGGCGAAGTGCTGCACGTCGACCTGCCCCGCCCCCGTTCACGCGTGACGCTGGCCAACGACCCTGCGTATTTGCACTACCGCAAAGCCGTGATCGACTTTTTGTACACGCGCCAATCGCACGTCGAAAAGCACTGAGGAGAAACGTATGACGAACAAACTCAAACTCGTGATGGTCGGTAACGGCATGGCCGGTGTACGCACCTTGGAAGAGCTGATCAAGCTCACGCCCGATCTCTACGACATCACGGTCTTTGGCTCAGAGCCCCACCCCAACTACAACCGCATCTTGTTGTCGCCGGTGCTGGCGGGTGAGCAAACGCTGGACGAGATCATCCTCAACCCGCTTGACTGGTACACAGACAACCACATCACGCTGCACACCAGCTGGACGGTGACAGACGTGGACCGTATCAAACGTGTGGTGCATGCCACCAACGCGGCAGGCGAAGTCAAAAGCGCCCCTTATGACCGGTTGATTTTGGCCACCGGCTCCAACCCCTTCATGCTGCCCGTGCCGGGCCGCGAGTTAGACGGTGTGCTCGCTTACCGCGACATTGCCGACACGCAGGCCATGATTGATGCGGCCACCCAATACAAACATGCCGTGGTGATTGGTGGCGGTTTACTGGGCCTCGAAGCCGCCAACGGTTTGATGAAACGCGGCATGAGCGTGACCGTGGTGCACGTCGGTGAGTGGCTGATGGAACGTCAACTCGACAAGGTCGCAGGCGGCTTGCTGCAACGCTCGCTCGAAGAGCGCGGCATGCAGTTCCGCATGCAGGCGCACACCCAAGAATTGCAAGCCGACAAAAACGGGCGTGTGGCGTCGGTTTTGTTCAAAGACGGCACCCATGTTCCCGCCGAGCTGGTGGTGATGGCGGTAGGTATTCGCCCCAACACCGCCCTGGCTGAAAAAATGCATTTGCATTGCGAGCGGGGCATTGTGGTCAGCGACACGCTGCAAACCATCACCGACCCACGCATTTATGCGGTGGGCGAATGCGCAGCGCACCGTGGCATTGCCTACGGTTTGGTGGCCCCTTTGTTTGAACAAGGCAAAGTCTTGGCCAACCATTTGGCCGAGTTCGGCATTGGCCGCTACACCGGCTCGCTCACCTCAACCAAGCTCAAAGTCACCGGCATTGATTTGTTCAGCGCAGGCGACTTCATGGGCAGCAAAGACGGCAACACCGAAGAGATTGTGCTGAGCGACCCGCACGAAGGCGTGTACAAAAAACTCGTCATCCGCAACGACCAATTGGTGGGCGCGTGTTTGTATGGCGACACCGTGGACGGCAGCTGGTATTTCAAGTTGCTGCGCGACGGCCGCAGTGTGGCCGACATCCGCGAGAAGCTGATGTTTGGCGAATCCAACATTGGTGACGTGGGCCATGAAGGCCACAGCAAAGCCGCCAGCATGCCCGACGATGCCGAGGTGTGTGGTTGCAACGGTGTCAACAAAGGCACCATTTGTAAAACCATCAAAGAAAAAGGTTTGTTCACCTTGGACGAAGTGCGCAAGCACACCAAGGCCAGCGCCTCCTGCGGTTCATGCACGGGCTTGGTCGAACAACTGTTGATGTTCACAGCGGGTGCGGACTTCTCGGTCACGCCCAAGAAAAAAGCCGTGTGCGCGTGCACCGACCACAGCCACCAAGAAGTGCGCGACGCGATTACAAAACACAAGTTGTTGACCAACGACGACGTGTTCAATTTTTTAGAGTGGAAGAGCCCAACAGGCTGTGCCACATGCCGCCCCGCCATCAACTATTACCGTCTCAGCAGTTGGCCCAAAGAAGCGGTGGACGATCCACAAAGCCGGCTCATCAACGAGCGCAGCCACGCCAACATTCAAAAAGATGGCACCTACAGCGTCATCCCCCGCATGTGGGGCGGCGAAACCACAGCGGATGAATTGCGTCGTATTGCTGACGTGGTGGACAAGTACAAGATTCCCACGGTCAAGGTCACGGGCGGTCAACGCATTGACTTGTTGGGTGTGAAGAAAGAAGACCTCGTCAATGTGTGGAAAGACATTGGCATGCCTTGCGGCCACGCCTATGCCAAAGCTTTGCGCACGGTCAAAACCTGCGTGGGCAGCGAGTGGTGCCGCATGGGCACGCAAGACAGCACGCAAATGGGCAAAGACCTTGAAAAAGCCATGTGGCGCATGTACGCGCCACACAAGGTGAAGTTCGCTGTGTCGGGCTGCCCGCGTAACTGCGCAGAAGCAGGTATCAAAGACGTGGGCATCATCGGTGTGGACAGTGGCTGGGAGATGTACATCGCAGGCAACGGCGGCATCAAAACCGAAGTGGCTGAGTTTTTTGTGAAGGTCAAAACCTCTGAAGAAGTGATGGAATACACCGGTGCCTTCATGCAGCTCTACCGCGAAGAAGGTTGGTACTTAGAGCGCACCGTGCACTACGTGAACCGCGTAGGCATGGACTACGTGAAGAAAAAAATCTTGGACGACGAAGCAGGCCGCAAAGCCTTGTGGGCACGCTTGCAATTTGCACTCGAAGGCGAACCCGATCCTTGGTTCGATTTCGACAAAGCGCAAGTGGACACGCGCCAATTCAACGCCATCACCGTTTAAGGAGCACACCATGACCGAATGGAAAGTCATTTGCAAAGTCGACGACATCCCTGTGCTGGGCGCGCGCCGCGTGCATCGCGCCAAGGGTGTGGAGGTGGCGGTGTTTCGCAACGCCGAGGACAAAGTGTTTGCCCTGCTCGACCAATGTCCGCACAAGCGTGGGCCTTTGAGCCAAGGCTTGGTATACGGTGAAACTGTGGTCTGCCCGCTACACAACTGGCACATTGGCTTGGTGGACGGCTGCGCCCACGCGCCCGATGAAGGTTGCGTCACCCGCTTTGCGGTGCGTGTGGAAAACGGCGACGTGGCGCTCGACTTGCATGAGTTGCACACCCTCGCCTTGGACGAACCCGTCATCCACACCGCCACGGTCTAAGTACCTCACACCAAGCCGCGACCATGAAAGAAACCCGTTCGACCTGTCCTTACTGCGGCGTCGGCTGCGGCGTGATCATCGCGTCGGACGCGGGTCACATCACGGGCGTGCGCGGCGACCCTGCACACCCTGCCAACTTTGGCCGTTTGTGCAGCAAGGGTTCTACCTTGCACCTGACGGCCAGCCCCGTCATAGCCGCGCAAACGCGTTTGCTGCAACCGATGCGTCGCTTGGTGCGCGGTGGCAGTTTGCAACCGGTGACCTGGGACAGCGCCATGCAACTGGCCAGCCAAACACTGGCCAGCATCGTGCGCGCCCACGGCCCTGATGCACTCGGGTTTTATGTATCGGGACAGTTGCTGACCGAAGACTATTACGTGTTCAACAAGTTAGCCAAAGGCTTGCTGGGCACCAACAACATCGACACCAATTCACGCCTATGCATGAGCAGCGCAGTGGCGGGCTACAAGCTCACCCTCGGCGCAGACGCTCCACCCGCTTGCTACGACGATGTGATGCACGCCGACTGCTTGTTCATTGCAGGCAGCAACGCAGCCTATGCCCACCCCATTTTGTTCAGGCGCATCGAAGATGCACGCGCCAAGAACCCCAACCTCAAAATCATCGTCGCTGACCCACGACGCACCGACACAGCCAGCAGTGCCGACCTGCACTTAGCCCTGCAACCCGGCACCGATGTGGTGTTGTTCCACGGCATGCTGCATGTCATGTTGGCCGAAGACTGGGTAGACCACGCGTACATCGACGCGCACACCGATGGCTTTGATGCACTCACTGCCTTGGTGGCCGACTACACCCCTGCCTATGTGCACGAGGTGTGTGGCATCACGCCCGAGCAACTGCTGCAAGCCACGCGCTGGTTTGCAGGCGTCGCATCCAATGACACTGGTCATGCACCTGACCCCGCTTGGCGCACGCTCAGTTTGTATTGCCAAGGGCTGAACCAATCGAGCAGCGGCACCGCCAAGAACGCATCGCTCATCAATTTACATTTGGCCACGGGACAGATTGGCAAGATGGGTGCAGGCCCCTTCTCACTCACTGGCCAACCCAACGCCATGGGCGGGCGCGAAGTGGGCGGCTTGGCCAATTTGCTGAGTGCGCACCGCGACATGAGCAAGACTGAACACCGCGCCGAAGTAGCCGCCTTGTGGGGCATTGACGATGTGCCATCCAAGCCCGGTCAGACTGCCGTGGAAATGTTTGAAGCCGCAGCCGACGGCGAAATCAAAGCCCTGTGGATTGCTTGCACCAACCCTGCGCAATCCATGCCCAACCAATCTACCGTGCGTCGTGCGCTTGAACGCGCCGAGTTTGTGGTGGTGCAAGAAGCCTTCGCCACCGCCGA
>CANCCJ010000159.1 GCA_947374535.1 Comamonadaceae bacterium | reverse complement strand
GCGCGCAAATAACCGGGATGGCCTTGCACCAACGCGGGGGGAATCATGGCTTCGCGAATCAGCTGCTGTGGGCCATACACATCGGCCATCACGCGTTCGAGCAAACGCGCGCGTTGCTTCACGCCCACTTCAATTTGCTGCCAACTCTCGGGCGTGAGGATGAGGGGGAACAGGTCCAAGGCCCAAGGCCGCTGCGGACCGCCTTGGCTGGCGTACACGTTGTAGGTGATGCCGTTGTCGCGCACTTGGCGCGCTAAGGTTTGGGTGCGGCGGTCGAGGTCGTCTAGGCCGGTGCTGCCGAGTTGTTCAAAAAACATGCGCCACGGCGAAGACAGGTCTTGTGCCTGCGCCGCTTGCGCAAGTGCTTTGGCTGTGGCCGACGCCGCCGCAGGCGCGCATTGACCTTGCAGCTCATCAAAGTGCCCGCTGTCGGCGGGATGTGCAAGGCCCTTCACGACGTCAACCAAACGTGGCGAAGCAACAGACGCTGAAGATGGCGAGGATGGCTTTTGCACAGTGGCTGCATTGTCTCACCGCCTTCGGGTTTGGTCATGGTTTGAACGAGGTATTTAGGCGCGTCGCAAATCCAGCGTGAACGGGAACTCTTTGCTGGCAGGCACCCCCACGGTGGCTTGCGGCACATCCAATTTGCCCGGCGTGTGACCCAGCGGAAAAAAGCGTGACAGACGGCGGCTTTCGGCCTCATAGGCGTTGACGGGGAAGCTGTCGTAGTTGCGTCCTCCGGGGTGCGCGACGTGGTACTGACAGCCTCCGATCGAGCGCTTCATCCAGGTGTCCACGATGTCAAAGGTCAGCGGCACATGCACGCCAATGGTGGGGTGCAAGGCCGACGACGGCGCCCATGCGCGGTAGCGCACACCCGCCACATACTCGCCTACGGTGCCTGTGGGTTGCAACGGCAAGGGGCGGCCATTGACGGTGAGGGTGTGGCGGCTGGGGTTCAAGCCGCTCACATGTACCTCAATGCGCTCGAGTGACGAGTCCACATAGCGCACCGTGCCACCGCTCGAGCCTTCTTCGCCCATGACATGCCAAGGCTCCAACGCGTTGCGTAGCGTCAGGTTGATGCCCAGCGTTTGCAAGTCGCCCACACGGGGGAAACGGAATTCAAAGTGCGGTGCAAACCATGCGGGGTCAAACTGAAAGCCACAGTCGCCCAACTCGGTGAGTACATCGTCAAAGTCGGCCTTGACGAAATGCGGTAGCAAGAAGCGGTCATGCAGCTCGGTGCCCCAGCGGGTGGCGGGGGCTTGGTAGGGCGTTTCCCAAAAGCGAGCCACCAGCGCACGCAGCAAGAGCTGCTGCACGATGCTCATGCGTTCGTGCGGCGGCATTTCAAAGGCGCGGAGTTCGAGCAAGCCCAAACGTCCGGTAGACGAGTCGGGTGAATAGAGTTTGTCGATACAAAACTCGCTGCGGTGGGTGTTGCCGGTGACGTCGATCAACAAGTTACGCAGCGTGCGGTCCACGATCCACGGGGGCATGTCTGCACCAAACTTTTCGCGGTTCTTTTGAATCTCTGCCAGCGCAATTTCGAGTTCATAAATTTGGTCATTGCGCGCTTCATCCACACGCGGGGCTTGGCTGGTAGGGCCAATGAACATACCGCTGAACAAATAGCTCAATGAGGGATGGTTGTGCCAATACAAGATGAGTGAGGCCAACAACTCAGGCCGACGCAAGAAGGGGCTGTCCGCAGGTGTGGCACCGCCCATCACAATGTGGTTGCCGCCGCCGGTGCCCGTGTGGCGGCCATCGGTCATGAACTTCTCAGCCGACAAGCGCGACTCAAACGCGGCCTTGTACAAGAACTCGGTGTGGTCCACGATTTCCAGCCAGTTGTGGGCGGGATGGATGTTGACCTCAATCACACCGGGGTCGGGCGTGACTTGCAGCACCTTCAGGCGCACATCGCGTGGGGGCGGGTAGCCTTCCAACACAATGCGCACGCCCAGCTCCTCGGCGGTGGCTTCAATCGCGCTGAGCAGTTCGAGGTAGTCTTCCAAGTCACCGAGTGGCGGCATGAAGACATAAATCAACCCTTGTGGGTTCTCCATCGCCTTCAACTCAACGGCTGGGCCGTTGGCACGGGATGGGTCACGCACTTCCACGCAAATCGCGGTGCGGGTGATCCAATGCGCCGATTGATCTTTAGCTGGCACGGGGTGCGGGGTGCCTGGGGTAAAACCGTCTTGGCCCATGCCGGTTTGTAGACCGACGGTGCCGCCTTGGGCGAGGCCGCCGCCCGCCACATGCGTGTTGATGTGGTGGCCCGTGTTGTGCTCAAAGTGCGTGTGACGCGCATGGTGCGAGTACTGCGTGCGCAAAGCCGCCGCGTGGGGCAGGGGCTTGCGTTCGGCAAAGTGGTCTTGCTCAATCGCGTAGGGGTAGTCGGCTTGGCTGACCCACGGCAGTGAGTCCAGTGGCAAGCGCAGGCCCATGGGCGAGTCGCCGGGCACGAGGTACATGCGCTCGTCGCGTAAAAACCAAGGGCCGGTGCTCCAGCGCGGTCCACCTGCCACTTCACTCGCTTTGAGGGGCAGCACATAGCCCACGGTTTTGTCGAGGCCTTGGCTAAACACGCGGCGCAGGCGCACGCGTTCCATCTCGTCGTCGAGTTTGGCATCAAACGGGTCTACGTTGACGGGCAAGCGGCGTTCGCGCCACAGGTAGTACCAGGTGTCTTCATAGCCGGGGGTGATGTATTGGTCGTCCAGCCCCAGTTTGTGGGCGAGGGTTTGGGTGAAGCGCTGTGCGTCTTCGGTGGTGTACTGGCTGGGCACGCGCTCGTCTGCAAACAAATCGGGGTTATGCCAGCAAGGGTGCCCGTCGGTGCGCCAGTAAATGCCCAGCGCCCAGCGCGGCAGCTGTTCGCCCGGGTACCACTTGCCTTGTCCAAAATGCAAGAAACCGCCATCGCCATATTCGGCCCGCAACTTGTGCACCAATTCGGTGGCAAAACCGCGTTTGGTCGGGCCCAGTGCATCGGTGTTCCATTCTGGTGCGTCGCGGTCGTGCACGGTGACGAATGTGGGCTCGCCACCCATGGTCAACCGCACATCGCCTTCCACCAGTCGGCGGTCCACCTCGTCACCCAAGGCCAGCACCTCCATCCATTCGTCTTCGCTGTAGGGCTTGGTCACGCGGGGGGACTCCAGCACGCGGGTGACCTTCATTTCATGGCCAAACTCCACTTCGGCTTCGTCCACCAAGCCTTCAATCGGTGCTGCGCTGGAGGGCTGAGGTGTGCAAGCCAGTGGGATGTGGCCTTCGCCTGCGAGCAAGCCAGACGTGGGGTCTAGGCCAATCCAGCCCGCGCCGGGCAGGTACACCTCGCACCACGCGTGCAAGTCGGTGAAGTCCACCTCGGTGCCGCTGGGGCCGTCGAGCGACTTCACATCGGGCGCGAGTTGAATCAAATAGCCAGAGGCAAAGCGCGCGGCCAAGCCACAGTGGCGCAGCAAGTTCACCAGCAGCCATGCGCTATCGCGGCACGAGCCGCTGCGCAAGGTCAGCGTTTCTTCCGGCGTTTGCACACCGGGTTCCATGCGAATGGTGTACGCAATGTCTTCGTGCAGCTTGCGGTTGATTTCCACCAGAAAGTCGATGGTGCGAATGGGCTCGCGCTTCAAGGCCTTGAAGTCGATGCTTTTGAAGTAATGTTTGAAATTGGGCGTGAAGCGGTTGGTCACCAAGTAGGGGGCCAACTCTTGGGCCGAGGCCACACCGTAAGCGAAGGGAAACTTCTCGGCATGGGGCTCTAAGAAGAAGTCAAACGGGTTGTACACCGCCATTTCGACCACCAAGTCCACCGTGACTTTGAACTCGGTCGTCTTTTCGTGAAACACCAAGCGCGCTTGGTAGTTGGCGAATGGGTCTTGCTGCCAGTTGATGAAGTGCTCGGGCTCGACCTTGAGCGAATACGAAATGACATTGCTGCGGCAGTGCGGGGCAGGGCGCAGGCGAATGACCTGCGGGCCTAACTCAACCAATCGGTCGTAGCTGTACTGGGTGACGTGGTGGAGGGCGGCATGGATAGACATGAATTACAACTAGCAAAACACGCGCCAAGCCGGATGCGCCAAAGCGGTGCGCATTTAGGTGCATGGGTTGGCGCAAGTTTTGGCTCAAGTTTCCTGCAGCCCCGCCGATACCCTAGGCATGTCAGTTTTATCTTTCATACCCACCATGCCTTCACGCCATTTTTCTGTTGTTGCTTTCGTGTTGACTAGCCTCCTGGCTTGGGCGACGCCTGCTTCTGCGGAATGGAGCGAGTTGGTGAAGGACGATGAAGCCACCTATTACTTTGACAAAGAAGCGGTCATGCCCGTACACGTCTCGCGTTACGCGTGGGTGTTGACCGATTTGCCTAAGGGTGACAAAACGCCCACCGGCGAAAACTACAAGTCGATGATGTTGCGCGTGCGCATGTTCTGCAAGAACGACACGGTGGTGCGTCTGTCTGTGAGCTACTTTGACAAGCAAATGGGTAAGGGCAAAGAGGTCTCCGCTGACGATGTGCATGAGTGGCGCCCACGCGAATACCCAATTCGCCCCAATACCTACTTGGCAGCTTTGAAGAAAGAAGTGTGCGGCGGTTCTAAAGCCGCTTCGGGTTAAAGCTCAGCCGACAACCCTCTTGGATGCAAAAAGCCCCTGCCTAACGGTTGGGGCTTTTTAACTTGTGAGTGGGCATTGCCCCTGTGCCGCTGCGTTGGGCCGAACATGAGGCCATGTTTTCTGTCATCACACCTTTAGCCTTGGGCTGGATCGCGGGCACAGCTTTGCAGTTGCAGCAGGCGCAGCTATGGGCGGGTGAGCTGTATTGGGGTTTGGTCATCGTGGCGGCTAGCCTAGTGTGGCTGCGCGTTTCAAATGCTTTAGCCCCGCGTATGTCCGCTGGCACTGTTTGGGAAGCGGGTATTTGGTTGGCGTTGGCTTGCACCTTGGCTTTTGCCCAAGTGGGCGCGCGTGCCAGCCACTACATGCAAAGTGCTCTAAACCCCGCACTCGAAAGCCGCACCTTGCAGGTGATCGGCATTGTGGCCAATTTGCCGCAACGCATGGAAGACAGTGCGCGGTTTCGGTTTGAGGTCGAGTCTGCCCGTCACACGGATGGCGCACTTGTGCAGTTGCCGCCCCAGTTGTTGCTGGGTTGGTATGGCGATCGACTTCACAGGTCCGGCGGTCAAGACGACAAGCGGCAAGCACCTCCCACCGATTTGCGCCCTGGGGACCGCTGGCAGTTGGCGGTGCGCCTCAAAGCGCCGCATGGTCACATCAATCCACATGGCTTTGACTACGAGTTGTGGCTGTGGGAGCAGGGCTTGCAAGCCACAGGCTATGTGCGCAACAGCGCCAAAGATGCACCACCCCAATGGCTGGGCCATGCAGGCTCGCACCCCGTGGAGCGACTGCGCCAGCAGGTGCGTCGCGCGATCGATGCCCGAGTCCAAGACCGTGCCATGGCGGGCCTCGTGGCAGCCTTGTTGGTTGGCGACCAAGCTGCGATTGAACGCGCTGATTGGGATGTGTTCCGTGCCACAGGTGTAGCGCATTTGATGGCGATTTCGGGTTTGCACATCACGGGTTTGGCGTGGCTTGCAGCGTTGGGCATGGGTTGGTTGTGGCGGCACAGTGATGTGTGGTCGCCTCGCAAACCTTGGAGCTTGTGGCTGCCCGCGCCCATCGCTGCCAGCGCGTGTGCCGTACTGGTGGCACTCGCGTATGCGGTGTTCACCGGCTGGGGCGTGCCTGCGCAGCGCACGGTGTGGATGTTGGGTGTGGTCACGCTGTTGCGTGGGGGCGGCTTGCGCTGGCCCATCAGCCAGGTTTGGCTGAGCGTGTGTGCGGTGGTGCTGGCGTTGGACCCCTGGGCGCTGAT
>CANCCJ010000158.1 GCA_947374535.1 Comamonadaceae bacterium | reverse complement strand
ACACTGGTGTTGATTGGTACAGCACTTGACTTGACGCCCACGATTTTGATTTTTGCGCCCGTGATGTTGCCCATCGCTGTGAAGGCTGGCATTGACCCCGTGTATTTCGGGTTGATGTTTGTGCTCAATGGCGCGATTGGTTTGATCACGCCGCCTGTAGGCACCGTGCTCAATGTGGTGGCGGGTGTGGGGCGTTTGTCCATGCATCAAGTCATCAAAGGGGTGAACCCGTTTTTGGTGACCTACCTCATCATCTTGACTGCGTTTGTTTTGTTCCCACAAATCGTGACCGCCCCTGTGGCGTGGATGCGATAAGTTTTTAACCCAAGGAGACTTCCCATGACTTTTCTTCGTCGAACCCTGATTGCTGCAGCCACCGTGGCTGTGGCCAGTGCCTCGTTTTCTGCCTTCGCGCAAGACATCAAGCCCCGTTTGATTCGCTTTGGCTATGGCTTGAACGAGCAAAGCAACCAAGGCCGTGCGGCCAAGGTGTTTGCTGAGCAAGTTGAAAAAGCCTCTGGCGGCAAGATGAAAGTGCGCGCCATTGGCGCAGCCGCCTTGGGGCCTGACACCCAAATGCAACAAGCCTTGATTGGTGGCGCACAAGAGATGATGGTGGGCTCCACCGCCACGTTGGTAGGCATCACCAAAGAGATGGCTTTGTGGGACACCCCCTTCTTGTTCAACAACGCCAAAGAAGCGGATGCGGTATTGGACGGTCCCATCGGCCAAAAAGTGATGGACAAGTTGCAAGACAAAGGTTTGGTGGGTTTGGCTTATTGGGAAAACGGTTTTCGTAACCTGACCAACAGCAAGCGCCCCGTCACCAAACTGGAAGACTTGAACGACGTCAAGCTGCGTGTGATGCAAAACAATGTGTATCTCGACAGTTTCAAGATCTTGGGTGCGAATGCGGTGCCTATGCCTTTCTCTGAGTTGTTCAGCGCTTTGGAAACCAAAACCGTGGATGGCCAAGAAAACCCTTACAACACCATCTTGTCGAGCAAGTTCTACGAAGTGCAAAAGTACTTGAGTGTGACCAACCACGTTTACAGCCCTTGGATCGTCACAGTGAGCAAAAAGTGGTGGGATGGCTTGAGCAAGACCGAACAAAAAATCTTGCTTGATGCCGCACGCGTGAGCCGCGACTTTGAGCGCAAAGACACGCGTGACGAAGCTGCCAAAGCCTTGGGTGACTTGAAAGCAAAAGGCATGCAAGTCAACGAGTTGTCGGTGGCCGAAGTCAACCGCATGCGCGACAAACTCACCCACGTCAACGCAGGCATCGCCACCAATGTGGGCATGGACCTGTGGGGCGACACACAGAAAGAGCTGACACGTTTGCGCACTAAGAAGTAATTTCTTTTAGATCAACGCGCTATGCAGAACGCCACCCTTGGGTGGCGTTTCTTTTTGTGCAGGCTGCTTGGATTTAGCCGGTGTTGCGCAACCCCGCCGCAATGCCGTTGATCGAGATGTGAATGCCGCGTTGGGCTTTCTCATCACGGTCTTGCGGGCGCTTGCCTTCGCGATAACGGCGAATCAATTCCACTTGCAAATGGTGCAATGGGTCGATGTAGGGGAAGCGGTGGCGCATCGAGCGCTCCAGCGCGGCGTTGTTGACCAAACGCTGTTTGTCACCGGTGATGCGCTTCAAGGCATCTGAGGTGCGGTGCCATTCAGCCTCGATCAACCCAAAAATCTTCTTGCGCAAGCGGGTGTCACTGACCAACTCGGCGTAGCGTGAAGCCAGCCCTAGGTCGCTCTTAGACAACACCATGTCGAGGTTCGACAGCAGTGAGCGAAAGAACGGCCATTGGCGTTGCATTTTTTGCAGCAAGGCCAGCGCATCTTTGGGTTTGAGCGTGGGGTGCTGGTGGATGAACTGGTCCACCGCTGAGCCAAAGCCCAACCAGCCAGGCAGGGTCAAGCGGCATTGGCCCCAGCTAAAGCCCCAAGGGATGGCACGCAAGTCTTCAATGCGTGGTGACGCATTACCGCTTTTAGGACGCGCTGCAGGGCGTGAGCCAATGTTGAGCTCTGCAATTTCACGCAAAGGCGTGGACGCAAAGAAGTAGTCGGTGAAGCCCGGCGTCTCGTACACCAAGCCACGGTAAGCGGCCATGCTGGCGTGTGAGAGCCACTGCGCGGCATCTAAGAACGCTTGCGGTGCTGGCTTGGTAGCTTGCAGCAGGGTTGCTTCTAAGGTGGCGGCTACAAGGGTTTCTAAATTGCGTCGACCAATTTCGGGGTTGGCATATTTGGAGCCAATCACTTCGCCTTGCTCGGTCAGACGAATTTGCCCGCGCACCGTGCCTGGGGGCTGCGCCAAAATTGCTTGGTAGCTGGGGCCGCCGCCACGACCGACTGTGCCGCCACGGCCGTGAAACATGCGCAGGGTGATGTCGTGTTGTTTGAATAAACCATCAAACAAAGTGACCAAGGCAATCTCGGCACGATAAAGCTCCCAGTTGCTGGTGAAGATGCCGCCGTCTTTGTTGCTGTCGGAGTAGCCCAACATGATGTCTTGCTCACCACCGCTGCGCTTGACCAAATTGGCCACGCCGTCGATGGCGTAGAAGCCACCCATGATGTCGGCGGCACAACGCAAGTCTTCGATGGTTTCAAACAAAGGCACCACAATCAAATCGCACGTCGATGTTTTGCTGCCCAAGGTGCCGCGCATCAAGCCGGTTTCTTTTTGCAGCAACAGCACTTCGAGCAAGTCACTCACGGTTTCGGTGTGGCTGATGATGTAGTGGCGAATCGCGTCTTTGCCAAATGTTTCCAACATCTCGCGTGCGGTTTCGAAAATCGCCAGTTCTTTGAGGGCGAGTTCGGAATAGTTGGCGCCCATCACGCGCAGCGGACGTGCGTCGTGCAGCAGTTGGTTCAGTACTTCAACGCGTTGTGCTTCATTGAGCTTGACATAGTGTTTCTCCACGCCTGCTGTGGCCAGCAACTCGGCCACCACCAACTCGTGCTGGTCAGAGCTTTGGCGCAAGTCCACCGTGGCGAGGTGAAAGCCAAACACCTCCACCGCACGCATCAAAGGGGTCAGGCGTTGTGCCATCAAGGCGCTGCCGTGTTGGGCTTCGAGCGACTCAGCGATCACGCGCAAATCGGTGAGTAACTCTTGGGCTGACAGATAAGGGTTTTGTGGCGCCACCGCATGGCGCGCCGCATCGCCCCCTGTGAGGTCTTTGAGCGTGGCAGCCAAACGTGCGTACATGCCGGTGAGGGCGCGGCGATAGGGCTCGTCTTGGCGGTGCGCGTTGGTGTCAGGCGAGCGGTCGGCCAAGGCATGCATCTCTGGCGTGACATCGACCAACATGGCCGACATCGATAACTCAGTGCCGAGGTAATGCAGCTCGGTCAGGTAGTGACGCAAGGCCACATCGCATTGGCGACGCAGCGCAAAGCGCAAGGTGTCAGCGTTGACGTTGGGGTTGCCATCGCGGTCGCCACCAATCCATTGGCCCATGCGCAAAAAGCTGTGGACGTGGGCGTGACCTAACTCAGCTTCGAGGTCAGCGTAGAGCTTGGGAATTTCACTGAGGAATGTGGATTCGTAATAGCTGAGCGCATTTTCAATTTCGTCCGACACGGTGAGTTTGGTGAAACGCAACAAACGGGTTTGCCACAGCTGCAACACGCGTGCGCGCAGTTGCATTTCGTTGGCGGCGAGTTCGCGTTGTGCCAACGCATCTGGCGCTTTGGCGGAGGCGTGTAGGGCCGAGCGTGATTTGATGTCGTCGCGCAAACCTAGCAGCTGGGCAATGCCACGCTCGGCATCCAAGATACTTTTGCGTTGCACTTCGGTGGGGTGAGCGGTGAGTACAGGCGACACATGGCTGTGCGCCAATGTTTGTACGATGCTCTTGGGCGCAATGCCAGCGGCCTTGAGGCGACTCAAGGCGACAGACAAGCTGCCTTCTTGCGTGTGGCCTGCGCGTTCATGAATGGCACGGCGGCGAATGTGGTGGCGGTCTTCGGCGAGGTTGGCCAAATGGCTGAAGTAAGTGAAGGCGCGAATGACGCTGACCGTGGCTTCGGCGCTTAGAGAGGCCAAGAGTTTTTTCAGCGCTTTGTCGGCGCTGGTATCGGCGTCGCGGCGAAAGGCCACCGAGAGTTTGCGCACTTGTTCGACTAACTCATACGCTTCTTTGCCTTCTTGTTCGCGAATCACATCGCCCAAGATGCGGCCCAAGAGTCGAATGTCTTCTACTAATGGGCGTTCGTTTTCTTTGGCCTGCTGTGTGGCTTTGGCTGAAGTTTTGTCAGTCATGTAGTGCTCTAGTTTGTGATGTTTGAACCTGCGCATTCCCCTGCAGTCAAGCTGCGAAGTTGCATATAGGTGGAAAAACTATTGCCATTGCGTCAATGACAAAGCCTGCGAAGCTCCTTGCAAGGCGGGCGATACAGGGCTGTGGATGACCCAGGTCGGTACATCCTGTAAATACTTTTTGAAACGACCTTTGGCTTCAAAGCGCTCACGAAACGGTGAGGCATCAAAACGTTCGCCCAAACGCGGCACGATGCCGCCACCAATGTAGATACCGCCGCGTGCGCCCAGCATAAAGGCCAAGTCGCCTGCAACGGAGCCCAAGAAGCCACAGAACATATCCAGCGCTTCGTTGGCGGTGGAGGTGGGTACTTCTTGGGCGCGTTCTAACACTTCGCCAGGTGTGGTGATTTCGCGTCCTTGACCGTCTTTCAAATCACACAAGGCGTGGTATAGATCGACCAAGCCTGCGCCAGAAATCACGCGTTCGGCAGAAACATGGCCGTAGCGTTTTTGTAGTTGCTGAATGGCTGCAAACTCGTGTTCAGTGGTGGCGGTCAGGCTGACGTGGCCCCCTTCGCCCGCGATGGGTATCCATTTGTTTTGGTAGCCCACGGGGAACAAACCCGAAACACCCAAACCGGTGCCTGGGCCAATCAAACCAATGGCGGCATTCGGTGTCGCCATACCGCTGCCGATTTGGCGCTTTTGCGATTCGGGCAAGCGTATGAGCGACAAAGCCAAGGCAGTGAAGTCGTTGAGCAGCAAAAAGTGCGACACACCCAAACCTTCGCGCAAGGCGTTGACTGAAAACTTCCAGTGGTGGTTGGTCATGGCCACTTGATCACCCGTGACAGGGTTGGCAATGCCAAAGGCCGCGCAGGGCGGGGCGCTCAGGCCTTGCTCTGTGAGATACGTTTGTGCAGCGGCCAACAACGATTCGTGTTCGGCACAAGGCAACACTTGTACATGGCTGATCGGGGCATCTTCCTGCGCCTGCCAGCCAAAGCGGGCATTGGTGCCGCCGATGTCGCCCAGCAACCGTGGATAAGCTGCTGCGTTGGCCACGGTTGGATCGCGTGACTCAAACATGCATCACGCTTTCAGGCGCGCCGCTTCGGCGGCTTCAATATCTTTAGCCATTTTCTTGCCCAGCTCGACGCCCCATTGGTCATAGGCGTGGATGCCCCAGATGGCGGCTTGGCAGAATACCTTGTGTTCATACAAAGCCATGAGCGCGCCCATGCTGCGTGGCGTGAGCGCGTCCACCCAAATGGTGGTGCTGGGCACGTTGCCAGGGTAGCTGCGGTGTGGGGCCAAGCGCTGAACTTCGGCTTCATCCATGCCACTGTCACGCAGTTCATGCACAGTTTCTTCAGGCGTACGGCCGATGGCTAACGCTTGGGCTTGGGCTTGCATGTTGAGCAAGACCACGCGGTGATGTTCGGCTGCAAACGGCAAGGGGCTGCGCTCGGTGCGCAAACCAATGAAGTCCATCGGCACCAAGTGCTTGCCTTGGTGGATGAGCTGGAAGTAGGCGTGTTGACCGTCAATGCCTAAACCGCCCCACAACACAGGCGCGGTGGCCACTTCAACAGGACTGCCATCAATGTGCGTGCCCTTACCGTTGGACTCCATGTC
>CANCCJ010000157.1 GCA_947374535.1 Comamonadaceae bacterium | reverse complement strand
AAGCTGTGCTGCGCTTTTTGCCACGCGCTGATGCGGCTGGCGTTGATCTCGGTGCCCGTGGTGCAGACCAACCCGTATGGGCACTTGCCAACGATGCATTGATCGAAGGTATTTTGAACAACTTGCTAGACAATGCGCTGCGTTATGGCCGAGCTCCCAATGGGGAAAGCCACATCACCGTGTCGGTTGTCGATGCGCCGCAAGCCGTGGTGTTGTCGGTGATTGACAACGGGCCTGGCGTGTCGTTCGAACAGTTGAAGAAATTGACCCAACGCTGGGTGCAAGGTTCGGCGGGGGAGGCGTTGAAAGAGGGGTCGGGTTTGGGCCTTGCCATCGTCAACGAATATGTGCGCTTGTTGGGCGCCAAAGTGAGTGTGCAAACCGAAAGCCCCCACGGCTTGCGGGTGAGCATCACCTTGAACAAGCCCTTGTAAAATCGCCCCCTTGCTCAGCAGGGCGGCGCACAGCCCCTGCGGCCCCCTGCATGTGTGCACACCCCAAAGGTTGGTTTTATGTTGTACCCCCAAGAGTTTGATGTCATCGTTGTCGGCGGTGGCCACGCCGGCACGGAGGCGGCGTTGGCCTCGGCGCGCATGGGGGCTAAAACTTTACTATTAAGTCACAACATTGAAACCTTGGGTCAAATGAGCTGCAACCCGTCTATTGGCGGCATCGGCAAAGGCCATTTGGTCAAAGAGGTGGATGCTCTGGGTGGCGCCATGGCTTTGGCGACCGATGAGGGGGGCATTCAGTTCCGTATTTTGAACAGCTCCAAAGGCCCCGCTGTGCGTGCGACCCGTGCGCAGGCGGACCGCATTTTGTACAAAGCTGCGATTCGTCGCATGCTTGAAAACCAGCCTAACCTGTGGCTGTTTCAACAAGCAGTGGACGACCTGATGGTGGAGGGCGACCGCGTGGTGGGCGCCTGCACCCAAGCGGGCATTCGCTTTCGCAGCCGCACCGTGGTGTTGACGGCGGGTACGTTTTTAGACGGCAAAATTCACGTTGGCCTGAGCAACTATGCCGGTGGCCGTGCGGGTGACCCGCCTGCGGTCAGCCTATCGGCCCGACTCAAAGAGCTTAAGCTGCCACAAGGTCGATTGAAAACCGGCACGCCCCCGCGCAGTGATGGTCGCACGATCGACTTCAGCCAGTGCATTGAACAGCCCGGTGATGGCGTGCAAACACAAACCGCTACAGGCGCACCTTCGGCGGGTGTGTTGGGCGAGGTGCCGGTGTTTAGCTTCATGGGGCGGGCGTCCATGCACCCACAACACATGCCGTGTTGGATCACGCACACCAACCCGCGGACCCACGACATCATCCGTTCCGGCTTTGACCGCAGCCCCATGTTCACCGGCAAGATTGAGGGGGTTGGCCCGCGCTATTGCCCGAGTGTGGAAGACAAAATCAACCGTTTTGCGGACAAAGACAGCCACCAAATTTTCTTAGAGCCTGAAGGCCTGACCACCCACGAGTACTACCCCAACGGCATCAGCACCAGTCTGCCGTTTGACATTCAGTACGACCTGGTTCGCTCGATGAAGGGTTTGGAAAATGCCCACATCATTCGCCCAGGCTATGCCATTGAGTACGATTACTTTGACCCCCGCGAGCTCAAACGAAGCTTCGAAACCCGAGCGCTGGGCGGCTTGTTTTTCGCCGGTCAAATCAACGGCACCACCGGTTACGAAGAAGCTGCGGCTCAGGGCTTGTTTGCCGGTATCAACGCCGCACTTCAATGCCGCAGCTTGGCTGGCGCCGCGAATGACTTTGGTGGGGCTTGGACGCCCGGACGCGATTTGGCCTATCTGGGGGTGTTGGTCGACGACCTGACCACCAAGGGCGTCACAGAGCCGTACCGCATGTTCACCAGCCGCGCTGAGTTCCGTCTACAGCTGCGCGAAGACAACGCCGATGTGCGCCTGACCGAACTGGGTCGCCAAATGGGTCTGGTGGACGACGCGCGTTGGGATGCATTTAGCCGCAAGCGCGATGCTGTTTCACGTGAAACAGAACGCCTCAAGTCCATTTGGGTCAATCCGCGCAACTTGCCAGTGGCTGAGGCGGAGCGCGTGTTGGGTAAAGCCATTGACCGCGAATACAACTTGGCTGACCTACTGCGTCGACCTGATGTGAGCTACCAAGGGCTAATGTCTTTGGATGGTGCTAAGCATCAAAACCAAGAGTTGGTGGATGCCTTGGCGGGCGATGAGGTTTCACGTGAAACAACGCGAGCCGTCATTGAGCAGATCGAAATCGCAGCCAAATACGCTGGCTACATTGACCGCCAGCGTGACGAAGTGGAGCGTGCCGCCCATTACGAAAACCTCAAGCTGCCAGATGATTTGGATTACAACCAAGTATCCGCCTTGTCGTTTGAGGTGCGTCAGCGCTTGAGTCGCCAGCGGCCTGAAACTTTGGGTCAAGCGTCGCGTTTGTCGGGCATCACCCCGGCGGCCATCTCTTTGCTGCTGATTCATCTCAAGCGCGCGCGCGTCAAAGGGTTTGCCCAAGACGCGGCCGCCAGCAATTCAGCCGAGGCGGTCTGATGCACGCCTTGTTGCCCGCCCTGCAAAAAGGGCTTGACGATTTGGGCTTGTCGTTGACGAGCGACCAGCAGGCGCAACTCTTGGCCTACATGGATTTGATTGCTAAATGGACCAAGGTCTACAACTTGACGGCGGTTCGTGATGCCAATGAAATGCTCACCCATCACTTGCTCGATAGCTTGGCGGTGGTTGTGCCGCTACGCCGAGAGTTGGCCATGTTGGCGCAGCCTGAGACAAGCTCGGTGGTGCCGTTGGGCGATGCCTTGCAAGCAGGCGACCCGCGGCGGTTCAATTTGCTTGATGTTGGCGCAGGCGCAGGTTTGCCAGGCGTTGTCATTGCCATCACATGCCCCGAAGTTTCGGTGACGTGTGTGGACACGGTTGCCAAAAAAGCAGCCTTTATCCAGCAGGTGGCTGCGACGTTGAGGCTGGCCAATCTCAAGGGTCTGCATGCCCGCGTAGAAAGTTTGACTCAGCCTTATGACGTAGTCTGTTCCCGTGCCTTTGCTTCGTTGCTGGATTTCACCACTTGGTCTAAGTCAGCCTTGGCCAGTCATGGTGTGTGGATGGCGATGAAGGGCAAACACCCCGACCAAGAGTTGTTAGCGTTGCCCCAAAGCGTCAAAGTGTTTCACGTGGAACAGCTTCAGGTGCCTGGTTTGGAAGCAGAGCGCTGCATCATCTGGATGCGCGGTTAAACTCCCCTCAGTTTTTAATCTGAGTCTCTTATGTTTGGTATTGCGGACTACGGCGCATTCGTCGTGGCCATCATTGTCTTTTTAGCGATTCCTGGCCCTGGTAACTTGGCCTTACTGACGGCGACCGGTCAGGGTGGCGTGCGTTCGGGAATGGCTGCGACATGTGGGGTCATTGCCGGCGACCAGGTGCTGTTGTGGTTGGCGGTTGCTGGGTTGTCAGCGGTGCTGATCAACTATCCCGGTTTGTACAGCTCGGTCAAATGGGCGGGTGCTGCTTACTTGTTGGGTTTGGGTTACTCCCTGTTCAATAGCAAGCCGGGCGATGGGCCGGTGTTGAACATGAAGCCAGACCACTACTTTCGACAAGGCTTGTTTATCACGGTGCTGAATCCCAAGGCGATTGTGTTTTACATGGCGTTCTTTCCGCTGTTCGTGGATCCTCGGATTCACCAAGGCGTGCTCACATTTGGTTTCATGGCGTTCACCATTGCCGTGTTGACTTTTCTTTACGGGCTGGTGGTCGTTTTGTTGGCACACCATTTGGCGGCGCGTGTGCGCGCCAATCCCTTGGCCGGCGTGATACTCAACAAACTGGCGGGTGTGTTGCTCATTGGTTTTGGCCTGAAATTGGCTTTGTTTTCATAAATTTTCCGTCTCTTTCGAAAGCGCTGTATGGCCAAAATCTTTTGTGTTGCAAACCAAAAAGGTGGTGTGGGTAAGACCACCACCACCGTCAACTTGGCTGCAGGTTTGGCATTTGTGGGTCAGCGTGTGCTGATGGTCGATCTCGACCCTCAAGGCAATGCCACCATGAGTTCAGGCGTGGATAAGCGTGAAATGGCGTTGTCGGTGTATGACGTGTTGCTAGAAGAGGCGACTGTCACCGAAGCACGCATCCGCAGCAATTGGGGCACAGAGGGCGTGCGCGCCAAAATCCCAACGTACGATGTTTTGGGCGCGAACCGTGACCTGGCAGGTGCCGAGGTCGAACTGGTCTCATTAGAGCGCCGCGAAAACCGTCTCAAGCAAGCCTTAGCTGCCGTGGACTCTGAGTACGACTTTATTCTTATTGACTGTCCTCCCTCCTTGTCCATGCTCACGCTCAATGGCTTGTGCTGCGCGCATGGTGTGATTGTGCCGATGCAGTGTGAGTACTTCGCCCTGGAAGGCTTGACCGACTTGGTCAACACCATCAAGCAGGTGCACGCCAACCTGAACCGTGACCTCAAAATCATTGGTCTTCTGCGCGTCATGTTTGACCCACGCATTACCTTGCAGCAGCAGGTGAGTGAGCAACTCAAGGACCATTTCGGCGACAAAGTGTTCAGTGCGGTCATCCCCCGTAATGTCCGTTTGGCCGAAGCGCCGAGTTATGGTTTGCCTGGTGTTGTGTTCGACCCCTCCGCCAAAGGTAGCCACGCGTTTGTCGACTTTGCACAAGAAATGGTCGAACGCGTCAAAGCGTTCTAAGTCCAGCGCACACACGCACATGAAGGCTCCCGTTCTCCTTCTTCCTGGTTGGCACAACAGTGGCCCGACCCACTGGCAAAGCCTTTGGCAGCACACACACGGCTATACCCGTGTCGAGCAGCACAGCTGGGATTGGCCCCTGCGTGGCGATTGGATGATGCAGCTGGAAGAGGCGGTGCTGGCCAACCCGGGGGCGGTGCTGGTGGCCCATAGCTTGGGCTGTGTGCTGGTGGCCGCCTGGGCGGCGCATTCGTTGCACGCCCACCATGTCAAAGCCGCCTTGCTGGTGGCGCTTGCCGATGTGGAGCGCCCAGAAATGCAGCAAATGCTCTACAGCTGGAGCCCTATTGTGCGTGAACGTTTACCGTTCCCTAGCGTGATGGCGACCAGCCGCAATGACCCCTATTGCAGCTTCATGCGGGCCAGTGCGTTGGCGCATGCGTGGGGATCGAGCATGGTGGATTGCGGCATGAGCGGCCACATCAACGCCGAAGCGAACCTTGGCGATTGGCCCGAAGGCTTTGCCTTGTTACAAGATTTACTCAAAGAAGAAGTTACCCATGGTTACTAAAAAACCCAAAGGCTTAGGCCGCGGCCTTGAGGCCTTACTCGGCCCCAAGGTGAATGAGGCCGCACAAGTCGCGGGCGATGGCTTGCCCACAACGTTGTCGCTGACCCAAATGGTGCCCGGCATGTACCAGCCGCGCACGCGCATGGATGAGGGTGCTTTGTATGAGTTGGCCGAAAGCATCAAGGCCCAAGGCATCATGCAACCTATTTTGGTTCGCCAGCTGCATGACGGGCCTAACGCCGGCAAATACGAAATCATTGCGGGCGAACGCCGCAGCCGCGCCGCCAAACTGGCCGGTCTCGACATCGTGCCTGTGCTGGTACGCGATGTGCCCAATGAAGCCGCAGCGGCCATGGCCCTGATTGAAAACATCCAGCGCGAAGACCTGAACCCGCTTGAGGAAGCACAAGGCTTGCAACGTCTCATCAAAGAGTTTGGCCTCACACACGAACTCGCCGCACAAGCAGTGGGGCGCTCGCGCAGCGCCGCCAGCAATTTGTTGCGCTTGCTCAATTTGGCAGACCCGGTGCAGTCCATGTTGATGGCGGGGGACATTGACATGGGCCATGCCCGTGCGCTCTTGGCCCTCGATCGCGGGACACAAATTACCGCCGCAAATCAAATCAGCGCGAAAAAAATGTCTGT
>CANCCJ010000156.1 GCA_947374535.1 Comamonadaceae bacterium | reverse complement strand
GGTCATCTATGGCTACACCGTGGCATTCAGTGGCGGCTCACCGTTCTTTGGTGGCTTTGACAAACTGTTCTTCAAAGGCATCACGCCTGACTCCATTGCTGCCACGTTCAGCAAAGGCGTTGTGATTCCTGAGTTCACGTTTGCTGCTTTCCAAGCCACCTTCGCGGCCATCACTTGCGCTTTGATCGTGGGTGCATTTGCTGAGCGTGTGCGCTTCTCTGCGGTGTTGTTGTTCTGTGCCATCTGGTTCACATTCAGCTACTTGCCAGTGGCCCACATGGTTTGGTATTGGGACGGCCCAGATGCCATCACTGACGCGGCTACTCTGGAAACTGTGACTGCCGCTGCTGGTTGGTTGTGGGCCAAGGGCGCTCTGGACTTCGCTGGCGGTACTGTGGTGCATATCAATGCTGCGGTGGCTGGTTTGGTCGGTGCTTATGTGATCGGCAAGCGTACGGGCTACGGCAAAGAGTCGATGGCGCCTCACAGCTTGACTTTGACCATGGTTGGCGCCTCTTTGTTGTGGGTGGGCTGGTTCGGTTTCAACGCCGGTTCTAACCTCGAAGCCAACGGTGTTGCTGCCCTTGCTTTCGTGAACACCTTGGTGGCGACTGCTGCTGCGACTTTGGCTTGGATTACGGGTGAGGCCTTGTCCAAAGGTAAAGCCTCGATGTTGGGCGCAGCCTCTGGTGCTGTGGCTGGCTTGGTGGCCATCACCCCAGCTTGCGGTTTCGTGGGCCCTATGGGTGCCATCGTGATCGGTGCTGCAGGCGGTTTCCTCTGCTTGTGGGGTGTGAATGGTCTGAAACGCCTGTTGGGCGCTGACGACTCACTCGATGTGTTCGGTGTCCACGGTGTGGGCGGTATTGTGGGTGCGTTGTTGACCGGCGTGTTTGCAGCTCCTTCACTCGGCGGCACAGGCATCTTTGATTACGTGGCCAACGCTGCTAGCGCTGACTACTCGATCGGCGGCCAAGTGTTGATTCAACTCGAAGCTGTGGTGACCACCATTGTTTGGTCGGGTGTGGTGTCATTCATCGCCTTCAAACTGGTTGACATGGTTGTGGGTCTGCGTGTGACGGAAGAAGAAGAGCGCGAAGGCCTCGACATCAGCTCACACGGCGAAACTGCCTACCACCGTTAATTTTTTTCAAGTACTTCAAGTTTTCCTTGGACTTCATAGCCCGCTCCTGAGAAATCAGGGCGGGCTTTTTTGTGGGCGTTTGCTTAGCCTCTGTGTCTGGTTGGCATGTCGCCGGTGTTGCAGGGGCGAACGTTTTTTGATGGGCCTGTGCAAAAAATTCAAAATGCCCGTCAGGCCTAGCGGCTACCATGACAGTCATGCCAGATACCTTGCAACACACCCTTCAGCATTTCACCGACCGCATTCTTGTGGCGACCCAAACTGGCCAGCCTTTGCGCTTGCGCGGCGGTGGTACCAAAGACTTTTTAGGCCAATCGCTGCAAGGCGAGGTGTTAGACACCACTGCTTACAGCGGCATCTTGAGCTATGAGCCGAGCGAACTGGTCATCACCGCGTGCTGTGGTACACCTCTGGCAGAGGTAGAAGCCGCTTTGGCGCAAAAAGGCCAATGCTTTGCTTTTGAGCCAACCCACTTTGGCAAAGGCGCCACGATTGGCGGCATGGTGGCCGCAGGTTTGAGCGGCCCAGCCCGCGCTAGTGTGGGCACGGTGCGTGACTTTGTGTTGGGCGCTCGCGTGATCAACGGCAAAGGCGAACACCTCACCTTCGGCGGTCAAGTGATGAAGAACGTGGCGGGTTACGACGTGTCGCGTTTGCTCGCGGGTAGCTGGGGCCAGTTGGGCTTGATCACCGAAGTGTCTTTGAAAGTGTTGCCAGTTGCCCCCGGTGAAGCTACCTTGGTGTGCGCCGGTGTGAGCCAAGCACAAGCTTTGAAGCTCATCAACCAGTGGGGTGGGCAACCTCTGCCGCTGAATGCCAGTGCATGGGTGCACGACACCACCGCCTCACCCGCCCAAGACTTTTTCTTTGTGCGCCTGCGTGGCGCCGTGGCCGCGGTCGACGCCGCAGTGACCAAGATGAGCGCTGAAGTGCAAGCCCTAGGCGCACAAGTGACGCGAATGGATGCATCAGAGGGGCAAGCCGACTGGAAAGCCAGTGGCGAACAGACCTTGGACTTCTTCCAAGCGCCCACCGAGCAGGATTGTTTGTGGCGCCTCAGCGTGCCACAAACCGCCCCCGTATTGGACGTTCAAGTGAACGGTGCCGCCTGTGCCCAATACATCGAGTGGCATGGCGCACAGCGCTGGCTGTGGGCGCCTGCTTCTGCTGCGAGTCAAGTGCGTGAGGTGGCTGTGAGCGCGGGTGGACACGCCACCTTGTTTCGCACCAGTGCGGCCAGCCGCCAAACCTTGGGCGATGTGGACAAGCAAGCGGGTGTATTTACCCCGCTCAATGCGGTGCAACAGCGCATTCAAAACGAACTCAAAAAACAGTTTGACCCAGCGGGCATCTTCAACCCCGGTCGTCTTTAATACCCAGAGCCCCACATGCAAACCAACCTGGCCCCCCAATACATCGGCACACCGGAAGGTGAACAAGCCGAAGCCATTTTGCGCAAGTGCGTGCACTGTGGTTTTTGCACCGCGACATGCCCCACCTACCAACTGTTGGGTGACGAGCTGGACGGCCCACGCGGCCGCATCTATTTGATGAAGCAAGTGTTTGAAGGCGCCACGCCCACACGCGCTACGCAGCAGCACTTAGACCGTTGCCTCACCTGTCGCAACTGCGAAAGCACTTGCCCCAGCGGCGTGCAATATGGCCACTTGGTGGACGTGGGCCGCAAAGTGGTGGACGCGCAAGTGCCTCGCCCCATGGGTGAGCGCCTGTTGCGTTGGGCCTTGAAAGAGGGCTTGCCTTCGCCCTTGTTTGCCCCCGCCATGAAGCTGGGCCAAGCCGTGCGCGGTGTGTTGCCTGCCGCACTCAAAGCCAAAGTGCCAGCTCCGCAAACTGCCGAGCGCAACGGCGTGGTGTGGCCCACCCAAACCCACGCCCGCAAAGTGCTGATGCTTGCAGGTTGCGTGCAGCCCGCCATGCTGCCCAACATCAACACCGCCACCGCCCGCGTTTTGAATGCCGCGGGCATTCAAACCCTCGTCGCACCCAAAGCGGGTTGCTGCGGTGCGGTGAAATTCCATCTGAACGACCAAGACGGTGGCATGCTCCACATGCGTAACAACATCGACGCCTGGTGGCCGTTTGTCGAGCAAGGGGTGGAGGCGATTGTGATGAACGCCTCCGGCTGCGGCGTGATGGTGAAGGACTACGGCCATGTGCTCAAAGACGATGCAGCTTATGCCGCCAAAGCCCAACGCATCAGCGAACTCACCAAAGACCTCAGTGAGTTACTGCCTGATTTGGTGCCGGTGCTCAAGCCTAAGTTGAAAGCGCAAGTTTTGGCCAACGCCGGCATGCAAGCCTTCCACCCGCCATGTACCTTGCAGCACGGCCAGCAGCTCAAAGGCGGCGTGGAGAAACACTTGGCCGACTTGGGCTTTGCCATTCAAGTGGCCAACACCGAGTCGCACCTGTGCTGCGGCTCGGCAGGCACCTACAGCGTGCTCAACCCAGAAATCAGCCACACCTTGCGCGACCGCAAGCTGGGCCATTTAGATGCGCTGCAACCTAAAGCCATTTTGAGCGCCAATGTGGGCTGCATCACCCACTTGCAAAGCGGCACCGATGTGCCGGTGAAGCACTGGGTGGAAGTGTTGGATGAGGCGTTGAATTAATCGAGGCGCTCAAGTCGCCAACGCGGCTTCAATGTCTGTCGCCAGCTTGGCTGGCGCATCCATCGACGCGAAGCGTTTAAGCACACGCCCATCTTTGCCCACCAAAAACTTGGTGAAGTTCCATTTGATGGCTTCGCTGCCTAAAACGCCGGGGGCTTCGGCTTTGAGCCACTTGAACAGCGGGTGTGCGTTATCGCCATTCACCTCTACTTTTTCCATCATCGCAAAGCTCACGCCGTAGTTGCGTTGACAGAACGCGCCAATTTCGGCGTTGCTGCCGGGGTCTTGTGCGCCAAACTGGTTGCACGGAAAACCGATGACGGTGAGGCCTTGGTCGCCATAGCTTTTGTGCAGCGCTTCTAGCCCTTCGAATTGCGGCGTGAACCCGCAAGCACTGGCGGTGTTGACGATGAGCAGCACTCGGCCTTGCAGGTCGGCAAAGTGCAAGGGTGTGCCGTCAATGCGGGGGGCGGTGAAGTCTTTCAGGGTCGTCATGGTGTGGGGTCTTTCGGTGTGTGCGCTTGCGATGCCAGTAAAGCAGCTAACACAATCATGCCGCCACCTAGGCCGACGCGCCAAGTCAGCGTCGATGCCCCTAGTGCCACTGAGGACACGCTGGCAAATACGACCTCCGACATCATGACCATAGCGGTGGTGTGCGCACTCAAACGGGCTGCGCCATATTGCAATGCAAAGTTAGACACCAAGAAGGCGGCACTCAGGCCCAACACCCACGGCAACCAAGTGAGCATCTGCTCGGTCACAGACGCAAGGGGTACCCACGCCGCCACGCCCGCTAGGGTGGCCAGCACCGCGCATGCCACCGCCATCAAGGTGCCGCCGCTAAACATGGCGATCATGCGTGAGGATTCGGATGTGTGCTGCAAACGCAGCAACCAAATGTTGGTGAGTGCAAAGCAAAAACCACCCAATATCGCTAGCAGGTCTGACAAATCCTGTGGCAATGGCCAAGGTGATTCTGGTGTTTTCAGCACTAAAACTACGCCTATCAGTGCCAGCCCCAAGCGGGTCAAGGCCCCGCGCGTGGGACGCTCACCCAACAGCCACCACGCCAACAGCAGCGACCAAGTGGGCATGAGGTAAAACAGCAACACCACACGCACCACATCGCCTGTTGTGACGGCCCAGTTAAAGCCTACATTGGTGAGGCCCGAAGCGGCCATGAGCCACCAGAGTTGTGGGTGTTGTTTGAAATGCAGCCAGCCGGATGGGCTGATGAAGCTCAGCACGACGGTCGCCAGGGTGAACACACAAGCGGTGGTCCACAAAGGGTGAAGACCGTCGACGTCGAGTTGGCGCAAGGGCCACCAAGACAGGCCCCACACCAACGCATTCAGGGCCAAGGCCAACACGGCCAGCGCGGTGCGCGTCATGTCGGTGTGTTCACGGCTTTAGCCGTGCAGGTCGTCGTTACGCGCAATGTGCATCAAACGCGCCAGCTCTTCGCGGTGGTGTTTGTGGTTGTGCTCGTGCCACAGTTTGATGAGCCACATCACATAACCGACCAACACGCCAAAGGCGGTGATGGCACCAAACGCGCTCAAGCCCATGCTGGTGCTGAAGGTGTACAAAAAGCCAAGGCCCAAAATGCACAGCTGTTCGTTCAGGTTTTGCACGGCAATCGAGCGACCTGCGCCCATGAGGTTGTGGCCACGGTGCTGCAGTAACGCATTCATGGGCACCACCAAGAAACCGCCAATGCCGCCCAACACAATGAGGAAGGGCACAGCCAGCCACAGGTTGTCGATGAAATTCATCGCCACCACAAAGCAGCCCATCGCAATGCCCAAAGGCATGAGGCGTGTGGCATGGTCTAGCCGCATCTTCATGGAAGCCACCACCGCGCCAACAGCGGTGCCAATGGCCACCACGCCCACCAAGCTCGATGCCTGAGTGGTGGTGTAGCCCAATGCGGCGGCACTCCATGCGAGCACGATGTAGCGCAGGTTGCCACTCACGCCCCAAAACAAAGTGGTGGTAGCCAAAGAAATTTGACCCAGTTTGTCGTGCCACAGGCGTTGGTTGCAATGCCAAAAATCAGGCACCAACACCAACAAGTTGCGCGCCATGGTTTTTTCTGGGTCTAGGCGCATAGGAATCAGTGCCGCGCCGGTGTAGGGGATGCGTTTGTTGAACCAAGCCGCGATGGCATACAG
>CANCCJ010000155.1 GCA_947374535.1 Comamonadaceae bacterium | reverse complement strand
TCCCGCCCCGCGCACCACTTGATTCATAGCAAGCGGCCAAAAGGCCGCTGCTAAACATGCCAATTTAGGAGAAACCACATGGCCGTGACCGTTGAAACTTTGGAAAAGCTGGAACGCAAAATTACTTTGACGTTGCCTGTGGATGTCATTGCCAAGGAAGTGGACGTGCGTTTGAAGCGCGTGGCTCGCCAAGTCAAGATTGACGGCTTCCGCCCAGGCAAAGTGCCCATGAACATCGTGGCCCAACGTTACGGCTACTCGACCCAGTTCGAAGTGATGAACGACAAAGTGGGTGAGGCATTTGCTGTGGCCACCAACGAAGCCAAATTGCGCGTCGCTGGCCAACCCCGCATCACTGAAAAAGAAGGCGCACCTGAAGGCGAAATGCAATTCGACGCCATTTTTGAGGTGTACCCAGAAGTGAAATTTGCCGACTTGGCCAGCGTTGAAGTGGACAAAGTGGATGCAGAAGTCACAGACGCCGCCATTGACAAAACCATTGACATCTTGCGCAAGCAACGCCGTACCTTTGCCCAACGTGGTTTGGACGGTGCAGCACAAGACAGCGATCGCGTGACCATCGACTTCGAAGGCAAGATCGACGGCGAACCCTTCCAAGGTGGCAAAGCTGAAGACTTCCAGTTCCTGCTCGGCGAAGGCCAGATGCTCAAAGAATTTGAAGATGCCGTGCGCGGCATGAAGTCTGGCGAAAGCAAGACTTTTCCATTGAGCTTCCCCGCCGACTACCACGGCAAAGACGTGGCCGGCAAGCAATCCGATTTCTTGGTGACTTTGAAGAAAGTCGAGGCCGCTCACTTGCCAGAAGTGAACGACGAATTGGCCAAGTCTTTGGGCGTTGCTGAGGCTACCGTCGCTGGTTTGCGCGCTGACATCAAAAATAACCTCGAGCGCGAAGTGAAGTTCCGTTTGTTGGGCCGCAACAAGCAAGCAGCCTTGGACGCTGTGGCGACCAAAGCCGAGCTCGACTTGCCAAACGCCAGCGTGCAAGCCGAACTCGACCGCATGATCGAAGGTGCTCGCGCTGACTTGAAGGCCCGTGGCATCAAAGACGCTGACAAAGCACCGATCCCTGACGACGTGTTCCGCCCACAAGCTGAAAAGCGCGTGCGCATGGGCTTGGTCGTGGCTGATTTGGTGCGCGCCAACAACTTGCAAGCCACGGCTGAGCAAATCAAAGCACACATCGAAGAATTGGCCTCTAGCTACGAGAAGCCAGCAGATGTGGTGCGTTGGTACTACAGTGACATGAGCCGTTTGGGCGAAGTTGAAGCCATCGTCATTGAAAACAACGTAACTGACTTCATCTTGTCTAAAGCTAAGGTCAACGCCAAAGCGATTTCATTCGACGAATTGATGGGTCAAGCCTGATCCTCCTACAAGGAAACAACATGAGCGCACTGGATACACAAGCCTTGGGCATGGTCCCAATGGTGATTGAGCAGTCGGGCCGCGGCGAGCGGTCTTATGACATCTATTCACGTTTGCTCAAAGAGCGCGTGATCTTCTTGGTGGGCGAAGTCAATGATCAAACTGCCAATTTGGTGGTGGCTCAGTTGTTGTTCCTTGAGAGCGAGAACCCCGATAAGGACATCTCGCTCTACATCAACTCTCCCGGCGGGTCTGTGAGTGCTGGCATGTCGATCTTCGACACCATGAACTTCATCAAACCCCATGTGTCTACGCTGTGCATCGGCATGGCCGCTAGCATGGGCGCATTCTTGTTGGCCGCAGGCGAGAAGGGCAAGCGGTTCTCGCTGCCTAACTCGAAAGTCATGATTCACCAGCCATTGGGCGGAGCACGTGGTCAAGCGACAGAAATCGAGATTCACGCCCGTGAAATCTTGAAGACGCGCGACCAATTGAACCGTATCTTGTCTGAGCGCACCGGTCAGCCGCTTGAGAAAATTGAGCGCGACACTGAGCGCGATTACTATTTGAGTGCCGACGAATCCAAAGAGTACGGTTTGATTGATCAAGTGATCAGCAAGCGTGCTTAAACGACACATCGTCTTCATCCAACACACGCAACGACATGGCTGATAAAAAAAACGCTTCTGGCGAAAAAACGCTCTATTGCACCTTTTGCGGTAAGAGTCAGCACGAAGTCAAAAAACTCATCGCAGGGCCTTCGGTCTTTATTTGCGATGAGTGCATTGATTTGTGCAATGAAATCATCCGTGACGAGTTGCCAGGCCTAGAAGCCGCCAAAGAAAAGGGCAGTGATCTGCCCACACCAGCGGAAATCAAAGCCAATCTTGACAATTACGTCATTGGCCAAGAGCCCGCCAAGCGCACCTTGGCAGTGGCGGTGTACAACCACTACAAACGTTTGAAGCACAAAGAGTCGTCTAAGAAGGACGATGTCGAGCTGACCAAAAGCAACATCTTGTTGATTGGCCCCACGGGCTCAGGCAAGACGCTGCTGGCGCAGACTTTGGCGCGTATGTTGGATGTGCCCTTTGTGATGGCCGATGCCACCACCTTGACCGAAGCCGGTTATGTGGGTGAAGACGTCGAAAACATCATCCAAAAGTTGTTGCAAACATGTGATTACGACGTGGCGCGCGCACAGCGCGGCATCGTCTATATCGATGAAATCGACAAGATTTCACGCAAGTCTGACAACCCGTCCATCACCCGTGATGTGTCGGGCGAGGGCGTGCAACAAGCCTTGCTCAAGTTGATCGAAGGCACGATGGCGAGCATTCCACCCCAAGGTGGTCGCAAGCATCCCAACCAAGACTTCTTGCAAATCGACACGACCAACATCTTATTCATCTGTGGCGGCGCGTTCGCTGGGCTTGAAAAAGTCATCGAGAACCGCACAGAGGCGTCGGGTATTGGCTTTGGCGCTTCGGTGAAGAGCAAAGAAACACGCAGCCTGACGGAAGTGTTTGGCGAAGTCGAACCACAAGACATCATCAAGTTCGGGCTGATCCCTGAACTGGTGGGTCGCATGCCCGTGATCGCTGCTTTGGCCGAGTTGACCGAAGATGCGCTGGTACAAATCTTGACCGAGCCTAAGAACGCTTTGGTCAAGCAATACAGCAAGCTCTTGGCTATGGAAGGCGCAGAGCTGGAGATTCGCCCAGCCGCATTGCGTGCGATTGCTAAAAAAGCTTTGGCGCGCAAGACGGGGGCACGTGGTTTGCGCTCTATCCTTGAACAATCGTTGATTGACACCATGTACGAATTACCGAATTCGGCCAATGTCGAAAAAGTGGTGGTTGACGAGGCCACCATTGAAGAAAACAAACCTCCTTTGTTGGTGTACCGAGAGACCGCCAAAAAGGCTTGATGATTGAACTCGGGGACAGTGCAAAACAGCCTGTCCCTTTTTTACTGGAAGGCTGACCATGTCTGGACAACCACCGCTACCCGCTACGCCTCTTGAACTGCCCTTGTTGCCTCTGCGCGACGTGGTGGTGTTTCCGCATATGGTTATTCCATTGTTTGTGGGCCGTCCCAAGAGCATCAAGGCTTTAGAAGCTGCCATGGCCGCTGAGCGCCGCATCATGTTGGTCGCTCAAAAAGCTGCCGCCAAAGATGAGCCTGCGGTGACCGACATGTTTGAAGTCGGTTGCGTCTCCACTATTTTGCAAATGCTGAAGCTGCCAGACGGTACCGTGAAGGTGTTGGTCGAAGGCCAGCAACGCGCCAGAGTGGACGGCATTGAAGACGGTGAATCACATTTCACTGCGCACGTCACGCCTATTGAGGTGTTGCCCGCTGAGACGGGCAGCGAGGTCGAAGCTTTGCGACGCGCAGTGATGCAGCAGTTTGACCAATACGTCAAACTCAACAAGAAGATCCCGCCTGAAATTTTGACCTCCATTGCCAGCATCGACGATGCTGGCCGCTTGGCCGACACCATCGCTGCGCACTTGCCCTTGAAGCTCGAGAGCAAACAAGTTGTGCTTGACTTGTCGCCCGTGCGTGAGCGTTTATCCAACTTGTTTGAGCAGATTGAGCGTGAAGTTGAAATTCTCAACGTCGACAAAAAAATCCGTGGTCGCGTCAAGCGTCAGATGGAAAAGAACCAACGCGATTTCTACCTGAACGAACAGGTCAAAGCCATCCAAAAAGAATTGGGCGAAGGCGAAGAGGGTGCGGATATTGAAGAGGTCGAGAAAAAGATCAAAGCCGCACGCATGCCACAAGAGGCACGCAAGAAGGCTGATGCTGAGTTGAAGAAGCTCAAACTCATGTCCCCCATGTCGGCTGAGGCCACGGTGGTGCGCAACTATCTCGACGTGTTGGTGGGCTTGCCTTGGAGCAAAAAGACCAAGATCAAACACGACCTCGGCAATGCCGAAGACGTGTTGAACGAAGACCACTATGGGCTCGACAAAGTCAAAGACCGCATCTTGGAATACCTCGCTGTGCAACAGCGTGTGGACAAAGTTAAAGCGCCCATTCTGTGCTTGGTCGGCCCTCCTGGCGTGGGTAAAACCTCGCTCGGCCAGTCCATTGCCAAAGCCACGGGCCGTAAATACGTGCGCATGGCTTTGGGCGGTATGCGTGACGAGGCTGAGATTCGCGGCCACCGTCGCACCTACATTGGCGCCATGCCAGGCAAGGTGCTGCAAAGCTTGACGAAAGTTGGCACGCGCAACCCCTTGTTCCTTCTCGATGAGATTGACAAGTTGGGTGTGGATTCGCGTGGTGACCCTTCTAGCGCTTTGCTGGAGGTGTTGGACCCTGAACAAAACAACAAGTTCGGCGACCATTACGTGGAGGTCGACTACGACTTGAGTGATGTCATGTTTGTCGCGACATCGAACTCGATGAATATTCCACCCGCCTTGCTGGACCGCATGGAAGTGATTCGTTTGTCGGGTTACACCGAAGACGAAAAAACGCACATCGCCATGAAGTATTTGCTGCCTAAGCAAATGAAGAACAACGGTGTGAAAGACGAAGAACTGTCGGTGGATGAAGCCGCTATTCGCGACATCGTGCGCTACTACACGCGTGAGGCAGGTGTGCGCTCGCTTGAGCGTGAAATGTCCAAGATTTGCCGCAAGGTGGTCAAGGCTTTGTTGCTCAAGCAAATGAAGCCAAAAGTCAAAGTCACAGCTGACAATTTGTCAGAGTTCTTGGGCGTGCGTAAGTTCAGCTATGGCCGCGCTGAAGCTGAAAATCAAGTGGGTCAAGTGGTCGGCTTGGCATGGACGGAGGTGGGCGGCGATTTGTTGACCATTGAGGCCGCCATCATGATTGGCAAAGGCACCATCACACGCACGGGTTCTCTGGGTGATGTGATGAAAGAATCGGTTGAGGCCGCACGCACGGTTGTTCGTAGTCGCGCACGTCGTTTGGGCATCTCGGAGGAGTTGCTTGAAAAACGTGACATTCACATTCACGTGCCAGATGGCGCAACACCCAAAGATGGTCCAAGCGCCGGTGCGGCGATGACGACTGCTTTGGTATCGGCGCTCACAGGTATTCCGGTGCGCGCAAGTGTGGCAATGACTGGCGAGATCACTTTGCGTGGTGAAGTCACGGCCATTGGCGGTTTGAAAGAGAAGCTGTTGGCCGCATTGCGTGGTGGCATCAAGACGGTGTTGATTCCAGAGGAAAACGTCAAAGACCTGCAAGAGATTCCAGAAAACGTGAAGAACGGCTTGGAAATCGTGCCGGTGCGTTGGATCGATAAAGTTCTCGAAATAGCGCTTGAAAAAATGCCAACGCCCTTGCCTGACGATGTGCCCTCAGTGACTGCAACGCCTGCTGCGGATACAGGTGTTAAACCAGAGGCAGTGAAGCACTAAGAATTTTCTGGCGCGCATACCAATCAGGTGAAAAATGCGCTAGAATAGCAAGCTCATGCGGGAATAGCTCAGTTGGTAGAGCGCAACCTTGCCAAGGTTGAGGTCGCGAGTTCGAATCTCGTTTCCCGCTCCAAATTCGATCAGGGAAGCACACCATGCTTCCCTTTTTCGTCAAAGTAGATGGCGCGATAGCAAAGCGGTTATGC
>CANCCJ010000154.1 GCA_947374535.1 Comamonadaceae bacterium | reverse complement strand
GTATCCGCCTAAAAATATCGAAGGCGAAATCGAACGCCAACTCGACGCATTCGAAGCCCAATGGCATACCGTACCTGACCACATCGACGGGCACCAGCACATCCAACAGTTCGCCGTGTTTCGCGACGCCTTGGCCGAGGTGCTGATGCGGCGGTATGGCCATGTCGCCCAGCGTCCTTGGTTACGTGTGTCACAAGTGGCGCAGCCTGGACTCAAGGCCAAGGTGATTTCTGCCATGGGTGCGCATGTACTGAGCCAATGGTCAGAAACCCATGCGTGGCCCACGGTCGGTCCGTTGCTGGGGGCGTATGGTTTCGATGGCAGCTTGGACGACTATGCCGCTCATATGCAAGGCTGGCTGGCCAGCTTACCCACCGATAAGGTCGCGCTCATCATGTGTCACCCTGCGGTGTCAGCGCAAGCCGCTGACGCGATTGGCATGGCGCGCAAACGCGAGTTTGCGTACCTCGCCAGCCATGACTTTTTGCAACATCTGCAGGTCGCGAACGTGCGCTTGGTGCGCGGCTGCATGAAACCCATCGACGCTTGAGACACACATGAATTTTTCTTTCTTTGCATCTCCCCGCTGGCGCGCTTGGGGTTTGTGGCTCTTGCCAGTGTTGCTGCTGATTTTGGCAACTGTGCGTCCGTTGTCGATGCCCGATGAAGGCCGTTATGCCGAAGTCGGTCGTTGGATGTGGATGAGTGGCGACTGGCTCACGCCACGCGTGGATGGCATTCCGTTTTTTCACAAACCGCCCCTCTTGTACTGGTTAGAGGCCGCGTCGATGGCGGTCTTTGGCGCCACCCCTTGGGCGGCCCGTTTGGTGGTGGCTTTGCATGCGTGTTTGATGCTAGGCCTCATGGTGGCGTGTGTGCGTCACTTCGCGGGCGCAGATACCGCGCGTCGTGCAGGTTGGGTGCTGGGCACGAGCATGACGTTTTTAGTTGCCGGTCAATATGTGAACACCGACATGATGGTGGCGACTTGGATGGGGGTGGCCATTTGGTGCTTTGCCCGCGCCTTCATGCACGACGGTGGCATGCACGCCAACTGGGCGCGTGCCGGTTTTGTGGCCTGTGCTCTGGGTGTTTTAAGCAAAGGCTTGATTGGGCTGCTATTGCCTGGCCTCGTGCTATTTGTTTGGATTGCCGTCACTTGGCAGTGGCGCAAAATTTTGGCGCTGCCCTGGGTGAGTGGCCTGTTGCTGTTTGCGGCGATCGCCTTGCCTTGGTTTGTATTGGCGGCTCGTGAGCACCCTGACATGCTGGCCTATATGTTTGGTAAACACCAATTTGGACGTTACACCGCAACCACCTTCAACAATGCGCGCCCTTGGTGGTTCTATGGCATGGCCGTGACCGTGCTGTTGTTCCCTTGGATTTTCTTTGCCGCCGCAGATGGCGTGCAGCGTTTGCGCCAATGTTGGCGTAAGTCGACCTCGGAAGACAACGCCGCGTGGGTCGCGCTGTGTTGGATTTGGGTGCTGGCCATTCTTGGATTTTTCTCCATCCCTAATTCCAAACTCATTGGCTACGCTTTGCCCGTGATGCCGCCTTTGGCCGCGTTGGCGGCCTTGTGGTGGCAGCGTCATTGGGTGAACCGTACCTGGAGCGCGTGGTTGTTTGGTGCGTTGTCATTGCTAGGTTTGGGCGTGGCCGGTGTGGCCAATGACTACGCTGGTGTGTTCACGCTAGAGCGCAGCACTCGCGGTGTTGCGCAAGCCGTGGTGTGCCATGTCGGCACTGACGACGTGCTCGCCGTGGTGGATGACTACCCTTATGACGTGATGTTCTACGCCCAACGTCAACGCCCCATCGAGGTGATTCAAGATTGGGTACGTGAAGAACAAGAAGCCGGCGACGATTGGCGCCGAGAACTGATGGATGGCGTGGCCTTTGACCCACCTGCCGGCGCAGTGCTGCAACCTTTGCCTCGCTTGGCTGAGCTGCGTACCAACGAACACGCCTGGGTGTTGGCACCGCGTTGGCACAAGGCCTTTCGCACGGAGACCTATGCGGGTTTCGCCGAGGTCTACAAAGACGATGCTTGGATTTTGTATCGCGGCGTGAACGCTACGGGCCAATTAGCGGGCGCGGCGAAAAGCCCAGAAGCGGCTGAGCAAAAACGTCTGCGCGGATGCGAAGACCAAGGCAAAAAATAAAGCCAACCAATCGGGCAAGCTCAGTCCGCGCAGCAGCGCGATGAACATCACCTCATTGGCCGCAAAGCCCGCCAAGGCGGTGGCGGCAAAGCGGCGCAAGCTTTGCCACAAGCCGGTGTTCGCATCACTGAAACTTAAAAAACGGTGGCCGACAAAGCTCACCACAAACGCCACACAAAAGCCCACGGCATTGGCCACCTCAGGCCACATGTGGGGTGTGGCCAGCATGAACACCGCCATGTGCACACCCGCTGCCGTCGCGCCCACCACCAAAAACCAAATGCCTGTGCGCATGGTTCAGACTGGGTGGGGTGGTTCGGTGTCGATCAACTCGGGCGCCACCACTTTGATTGGGGCCAGTCCCAAGCCTGCGCCCCAGCGCTGGCTCACCAAGTACATCGGGCGTTGCTTCACCTCTTCGTAAATACGCCCCACGTACTCGGCCAGCACGCCGATGGATAGCAGTTGAATGCCGCTGAAAAACATCATGCCTACCACCAGCGTGGCATAGCCCGGCACATCAATGCCCCACATGAAATATTCGGCCACCACCCAAGCGCCATAGCCCAAAGCCAACATCGCCAACATCAAACCTGTAATGGTCAAGGCGCGCAGTGGGGCAATTGAGAATGCCAAAACACCTGTGAGTGCCAGTGCAAATGAGCCACGCAAACCAAAGCTGCTTTCGCCCGCAGCGCGGGGCAGGGGTTCGTAGTCAATGGCCGTGCTGGCAAAACCCACCCACGCGTACAAGCCCTTCATGAAACGGTTGCGCTCAGGCAGTTGCTTCAAGGCCTCCACCACGCGACGGTCCATCAGGCGGAAGTCGCCCGCGTGCGCAGGAATTTTCACGCGGTTGCCCGCGTTGATGAGTTTGTAAAACAGGCCCGTCAACCCCGCGTGCAAAGCCGATTGGTCGTCACGCGTGCGGCGAATGGCGTACACCACATCCGAGCCCTCGCGCCAGCGTTTGAGCATGTCGGCGACCAGCGACACAGGATGCTGGCCGTCTGAGTCCATCAGCACCACCACCTCGCCGCGCGCGGCGTCAAGGCCCGCTGTCAGCGCGGCTTCTTTGCCAAAGTTGCGCGACAAGTTCAGGCCCACCACCTCGCGGTGCGCTTCGCACAAGGCTTGAATGACTAGCGCGGTGTCGTCACGGCTGCCGTCGTTGACGAGCACGATCTCCACCTGCGAGCCCAGCGCCTGTAAGGCTTGCAACACCTGCGGCACCAAGATTCCCAAGTTTTTACCCTCGTTGTAAGCGGGCATGACGCACGACAAGGTGGGGGTGTATTGAAAACGGTCGGAGGGGGTGAGGTCTTGGGGGGCGCGCATATAGGGGTAGATCATGCCAAAAAATCGGAGACGCCCTGAAATTGCAGGCCCGGCCCGTAAAATCCAGTCATGCTCCAAGTTAAACAAGAATTGCTGGCCGCCTTGAGCCAAGCCCTCGACGGGTTGTTGCCCGGTTCCGGCGACAAGGCCGCTTTTGAATCGCCCAAGGTTGCTGCGCATGGCGACTTCGCCATCACCGCGGCCATGCAGTTGGCCAAGCCGCTCAAACTCAACCCCCGTCAACTCGGCGAGCAATTGCGCGATGTGCTGCTGGCTGCGCCCGTGTACCAGCAATGGGTGCAAGACATCGAGATTGCGGGGCCTGGTTTCATCAACATCCGCTTGAAGCCCGCCGCCAAGCAGCAAATCGTGCGCGAGGTGTTGGCGGCCAAAGATTGTTTTGGTTTTCAAGCCGATAACGGCCAACGCGTGTTGGTCGAATTTGTGTCTGCCAACCCCACGGGGCCGCTGCACGTCGGCCACGGCCGCCAAGCGGCGCTGGGGGACGCGATTTGTAATTTGTTTGCCACGCAAGGCTTCAACGTGTACCGCGAGTTTTATTACAACGACGCGGGCGTACAAATCAACACCTTGGCCAAGAGCACGCACTTTCGCGCCCAAGGTATCAAGCCGGGTGACGCCAGCTGGCCGGTGGACCCTGAGAACCCAGAGAGCAAAGCGTTTTACAACGGCGACTACATCCAAGACATTGCCACCGATTTCTTGGCTGGCAAAACTGTCAAGTCGGACGACCGCGAATTCACCGCCAGCGGCAATGTGAACGATGTGGACGGCATGCGCGAATTCGCGGTGGCCTACCTGCGCCATGAGCAAGACCTCGACTTGAAGGCCTTTGACGTCAAGTTCGACAACTACTACTTGGAGAGCAGCCTCTACACCAACGGCAAAGTGGCCGATGCCGTCGGTCGCCTGCAAGCCGCTGGCAAGACCTACGAGCAAGACGGCGCCTTGTGGCTCAAGTCCACCGACTACGGCGATGACAAAGACCGTGTGATGAAAAAAACAGACGGCACCTACACCTACTTTGTGCCGGACGTGGCGTACCACATCACCAAGTGGGAGCGCGGTTTTACGAAGGTGGTGAACATCCAAGGCACAGACCACCACGGCACCATCGCCCGTGTGCGTGCGGGCCTGCAAGCCGCCAACGTGGGCATTCCCGAGGGCTACCCTGACTACGTGCTGCACACCATGGTGCGCGTCATGCGCGGCGGCGAGGAGGTGAAAATTTCCAAACGTGCGGGCAGCTATGTGACCCTGCGCGACTTGATCGAGTGGACCAGCAAAGACGCCGTGCGCTTCTTCTTGCTGAGCCGCAAGCCCGACACCGAGTACACCTTCGACGTGGACTTGGCTGTGCAAAAGAACAACGACAACCCCGTGTACTACGTGCAATACGCGCACGCCCGCATTTGCTCAGTGCTGCGGGCCTGGGCTGACAAAGACGGTGGCGACGTGGCGACGCTCAAGGATGTGGACTTGTCTGCGCTCGACAGCCCCCAAGCCCAAGCCCTGATGTTGCAACTGGCCAAGTACCCCGCCATGCTTAGCGCCGCATCGGCTGATTTTGCGCCGCATGATGTGACCTTTTACCTGCGCGACCTCGCTGCCAGCTACCACAGTTACTACGATGCCGAGCGCATCTTGGTGGACGACGAAGTGGTCAAAAAAGCCCGCTTGGCGCTGGTGGCTGCCACCGCGCAGGTGCTGCACAATGGCTTGGCGGTGTTGGGCGTGTCAGCCCCCGCCAGCATGTAATGGAACGGGAGATTTTGCGCATGAATCAGCAACGCGGCGGTACTTTGGTGGGGTTCATCCTTGGTTTGGTGGTGGGCCTTGGCATTGCGCTGGGCGTTGCTATTTACGTGACCAAAGTGCCGATGCCTTTCATGAACAAGGGCCAAGCCCGCTCCGCCGACCAAGATGCCGTCGAGGCTGAAAAGAACAAAGACTGGGATCCCAACGCGCCCCTGTATGGTAAGAAGGGTGCGAAGTCGGGTGACAAAGCGGATGACGCTAAAACCGATGCGGCTGCTAAGGTCGACCCCAAGAGTGCAGACCCCCTCGGTGATTTGGCCAAGGTGAAAGCCGCGGAGCCTAAAGTGAAACCAGACGTCAAACCCACGACGGAGTCCAAATCCGCCGAGGTCAAGCCCGCAGAGCCCAGCAAAGCGGCAGAGCCCAAAGTTGACGTTAAGCCCGTCAGCACAGATCCGTTCATTTACTTTGTTCAAGCCGGTGCCTACCGCAGCAACGATGAGGCTGAAGCGCAGCGCGCGAAGACCGCTTTGCTGGGCTTGGATGCCAAGCTCAGTGAGCGCGATCAAGGAGGCCGCACCGTTTACCGCGTGCGCGTGGGGCCTATGGACAAAGCCGAAGCCGAGCGCGTACGCGCTAAGCTAGAGGCTGCTCACATCGATTCCGCCATGGTGCGGGTGCAACGTTAAACACCAAGAGGTTATTCATGAAACGTCGTGAT
>CANCCJ010000153.1 GCA_947374535.1 Comamonadaceae bacterium | reverse complement strand
GAGCAGCTTTGTACAGCTGCTCATGAGATTTTGGCTGGACAGTATGAAGCGGACTTAGGTGCTGGCGTGTGTAAAAAACGCATCGCCATTGCTGGGCGGGGGAAGAGTGGATCAACTCGAACACTGGTGGCCAAGAGCAGTCCTCATGGGATTTTTTTCATGGTAGGGCGTTCGAAAAATGAACCTGGCACTGACTTTACAGCTGCGTCAGTGGCGCAGGTTCAACTGATTGCTGAGAATTTGCAAACATCAACTCTTCAACAAATTGAAGAAGCGATAGAAGACGGATACATAGAGGAAATTTGTCATGACTGCTAAAAAAACGATGGATCGGGTTTCCGATGAAATGATTGAGATGGCGACCTTACTTTCCAAGCGCGGCATCGTATCAATGAAAAACTTGGAACAAATCAAGGCGCTTGGTACGACACCGCCGACCTACACACCAGAGCGCGTGGCAACGATTCGCAAGAAGAAGGCAAAGATGAGCCAGGCTGTATTTGCTGGGTTTTTGAATGTGCGGCCATCAACGGTTCAAAAATGGGAGTCGCCCGCATCTGGCAAGCACCCTGTAGGAGCTGCGGCGAAGCTGCTTCAGATCATCGAAAAAAAGGGGATTGAAGCGGTTGCGGTATGAAATGCCTCGTGTGCGTGGCATGTGAGTTGAATAGCTCAGGTGAAGCGCAGCCTTTGACAGATGGGGTTATCAACGAAGCAGACATGCCGTGATTGCCTAGCGTGGTGGTAGCAATGTTGTTGTCATGTCTCAGGCCACATACGAAAGCATGGCCGAAATCTTTACCTGTTGCCTAGCCCCGCGAATGCTGCGCACTTAGTGGCTTGATTGACCAGCACAAAGCGCAGTAAGACAAAAAATGCGCAAGCGCTTAACGCGCTAAGGCAATGAGCGGAGACGTCATACAGAACCACTGGGCTGTGTGCGTAAACTAAACCACTCGATAGTGCTATCAGCAGAAAAACGAAAACATGCCATTTTTAGACTGGGTGAACAAAAACCAAGCGAAAGAGACCACCCGTGAGGTGCCCTATCACTTGCTCAAACAGGAGTCCATCCACGGGGATGTGAGCGGCGCACATGCCGACAACCTGCTGATTCAAGGTGACAACCTGCTGGCCCTCAAAGCCCTAATTCCGTTTTATGCGGGCCGAGTCAAGTGCATCTTCATTGATCCGCCTTACAACACCCAAAGCGCGTTTGCGCATTACGACGACAAGCTGGAACACAGCCAATGGTTGTCAATGATGTATCCCCGGTTGGTGCTGCTGCGGGAGTTATTGGCTGCCGATGGGAGCATCTGGGTTTCACTTGACGATAACGAGGCTCATTACATCAAAGTCATTATGGATGAGGTGTTCGGACGCCAGTGCTTCGTTGCAAACCTGATTTGGGAGAAGGCGGATTCCCCGCGTAACTCAGCTAGGCAGTTTTCATCCGACCACGATCACATTTTTGTGTTTTCCAAAAATCCTGATTGGCAACCATGCAGGCTACCGCGAACAGAGGAAGTTAATTCAATCTATACCAATCCAGATGACGACGAAAGAGGGCCTTGGATACCGGGAGACCCATACGCGAACAAGCCCTATTCCAAGGGGTTGTTCTCGATAACTGGACCGTCCGGCAGAGTGTTCTCGCCGCCACCGGGTCGGTATTGGCGTGTCTCCGAGGAGAAGCTGCGAGAACTGGAGGCGGATGGCCGCGTGTGGTGGGGCCCGAAGGGGGAGGCTCGTCCCAGCATCAAGCGGTATCTTGCTGAGGTCTCCGATCTCGTGCCTAGGACGCTTTGGCGCAAAGAGGATGTCGGCAGCAATCGAACTTCAAAGAACGAGATGCGTGCCCTGTTTCCTGAAGAAGCGTCCTTTGGAACGCCAAAGCCTGAGGCCCTTGTGAAGCGGGCATTGCAGGTTGCATCGGAGGCGGGTGACATGGTGCTGGACTCTTTTCTCGGCTCTGGCACTACTGCCGCCGTCGCCCAGAAGATGGGTCGCCGCTACATCGGTATCGAAATGGGCGATCACGCCCGCACCCATTGCCTGCCGCGACTAGAAAAGGTCGTCAATGGCGAGCAAGGCGGTGTGAGCAAATCAGTGGAATGGCAAGGAGGAGGTGGCTTCCGCTTCTGCACATTGGGCGAGCCCGCCTTCGATGAGCATGGGCGTATCAGTGCAGAAGTGAAGTTCGCTACGCTGGCCGCGTATGTTTGGCACTTTGAGACTGGCGAGCCGGGCAATCAAAGATTCGATAAGCCCCTGCTGGGTGTGCACAACGGCACGGCCTATTACCTGCTTTACAACGGCATCTTGGGCGACCGCCGCCCAGCGGGCGGCAATGTCCTGACCCATGCAGTGCTGCAAGCCATCAACGAGATATTTCCGCATGAGGGGCCGAAGGTGATCTACGGCGAAATGTCCCGGCTGGGTGCCTCGCGCCTCGCAGCCGCAGGCATCACCTTCAAGCAAATTCCCTATGACGTGAAGATACGTTGATTGACTGGGCTTTACAAAATGCGGAATACGCTAACGAGAATTTTTTCGGTGCTCATGATTATTCTTTCTGTAGCTTGGTCTGTACTAGGCTTAATCGGGAACATGGCGCTTCTTGCTGAATTCCCGAAGGTCATTGCCGATTTGGCATCGTTCGTCGTCAAACATCAGGAAACTGGGTATCAAATTGCGCCATGGGTGCTGATGGCAATGGGAGTATTTGGATTGCTGCTACTTCGATGGCCTCACCTGTTTGGTCAAACGGGCGGCGCGGCAGCGTCGAACGGGAAGCCTGGACTGAGCATTGTCATTGGGCATGATGGACATTACGTGAGTGCCCAAAGCCATAACGTCTACAACGTCATGAAGACAGTGTCGGTTGGAGTAAAAAATACCGGGGAAGTGTTTCTGTCTAATTGCAAGTTGAGCTACGAGGCACGAGATAAAGATGGTGGCGAGCCTCAAAAATGGCATGCTGATGGCCCTTTCAGCCTGAATGTTGGGGAAGAAAGATATGTCAGCTTGGGTGCCTATGACGAGCCAGTTCCGCCTCACCCAATTGGAGCGGACTACATCGGATTGGCCGCGCCACCAAGCGGCACTTTTTGGCATCCGCCAGCTTTCTCTTCGCAAGGTGGGGTGGTAACGATCACCGCAGCTTCAGCCGAAAGCAAACCTTGCAAAACAATGTGTCGCTTGTGGGTAAGCGAAGGAAAACTTCATTGGGAAAAAGTTTGATCATGCTGACCCTCAAAACCTACCAACAGAGTGCCCTCGCAGTACTCACTCAGTTCCTCACTGACACGCGCAGCCAGCCAGTGGCAACGGCCTACGCTGCGATTCTTTCGGGCCAGAACCGCATGGGCGAAACCTATCAACCTTTGTTTGGTGACGTCCCATGTGTGTGCTTGCGCGTGCCCACCGGAGGCGGCAAAACCATCATGGCCGCGCACGCCGTGGCGATGGCTGGTAAGGCCGTGCTGGACAGCGACGCGCCGATTGCCTTGTGGCTCACACCCTCGGACACGATCCGCACGCAGACTCTCGAAGCACTGGCCAATGCACGTCACCCCTACAGACAGGCACTGACTCACTACTTTGGTGATCGGGTGCAGGTGTGTGACTTGGAGAGCTTGCAGACCATCAGCCCCCATGATGTGGGCAAGGCTGCCATCGTCATCGTGACCACCATCCAGTCGTTCAACGTCACCGACACAGCCAAGCGCAACGTGTATTCGTTTTTCGAGGAGTTGGCCCCCCACTTTGATAACTTGCCATCGCACCGCAGTGCTGGCCTAGAGACGGTGGTCGAGGCCGACTTGGCTAGCCAGCCTTACCTGACTGCGAAAGATGTTGGCAGGGTGAAGTATTCGGTGGCCAACTGGATGCACTTGCAACGGCCTATCGTCATCGTGGACGAGGCACACAACAACCGCACCGCCCGTTTTTTCAAGTCGTTGGGGCGTGTGAATCCGAGCTGCGTGATTGAGATGACCGCCACGCCAGTGCAGGGCAACAACGTGCTGTATCACGTTGCTGCTGCTGAGCTGAAGGCCGAGCAGATGATCAAGCTGCCCATTGTGTTGGCCGAGCATCCGCAGGGCTGGCGCGAGTGCCTGCGCGATGCCGTGCTGACCCGCGACCGCCTGGAACTGGCTGCTCAGCGTGAGCCCGATTACGTCCGCCCTATCGCCTTGGTGCAGGCTATGCCTATCAATGGCGAGGCGACAGTGGCGGTGGTGCGCCAACATTTGATTGAGCAGGAGTGCGTCCCTGAAAATCAGATTGCCGTGGCCACCGGCACGCAGAAAGAGCTGGACGGTATCAACTTGTTTGATCCCGCTTGCCCCATCCGCTACGTCATTACCGTCGAGGCCTTGAAAGAGGGCTGGGACTGTTCGTTTGCCTATGTGTTGGCCAGTTTGCAATCGGTCAATTCATCCAAAGACGTGGAGCAGTTGCTTGGACGTGTGTTGCGCATGCCCTACGCCAAGAACCGCACACAAGATGCGTTGAATCGGGCCTACGCCCACATCGTGGCTGACAACTTCGCGCAAGCAGCGGCCACGCTCAAAGACCGCATGGTGCAGAACATGGGCTTTGAGAGATTGGAAACCGCTTCTCTCATCATCCCCCAGCAGTCGCTACCGCTGACAGGTGGCGAGGGGGGTACTGCACCCACAGCAGGCAGTGCTGGTGGTGTTGCTGCGCTAGCCATGCCAGAGTGCCATATCGAGTTGCCACAGGCACCCGACACCCAGCACTGGCCCGAGGAATTAAAGCAGGCTGTGCGGGTTGTGCTTACCACGCAAGGCGCGACGATCTTGCTCCATGGTGGAGCCAGCAGTGAGTTGCTGAAGCAAGCAGAGGCGTTCATCAGCAATGCCATGCCAGCCAAAGCGCGCGAGAAGATCAAGGAGCAGTTCGATGCCCACCGGGCTGTGCGCCAAGCGATGCGTGCCCTGGCGCAGTTGGGTCTGGACTTTGCCGCCATCCCACAGCTCTGCCTGAATTTGGACGGCTATCTCGAAGTGGTGGAGCGCGAAACGCTGTCTAGCTTGGGTGATTGGAACCTACTGGACCAGCAGCTGCAGTTGGCAGGGTTCATCATCACAGAGACAGTCAACTCGTTCGAGATTGATGTCAACGGAGCCAAGGTGATCTACCGCCACACCGATGCCCAGCAGTTATTGCTCAATGAGACGGTGAGCCACACCAGCCAGCAAGACCTGATTCGGTGGCTGGACGTGGTGGTGCGTCAGAGCGATATCGGGCAGACACATATGCAGGCGTATCTGGTCAAGATGGTGACTCACTTGCTGGCAGAGCGTGGTTTTTCTTTGACCGCCTTGGTTCGTGCCCGCTTTCAGTTGGCGCAGGCGCTTGTGAAAGAAGTGGGGCGGCTGCGCCACATCGCCATGGCCCGAGGTTTCCAAGGCCGACTCAGTGACATGGCCGTGCCGAGCCTGGAGGAACTGGCGCATTTCAGCTTTCACTATCAGCCAGGCCAATACCCGGCGCGGCAGATGTATCAAGGCAGCTACGAGTTCAACAAACACTTCTACCCAGTGATCCACGACTTGCGCGAAAAAACGCAGGCCGGATCAGTAGCCGAAGAGTTCCGCTGTGCCCAGGCCATTGATGCCCACGTCAAAGTCAAGCAGTGGGTGCGCAACATCGAACGCCAGGAAAAATTCTCTTTCTGGTTGCCGACTGCCACCGATTACTTTTATCCCGACTTTGTGGCCGAGTTGACCGATGGTCGAGTGCTTGCTGTGGAGTACAAAGGCGAGCCCTACAAAACCAATGACGATTCACGCGAGAAGCAGCAGGTGGGACGCCAGTGGGAGCAATCAAGCGGTGGACGCTGTCTATTTTTGTTTGCTGTGGAGCGCGACGCTGAGGGGCGGGATGTATTCCAGCAGTTAGCTAACAAGCTGTCATCGTGAATGCATTAGAAGTGCATCAGTCATGACAACCATTGATCACGAATTTAAGTCGGCTGAGCTGGTGTTGAGGTGAGGTAATTTGGTGCCTCCGACAGGAATCGAACCTGTATCTAGCGCTTAGGAGGCACTCGTTCTA
>CANCCJ010000152.1 GCA_947374535.1 Comamonadaceae bacterium | reverse complement strand
CAATCTTCGTCCCCGTGAACACGGTACTGATGCTTTGACCCGTTCGGCGAAGACCTTTGCCCAAACGGGCCATCCAGCCTTCGCGAGGGCGCTCAGTGGTGCTAGGCATCACCTCCGCTGTGGCCGTGGTGCTGTGCGTTGTTGCGGTGGGAGCCTGGATTTTTTTCTTGAAAAAGCTAAACATGTGTGGGTGTTTCTAGAATCAGTCCATTCTATGAAAACCCGTACACCTACTCCTACACCCAAACCCGTCCCTAGCAAACCGCACAAAGGCGCTGGCGAGGTTCGCATCATCGGCGGCGAATGGCGCCGCACCAAACTGCCCGTAGCCTTAAAACCGGGCCTGCGCCCTACGCCCGACCGTGTGCGCGAAACCTTGTTCAACTGGCTGGGTCAGTCGCTCCTGGGCTGGCGCTGTGTGGACCCGTTTGCGGGCACCGGCGCCTTGGGCTTTGAAGCCGCCTCACGCGGTGCAGCCCATGTGCAGGTGTGCGAGCTAGACCCTGCTTTGGTGGCGCAGCTCAGCACCCAAGTGAACCGCCTCAAGGCCACCAATGTGCATGTGTTGCGCACTGATGGCGTGGCGTGCTTGCGTCAGCTCAGTGAAGCGAGTGTTGATTTGATCTTCATCGATCCACCGTTTGATGGCGCCTTGTTTGAGCCTGCGTTGCAAGCTGCTGGCAATGCGGTGAAGGCCGATGGCTTTGTGTACCTTGAAGCACCTGTGGCCTGGACGGATGAACAGCTGGCCCCAATGGGCCTGACGTTGCATCGCCATCTCAAGGCGGGTGCGGTGCATGCACATTTGCTGCGCCGACTGTCGTAAAACGTGCCGCATGAGCCGCCCACGCGTTGTGATCCATGTCGTATTTTGAAATTGCGCTTACATATCACCAGCGTGGGGATTATGAGAATGCGCTGCTGCACTATGACCATGCACTGAATACGCAGCCGCAAGATTTTCAAGTGTTGAGCAACAAGGGCGCAGCGCTGCAAAAACTCCGCAGATTTGATGAGGCTTTGTCGAGCTATGACGCTGCGATAGCGCTGACAAAAAAGCATGCGGCAATTTTTAATAACCGAGGCGTAACACTTCAAGAGTTGCATCGCTTGGGTGATGCTGTAAGCGACTTTGATGCTGCGCTAGCGCTAGAGCCCCGCTATGCAGATGCCTATGTGAACCGTGGCTTTGTTCATCATTTGCGTCGTGATTTTGATTTGGCAATTCACGATTACGAAAAAGCGATTGAGCTTGCGCCAAATTTTGCCGCTGCGCATTTCAACCTCAGTCTTTCTCAGTTGGCTGTGGGTGACTATGCAAATGGGTGGCGCAATCATGAGTGGCGCTGGCTAGCTGTGCCTGATACACCAGCGCGAGTTTTTCCTGACCATCAGCTTTTATGGGTAGGTCAGGACATCGCTGGGAAAACGGTATTTCTGTATGCAGAACAAGGGCTAGGCGACACGCTGCAGTTTTGTCGCTATGTTGAGCTTGTTCATCAACGGGGTGCCCAAATTATTCTGGAAGTCCCTCAAGAGTTGCGAGTTTTATTCGCCCAAATAAAGGGCGTTGATCGACTGATCAGCTATGGCGACGAGATCGGCGCGTTTGATTTTCAATGTCCATTGATGAGCTTGCCTTTGATTTTTGGCACTGAGTTAGGCGCGATTCCTTGTTCAGGCTCGTATCTATGTGCGGATGCTGACAAGTCGACGTATTGGAAGCAAAGGCTGTCTGTGTATTCGCGTTTGAAAGTTGGCATCGTATGGTCCGGCGGCTTTCGATTGGATCAGCCCAAGTTATGGGGGGTGAACAATCGGCGAAACCTTGCGATTGACCACCTTAAACAATTCGAATCCATCAACGCAGATTTTTTTAGTTTGCAAAAGGGTGAGAAGGCCGAGGCTGAGCTTGCTGTGTTTTCCGAGCAGACGTTGTCAGGGCCGATGTTGCACAACTTTGTGAATGAGTTCAAAGACTTCTCGGATACTGCGGCCTTGATTGATAACTTAGATTTGGTGATCAGTGTGGATACTTCCACGGCACATTTGGCGGCGGCACTTGGAAAACCAGTCTGGATCTTGAATCGGTTTGACGCGTGTTGGCGTTGGCTGCAAAACAGATCGGATAGCCCTTGGTACGAATCGGTTCGTTTGTATCGTCAATCAGAAGATGGAAATTGGCATTTACCCATGCGTGAGGTGGCAGCTGATTTACGCCGTTTCATTTCAAGCCGTAGCCCAAGTTAAGCTGTATTTGATCCATCGGATAATCAGTCTTGAATCACTAAGCAGATGTAGGAGTGCTCATGTCCAAGCCAGTCGTCGCCATTTACCCCGGCACCTTTGACCCCATCAGCTTGGGCCATGAAGACATCGTGTTGCGCGCAGCGGCCATGTTTGACAAAGTCATCTTGGCCGTGGCCACAGCGCATCACAAAAAAACCTTGTTCACCTTGGACGAGCGTATGGACATGGCGCGTGAGGCGATGGCCGCGCACCCCCAAGTGGAGGTGGTGCCCTTCACCGGTTTGGCTCGCGACTTTGTGCGAGCCCACAAGGCCACCGTGATGGTGCGCGGTGTGCGCACGGTGACCGACTTTGACTACGAGTTTCAACTTGCCGGCATGAACCGTGAGCTGATGCCCGAGGTGGAAACTGTGTTCCTTACCCCAAGCGCCAAATACCAATTTATCTCCAGCACCTTTGTGCGTGAAATTTCCTTGCTGGGTGCTGGCGACGATGGCCAGAACTTGGTGTCGGCAGGCGTGTACAAGCGCTTGTTGGCCAAGCGAGCTGATAAGTGACTGACTTCTTGCTGATTCGCCACGGCGAAACTGCGTGGAATCGCGAGCTGCGGTTTCAAGGCCAGTTGGATGTGCCGCTCAACGACATGGGCTTTGAACAAGCCCAGCGTTTGAAAAGCCGCATGGTGCAAGCCTTGGCTGAATGGCAAGCGCAGGGGCGTGTGCCTACCCAGATCATTAGCAGCGATTTGCTACGAGCCCAACAAACCGCGCAACCCGTGGCAGAGGTATTGGGCTACCCATGCATTTTGAACGCAGGCCTGCGCGAACAGTGCTACGGCATGTTTGAAGGCATGCGCAGCCCCGATATTCAAGTCCAGCATCCCGAGGCATGGCAACGCTGGCTGGCCTTTGATGCCGATGTGGCGGTGGCGGGCGCCGAAACGACGCGTGCGTTTCATACCCGAGTGATGGCGGCCTTGCAAGATCTCGCCTTGCAATACGCAGGCGAACACGTTGTGGTCGTCACGCATGGCGGCGTGCTCGACATGGTGTGGCGTCATGCGCAAGCTTTGTCGCTGAACGGCCCGCGTGTGTGTGATATTCCCAACGCAGGCTTGAACCAAGTGGCTTGGCATGATGGTGCGCTGCACATTCAAGTGTGGGCCGATGCGGCGCATTTGGCAGATTTGCCTGAGCAACCCGTTTATAGCCAAAAGCGTTTGCTGGACGCGCGTGACCAAACATACGTCAGCGGTGTGGCCTAACAACCGCGCAGCGTTTGCGGTTGTTGGCGAGCTGGGATAATCCGACCTTGTTTTGCCTGCGATGGAATTTTTATGGCCTTGATGATCACCGACGAATGCATCAACTGTGATGTGTGTGAGCCTGAGTGCCCGAACGAAGCCATCTTCTTAGGGCCAGAAATTTACGAAATCAACCCTGACAAATGCACCGAATGTGTGGGTCATTTTGACGAGCCTCAATGCGTGCAGGTGTGCCCTGTGGCGTGTATCCCCGTGAACCCCGAACGGGTCGAGGGGCGCGATGCGTTATTGGCAAAGTTTCGTTTGTTGCAGCAGACCGCGCAGTAACCAAGCCTTGGCCGCGCAGTGGACGGCGTTTCATTGACTTGACGCTGGTCTAGCAGGCACCGCTTTGGCGGTGCTTTTCTTTTTGGGCGCTGCATTGGGGTCTACGGCTGTGAAATAAGGGCTTAGGGGCTTGCGAGCGTGCTTGCCTCTGGACTTATTGTGTTGGGTTAAGGCGTCATTGCTTGAGAAATCTATAGGAGGGGCGCTCAGTGCATTGACTTGCGTGGGCGCTGCTTGAAGGGCTTGCCTTTGCGCCTGCAGTCTTTGTGTTTCTAGGGCTTGCGCTTCTCGTAAGTCACGATTGGGTGCGTTACTTTTTTCTTGCCCCGAGTTGTTGAACACGGAGCTTGGTTTGACTTCTGTTGCGGCGGTGTGGCCGCATTGGTTGGATGCGCTGTAGGCATTTCCGCAGCGATACACCGTGTCTGCAAAGGCGGTATGGGTGAGCAGCACCGCTGCGCCGAGCACAGTTGCAAAAAACTTAGTTGGGTTCGGTCCCTTGGGTTGGTGTTTCGTCAGCATCTAAGGTCCTCGTTTTCTCCGTGCCAGGCAGCGTGGCCGGCCGAGGTGGTTTGGGCCGAGGCGGCTTGGCGGTGTGAATCATTTGCGTGGCTTTCACCATGTCGCCCGCAAGCAAATGCGGCAAGGCCAAACTGGTGCGTGTGATGCAGTCTTCAATGGCGGTGCGTTGGTCAGGGGCTGGTTTTTTCAGCACCCAATTCGCAACCTCTGATTTCACACCGGGGTGGCCAATGCCAATGCGCAGTCGCCAGTATTGGTCTGTGCCGAGCTGAGCATGGATGTCGCGCAAACCATTGTGGCCAGCATGGCTGCCGCCGAGTTTGAGTTTCGCTTCGCCAGGTGTGATGTCCAACTCGTCGTGGACGACCAAAATTTCTTCGGGTTGGATTTTGAAAAAACGCGCCAAAGCACCTACCGACTTGCCTGATAGGTTCATGAAGGTCTGTGGCTCCAGCAGCCACACGTTCTCTCCCTTGACTGAGGTACGAGCTACCAAGCCGTGGTACGCACGGTCGGGGTGCAGCATGACTTTGAGGTCGCGTGCCACCGTGTCTATCCACCAAAACCCCGCGTTGTGGCGCGTGGCTTCGTATTCAGTGCCGGGGTTACCTAGGCCAACGAGGAGCTTGATCATGTGAGGATTATTCCAATAGCAAAACGGCCCACCGAGGTGGGCCGTTCAAAGCAATATCTAACAATAGATTATTTCTTCTTTTTGTTGTCGCCAGCAGCAGCGGCGGCTTCTTGAGGTGTAGGCGCCTCAGCCTTTGTTGCCACCACAGCGACCAACACAGGGTTGGAGCTGCCAGGGGCCACAACGGTCACGCCTGCGGGCAGGGTGATGTCTTTGGCATGCAAAGAGTGACCTTTGGTCAAGTTGCTCAAGTCCACAGCGATGAACTCTGGCAAGTCTTTTGGCATGCAAGAGACTTCCAATTCAGTGGCGATGTGGTTGATCAAGCACTGGTCAACTTTGACTGCTGGAGAGTTTTCTTCACCAGAGTAGTGCAAAGGCACTTTCTTCTTCATCTTGGTGTTGGCATCGATGCGTTGGAAATCGATGTGCAAGACGAGTTGCTTGTAAGGGTGGTATTGCACGTCGCGCAACAACACTTCAGTGCTCTTGCCGTCGATTTCCATTTGCAACACAGAAGCGTGGAAGGCTTCTTTTTTCAGGGCATGCCACAAAGCGTTGTGATCGATTTCGATCAACGAAGCTTCAGTAGCGCCACCATAGACGATGCCTGGTGTACGACCTGTGATACGCAGACGGCGGCTCGCACCCGTTCCCTGCTTAGCGCGCTCAAAAGCGACAAATTTCATAATTAACTCCTGTAGGAACCCACCGCGACCAGTGTGGCTCTCGTTTCAAAAAAAGGCTGCCGAAGCAGCCCAGGTTAATGTTCCGCGACGAAACGAGCTGTTTAGAACAGCTGGTCTTGGTCGGAGAACAAGCTCATGACCGACTCACCTTTGGCAATGCGCTGGATCGTCTCTGCGATCAGCGGGGCCACGGTGAGTTGGCGAATCTTTTTGCAAGCCTTCCCAGCTTCGCTGAGTGGGATGGTGTTGGTCACGACCACTTCGTCGAGCGCATCGCCTTGGGCAATACGTTCGATGGCGGGACCTGAAAAAATAGGGTGTGTGCAGTAGGCGTAAACCTTCTTGGCACCGCGTGCTTTTAACACTTCAGCCGCTTTGACCAAGGTGCCTGCCGTGTCAATCATGTCGTCCATGATGACGCAGTTGCGGCCATCAATGTCGCCGATCACGTTCATGACTTCAGA
>CANCCJ010000151.1 GCA_947374535.1 Comamonadaceae bacterium | reverse complement strand
AATGTGGTCTTGGGCAAGCTCGAAGGCAATAACCCTGCAGGGTCTGTCAAAGACCGTCCCGCGTTGTCCATGATTCAACGTGCGCAAGAGCGCGGTGACATCAAGGCCGGCGATACCTTGATTGAGGCAACGTCTGGCAATACAGGCATTGCGCTGGCTATGGCGGCAGCCATCAAAGGCTATCGCATAGTCCTCATCATGCCCGAGGACTTGTCGATTGAACGCGCCCAAACCATGAAAGCGTTTGGTGCTGAGCTGATTTTGACCCCCAAGAGCGGCGGTATGGAATACGCCCGTGACTTGGCCGAACGCATGGAAAAAGAAGGCAAGGGGCGCGTGCTTGACCAATTTGCCAACGAAGACAACCCGCGCATCCATTACGAGACCACAGGCCCTGAGTTGTGGGAGCAAACACAAGGCCGCATCACGCATTTCGTGAGCGCCATGGGCACCACAGGCACCATCACAGGTGTGTCGCGTTATTTGAAAGAGAAGAACCCCGCCATTCGCATCATCGGCGCGCAGCCCTCAGAAGGCTCGCGCATTCCAGGCATCCGCAAATGGCCGCAAGAGTATTTGCCCAAAATTTACGATGCCAAAAATGTGGATGAACTGATCTACGTCAGCCAAGAAGATGCTGAAGACATGTGTCGCCGTTTGGCGCGCGAAGAAGGCATCTTTGCCGGCATTTCTGCGGCTGGCGCATGTTGGGTGGCGATGCAAATTGCACAACAGGTCGAAAACGCGACCATTGCCTTCATCGTGTGTGACCGTGGTGACCGTTACTTGTCGACAGGCGTATTTCCAGCATGAACATCGATGTCGAATTGGACACGCGCGGCTTGAACTGTCCGCTGCCTATTTTGAAAGCCAAAAAGGCACTCACCGCTATGGCGAGTGGTCAGGTGCTGAAAGTGGTGTCCACCGACACCGGCTCTTTGCGTGACTTTGCTGCGTTTGCCAAACAAACGGGTAATGAGCTGTTGTCGCAAACCACGCAAGGTAACGACTTCATTCACATCCTCAAGCGACGTTGAGTTGCTTGAGGTAGTTACGGAATTCAGCACCAACTTCCGAGTGCTCTAGTGCCAGTTCAACACTGGCTTGCAAGAAGCCCACTTTGCTGCCGCAGTCGTAGCGCTTGCCTTCGTAGGAATAGGCAAGCACTTTTTCGGTAGTCAGCAATCCTGCAATACCGTCGGTCAGCTGAATTTCGCCTTGCACGCCGCGTCCGCCCGCGCGAATGCGTTCAAACACAGCAGGGGTCAAAATATAGCGACCCGCCACCGTGGTGCGTGAGGGGGCGGCTTCGGCCTTGGGTTTTTCCACCATTTTTTGGATATCCACCAAGCCGTTGCCAATGTCTATGCCTGCCACCACGCCATAGCGGTGCACATGTTCTATCGGCACGTCTTGTACCGCTAAGACCGAAGATTGCGTGCGCGCAAACACCTCCGCCATTTGTTTGAGTACACCGGGGCCGCCAGCTTTGCCGCGCATCAAATCATCGGCAAGCAAGACAGCAAAAGGTTCATTACCCACCAAGCGTTCGGCACACAGCACCGCATGACCCAGGCCAAGTGCGCGTGCTTGGCGCACATACACGCACTGCATGTCGTCGGGTTGCACGCTGCGCACGATGTCGAGCAGGGCTTGCTTGCCAGCCGCCTCCAGCTCGGTTTCGAGCTCGTAGGCCATGTCAAAGTGGTCTTCAATAGCGCGCTTGCTGCGACCCGTGACGAAAATCATTTCACGGATACCGGCTTCATAGGCCTCTTCCACCGCGTATTGAATCAAGGGCTTGTCCACCACCGTCAGCATTTCTTTGGGGCTTGCTTTGGTGGCGGGCAAAAAACGCGTGCCCATGCCTGCGACAGGGAACACGGCTTTGGTGAGCTTTGGAGTCATAGGTGTGAAATAGTATTTCTGCCCAGTTTAGCGAGGCTTTATGTCCCTAGTTTGACGCGTTGGTCTTGTACTTTGGTGAGGGTGGCGGTGAACTCGGCCACGCGTTTCTTGGCTTCTTCAATCACGGCGGGAGGCGCTTTGGCCACGAAGGCTTCGTTTTTCAGCTTAGCGCCTGCTTTTTCGATTTCGTTTTGCAAGCGCTCGATTTCTTTGTCCAAGCGAATCTTTTCAGCCGCCACGTCCACTTCAATGAACAAGCACACGCGTAACTCACCAATCACTGCCACGGGGGCAGCTTGCGCTGCGGCAGACCATGCCGCCTCATCGTCAAATACCTTGACTTCGCTAAGCTTGGCCAGGGCTTGCAAGACAGGTGCCACGCTTTGCATGAAGGTGTGCTCTTCGGCACTACCCGCCAGCGCGAACAAAGGCATGCGAGTGGCTGGCGATACGCTCATCTCACCGCGTAAATTGCGACAAGCATCAACCAATGATTTCACGCGGGCCACATAGGCCTCGGCTTGTTCGTCGATGCGCTCGGGTTGGCTCACAGGGTAGGCCGCGATGCTGATCGAGGCCGTTTTGTCGCTGGCTGACACGCGGCCTGCCACCACAGCCACGGTTTGCCACAGCGCTTCGGTGATGAACGGCGTGATGGGATGGGCCAAACGCAAAATGGTTTCGAGTGTGCGAATCAAGGTGCGGCGCGTCGCGCGTTTTTGCGAGTCGTCACCGGTGTTGATTTGTACCTTGGCGATTTCTAAATACCAATCGCAGAACTCGTTCCACACGAAGTCGTAAATCGTGTTGGCCACGTTGTCCAAGCGGTACTCGGCAAACCCTTTGGCAACTTCAGCTTCCACGCGTTGCAGCTTAGAAACAATCCAGCGGTCGGCTTGGCTGAAGTTCAGGTAGCCGTGTGATGGGCCGCCCACGGCGCATTCTTCTTTGGTGTGTTCTTTGAGGCCACAGTCTTGGCCTTCGCAGTTCATCAGCACAAAGCGTGAGGCGTTCCACACTTTGTTGCAGAAGTTGCGGTAGCCCTCGCAGCGTTTGCTGTCGAAGTTGATGCTGCGGCCCAAAGAGGCAAGTGCTGCAAAGGTGAAGCGCAGCGCGTCCGCTCCGTAGGCGGGAATGCCGTCTGGAAATTCTTTTTCAGTTTGCTTGCGCACTTTGGGCGCTGTCTCGGGCTTGCGCAAACCTTGGGTGCGTTTGTCGAGCAAGGGCTCTAAGGTGATGCCGTCGATCAAGTCCACCGGGTCCAACACGTTGCCCTCGGACTTGCTCATCTTTTTGCCTTGTGCGTCAAGCACCAAGCCGTGGATGTAGACGTGTTTGAAGGGCACTTTGCCGGTGAAGTGCGTGGTCATCATGATCATGCGGGCAACCCAGAAGAAGATGATGTCGTAGCCGGTGACCAGTACGGAAGATGGCAGGTAGAGGTCGTAGTCGTCGGTTCCGCTGGCGAGGGTGCCGGAACCGGCCTTGCTCCCACTCGCTTCGCTCGCAATATCGCTGCCCCAACCCAGTGTGCTGAATGGCACCAGTGCGCTGGAGTACCAAGTGTCGAGCACATCCTCGTCACGCTTGAGAGTTTTACCGGGGGCTTTGGCTTGCGCTTCAGCTTCATCACGCGCCACATATACGTTGCCTTCTTCGTCATACCAAGCCGGGATCTGGTGTCCCCACCACAACTGGCGCGAGATGCACCAGTCTTGGATGTTGTTCATCCACTGGTTGTAGGTGTTCACCCAGTTCTCGGGCACAAAGCTCACTTGGCCGGACTGCACCGCGTCGATGGCTTTTTGCGCAATGCTTTTGCCTGTGGCGTCGCCCTTGCCCACTTGGTTCATGGCGACGAACCATTGGTCGGTCAGCATGGGCTCAATCACTTGGCCGGTGCGAGCGCAGCGGGGCACCATGAGCTTGTGTTTCTTCACTTCCACCAAAGCGCCTGCGGCTTCGAGGTCAGCCACCACGGCTTTGCGAGCCACGAAGCGGTCGAGGCCACGGTATTTCTCGGGCGCGTTGTTGTTGATGGTGGCGTCCAAGTTGAGCACGCAAATCATCTCTAGCTTGTGGCGCTGGCCCACGGCGTAGTCGTTGGTGTCGTGGGCGGGCGTGACCTTCACCACACCCGTGCCGAAGTCTTTGTCCACATACTCGTCGGCAATCACGGGGATGGTGCGACCGCACAAAGGCAGGTTGACTTGCTTGCCGATCAGGGCGCTGTAGCGCTCGTCTTCGGGGTGCACCATCACGGCCACGTCGCCCAGTAGGGTTTCGGGGCGGGTGGTGGCGACGGTGAGTGAGCCACTTCCATCGGCCAGGTCATAGCGGATGTGCCACATCGAGCCGTCTTCTTCCTCGCTCTCAACTTCGAGGTCAGACACCGCGCTCATCAGCACCGGGTCCCAGTTGACCAGGCGCTTGCCACGGTAAATCAGGCCTTGCTCGTAGAGCTGCACAAAGGTCTCGGTCACGGTTTTGGACAGCTTGGGGTCCATCGTGAAATATTCGCGGCTCCAGTCCACGCTGTCGCCCATGCGGCGCATTTGGTTAGTGATGGTGCTGCCTGATTCCTCTTTCCACTCCCACACCTTGCTCACAAAGTTTTTGCGGGCTTCGGCTGGGCTGGTGCCCATGTCGTGGCGGCTGATGCCTTGGGCTTGCAGCTGGCGCTCCACCACGATTTGGGTGGCAATGCCCGCGTGGTCGGTGCCAGGAATCCAGGCGGTGTTGAAGCCCGACATGCGGTGGTAGCGCGTCAGGCTGTCCATGATGGTCTGGTTGAACGCATGGCCCATGTGCAGCGTGCCGGTCACATTCGGCGGCGGCAACTGGATGGCAAACGCAGGGGCGTCAGCCACTGGCGTGCCCGTGCCTCGAAAACCAGCAACGCCATAGCCACGTTTTTCCCACTCCGGGCCCCAGTGGGCTTCAAGGGCGGCAGGTTCGAACGATTTGGACAAGCTGTTCAAGCCGGGTTGTTCGATGGGGGTAGCGGGCGTATTGCTCATGGGATGGATGTTTGACAAAAGAAAACGGCATGCGCAGAGCTGCCGTTGGGCCACAGGGCTAAAGGAACCATTTTACCTAGGGGATGGGCGATCCCCTGATAATTCAAGCTTCCATGTGCCGTTTGGTTTGTGCCCTATGCTATTCCTGCTCTCCCCCGCCAAAGCCCTTGACTATGAAACTCCTGCGGGGGACGTGCCCCACACACAGCCGCTGTTTGTGAAGCAGTCCAACGCGCTGATTGACATCCTGAAAGACAAATCACCGCAAGACATCGCCACCTTGATGCATTTGAGTGATGCGCTTGCCAGCTTGAATGTGGCACGCTACCAGGCATGGCGCCCTCAATTCACGGCCAAAAACGCCAAACAAGCCGTGTTGGCTTTTAACGGCGACGTCTACGAAGGCTTGGATGCCAAAACTTTGAAACCCAAAGACTTGGCATGGGCGCAAGACCATGTCGCCATCTTGAGTGGTTTGTACGGCGTGTTGCGTCCCCTCGATTGGATGCAACCTTACCGTTTGGAGATGGGGACGTCGCTGGCCAACGAGAAGGGCAACAACCTTTACAAGTTTTGGGGCACACAGATTGCCGACTATTTGAACGAGCGTTTAAGCGGTGAGCGTGAGCCCATCATCGTGAATCTCGCGTCGCAAGAGTATTTCAAGTCGGTCGACCGCAAAGCACTCAAAGCCCGCGTGATCGAGTGCGTGTTTGAAGACTACAAAGGCGGCAAGTACAAAATCATCAGCTTCAATGCCAAGCGTGCCCGTGGTTTGATGGCGCGTTACGCCGTGACCCATCAAGTCAAAACACCCAAGGGCTTGCAAGGTTTTAACTCAGAAGGCTACGCGTTTGACGCCGCTGCTTCAGAGCCTGATCGCCAAGTATTTCGCCGCAAACTGGATGGATCGCAGACATGAATACCCCTGAACAATCGCAGCTAGGCAAATCGTCGTCGTATGTCGACCAGTACGACGCGTCTTTGTTGTTTCCGATTCCGCGCCAAGCCAAACGCGACGAAATTGGCATTACCGGGCAGCCCCCTTTTTTTGGCGCTGATTTGTGGACCGCTTATGAGTTGAGTTGGCTCAACACCCGCGGCAAGCCCCAGGTCGCATTGGCGCGCATCACCGTGCCCGCTGAGTCAACGCACATCATTGAGAGCAAGTCCTTCAAGCTCTACTTGAACAGTTTCAACAACACCCGTTTGACAGACATCGCAGAGTTGCAAACACGTTTGCGCCAAGACCTGAGTGC
>CANCCJ010000150.1 GCA_947374535.1 Comamonadaceae bacterium | reverse complement strand
TCGCCATCTTCAGTGTGCTCGACCAACGAATAAAACGTGATGAAGGCACCTAGCACGGCCAAGAAGATGCCCAGCAGCATGGGGAAGTAGCCAGGGCCCATGCGAGCACCCGTACCAATCGTGTAATTGGTTGCGCCCCAAGCGAAACCGCCGCCGACCAATGTGAACATCAGGCCGGAGAAAAAGTCTTTTTGACTTTTGATCATTTGTTCTCCTCTATCCAAAAGCAAATATGCGCTGAATTATGGAGGTGGGGTGGGGCCTTTCCCGATGTGGGTTACACCTATTTTTTATGACCCAAAAATCAGGGGTAAACCCTGATCTTATAAGGCTTGCAACGGCTTAAACACACGCAACCATTTGGTCGCTGGCAAGGGCCAACGCGCTTGAATAGCCTCAGCACGCGCCATCAATTCGGCACGCTTTGGATGGCTAGGCGTGCGCTGTGCCAGCACCACCGTGTTGCCCTCGCGGGTGGGCTTGAAAGCCCACAGGGCATCTTCGCCAAAAGCCTTGGCCATCTTTTCGACGCTTTGCGCAAAGCTGGAACTGCGGCCAAACAAATTGACCGTCATGCAGCCCTCGTCGGTCAAGAGCTGACGGCAGTCGGCATAAAACTCGGCGCTGTCGAGCACGGGTGACGCCGCTTCGTGGTCGTACAGGTCCACTTGCAAGGCATCAATCTGGCCCCGCCAGTGGTCGTGCTTGGCCACCTCGGCAGCGTCGCCCAACACCACTTGCAGCTTGGCGCTGTCGGCGGGCAGTTTGAACCAAAGACGACACGCGGCCACCACTTGCGGGTTGAGTTCAATGGCCGTGGTTTTCATGCGCAAGTGTTTAAACGAAAACTTGGTGAGCGAGGCAGCGCCTAGTCCCAACTGCATGGCGTGCAGCTTGCCCACTTTGTCGATGTCTGCAAACAAGAGCCACGCCATCATGCGCTGCACGTATTCCAGGTCGATGTCAAAAGGTTTGTCGATGTTCATCGAGCCTTGCACCCAAGGCGTACCAAGGTGCAGGTAGCGGGTATCACCATAGTCGGAGAAATTGACTTCTGGGAGTTCGAGTTTTTTTTTGGTTGCCATGGTGTTGCTTGTGATTTTTAGTCCGCCATACCTTCGACCACAAAGCGCACGCGCTTGTTGCCTTGCCATTCATCCGCCTCTAGGCGAAACGCCAGATGCGCGATGGCGGGAAGTGGGTCCACGCGGCCAAACCAAATGCCATCCACGGGCTCACCGTGGTGGCGCAGTTTGAGAGCCAAATGTTTTTCGCCCACCAAACGCTGGCCCAGCACCTCGATCTTTTCGCTGAAGGTAGGTGGCGCAAAGCCTTGACCCCACACCTCCCGCGCCAAGGTATCGGCCAACTCGGGGCGTCGGTATTCGGGCAGCAAAGGGCCATCGGTTTCTAAGCGGCGTTGCAAGGTGGCTTCATCGAGCCACTCTTGCGCGACTTGTTGCAGCGCTTCTTCAAAGGTAGCAAGGTTGTCTTCTTCCAAGGTACAACCTGCTGCCATGGCGTGACCACCAAAACGCAGCAACACACCGGGGTGACGCTTGGCCACGAGGTCGAGTGCATCGCGCAAATGAAACCCAGGAATGGAGCGGCCCGAACCTTTGAGCTCGTGTTCCTTGCCTGCCGCTTGACTGGGCGCAAACACAAAGGTCGGGCGGTGGTGCAAGTCTTTGAGCTTGGCCGCCACGATGCCCACCACGCCTTCGTGAAAGTCGGGGTCGAACACGCACAGGGCCGAAGGCGCTTCTTCTTCAGGGTCAAACATTTCTTGCGCCAGCTCTAAGGCTTGTTGGCGCATGTCGCCTTCAATCTCGCGGCGTTCGCGGTTGATGCGATCAAGCTGCGTGGCCAGCTCGGTGGCGCGGCCCGCGTCGTCCGTCGTCAAACATTCAATGCCCAGCGTCATGTCAGACAAACGACCAGCCGCGTTGATACGCGGGCCCACTGCAAAACCGAAATCTTGCGAGGTGCATTTCTCGCTGGTGCGGCCGGCTGCTGCAAACAAAGCGGTCATGCCCGCAGGCATTTGGCCCTTGCGCACACGCGCCAAACCTTGGGCCACCAAACGGCGGTTGTTGGCGTCGAGCTTGACCACATCTGCCACTGTGCCCAACGCGACGAGTGGCAACAAGGTGTCAAGCTTGGGCTGCTGTTCAGCCGTGAAAACCCCCCGCTTGCGCAGCTCCGCACGCAAGACCAGCAACACATAAAACATCACGCCGACCCCCGCAAGCGATTTGCTCTCAAAGGTGCAGCCGGGTTGGTTGGGGTTCACGATGGCATCCGCTTCGGGCAACACAGCCGCAGGCAAATGGTGATCGGTGACGAGCACTTGCAAGCCCAGCTTGCGAGCCGTGGCCACGCCTTCCACGCTGGCAATACCGTTGTCCACCGTGATCAACACATCAGCGCCACTGGCTTTGACGCGCTCGGCAATCGGCGGTGTGAGGCCATAGCCATCGACCACACGGTCGGGCACGATGTAACTCACCTGCTTGGCACCCAGCAAGCGCAGGCCACGCAGGGCCACGGCGCAGGCGGTAGCGCCATCGCAGTCATAGTCGGCCACGATGCAGAGTTTTTTGTTGGCCGCCATGGCGTCGGCCAACAACACGGCAGCGGTTTCAATGCCCTTCAGTCCGTTCGGGCCTGTGGGCGGCAGCAGTTGCGCCAGCGAGGCATCGAGCGTGGCGGCCTCTTGAATACCGCGTGCGGCATACAGGCGTGCCAACAGCGGATGCACCCCCGCTTGCTCAAGCGCCCAAATGCTGCGCGGTGGCATGTCGCGTGCGATGAATTGCATAGGCTTAGTCTTTCAGCGGCGCAACGGCCAACACGGTGTCTAAAGAAGTCGGGGCCAAGTGTGTGCGCAGGCGTTGCCACAAAGATGGCTTGGCGCTGTCGTACACATGAAACTCATGCTCACCGCACAACACCAAGCGTTGCGGCGTGCCTGCGGCCACGCGCGCCAACATGGGCGCAATGACCTGCGCATCCACCTGCTGCCACGCGTCAAGCCAACCGATGAGATCTTGCTGCAAAGCGCTTTGGCGCAGGGTGTGAACCACGACAGGCTCTTGGCGTGTGGGCTGTGCCTCAGGCAAAGCGCCCGTGCCGTGGATCCAAAACGAATTGATGGTCAGGCTGCGCCCCTCGTTGACGGGGTGGGTGTAGAGCAACATTTGCATTTCGTTTTGCAAGCGGCGCAGCAATTTTGCGGCGGGGCTGAGTTGCTCAGAAGTACCTTGGCTGCCCACCAACCACGGGTCGATGTTGCGGCCAATCACACGGTCTAGCGACGCAGTGGGCAAGGCCGCCAACAGCGGCGATTGCGCCAGCCACTGGCCTGGTTTGTAGGGGTGCAAAACAATGCCATCTTCTGCAAAAAAACTTTGCATCGCTTGGAACAGTGTTGCGTCTGTGGCGTCGTCGAGTTGCAAATAGGCGGGGTCGCCCAGCGTCACTTGGCCGTTGCTCACATGCCAATTGCAGAGGGTGATGAAAGCCCAAGCACTTGGCTGTGCAGGGGCTTGATGCGCATCGTCTATTTGGGCAGGCGTCACGGTCAGGCCGTGCTCGGCCGCCGCACGCACCGCCCAAGGCAAGCAGCCATCGGTCACCGGCCAACCCACCGCTTGCGCCCATGCACGCTCGTGCGGGGGTGAAAGTGTGGCCAGCAAAGGTGCTTGCACGGCATCCACCTGCACATCCACCCGACGGGCTTGCGACAGCCCTGCGCGCAAATGGGGCAACTCGGCTTTGGCCAACACCGATGCCTCTTGGCCGTGGGTGGTCCACAGCGAAAAGGGAATCAAGCTTGTGTCACGCACAAGATCGAACGGCACAGAGGTCAGCACAGAAGTCATAGCCTTGATTGTCCGTGATGCCGCACGAGGCATTGAGAAGGGGGTCATGTCCCTACGAGATAATCCAGCCCACATGCAACCGACCTCCTCCAAACTCCCCTACGAACTGCTCATTGGTTGGCGTTACACACGCGCAGGCCGTGTGGCGGGCCGCAACGGTTTCATTTCGTTCATCTCGGGCGTGTCCATGTTGGGCATTGCGCTAGGTGTGGCTGCACTCATCATTGTGTTGAGCGTGATGAACGGGTTTCAAAAGGAAGTGCGCGACCGCATGTTGGCCGTGGTGTCACACATCGAACTGCTCGCCCCCGGCGGCGAAGGCTTTGCCGATGTGAATGCCCTGATGGCTCAAGCCAAACAAAACACCGAAGTGTTAGCTGCTGCGCCCTTCGTGGCACAACAAGCCCTGATGGCGCGTGGCGAAGACATGCGCGGCGCGATGGTGCGCGGCATTGACCCGGAACCAGAAACGCAGGTCAGCGACTTCACCTTGCAAATCCCGCCTGACGTGCGCGCGACCTTGCAGCCGGGCAGTTTCAATGTGGTCTTGGGCAGCGAGCTGGCCATGGCCATGGGCGTGCGTGTGGGCGACCTCATCACCCTCATCGCGCCTGGCGGACAAGTCACGCCAGCAGGGGTCATGCCACGCCTGAAGCAACTGCATGTGTCTGGCGTGTTTGACTCAGGCCATTACGAATACGACGCCTCGCTCGCGCTGTTGCACATGGAAGACGCACAACGCATCTTCCGCCTCGAAGCCCCCACCGGCGTGCGTCTGAAAATCAAAGACAGCCAGCAAGCGCGCAGCGTGGCCTATGACTTAGCCGTCAAGCTTGGCCCCGAGGTCATCGTGCGTGACTGGACGCGCCAAAACCGCACCTGGTTTGCCGCCGTGCAAGTGGAAAAGCGCATGATGTTCATCATCCTCACCCTCATCGTGGCGGTGGCGGCGTTCAACCTGGTGACCACGCTGGTCATGACCGTGACCGACAAACGCGCCGACATTGCCATTTTGCGCACGCTGGGTGCGAGCCCCAAAAGCATCATGGCGATCTTTGTGGTGCAAGGCGCCACGGTGGGCGTGCTGGGCACGCTGGGTGGTTTGCTGCTGGGTCTTTCGGTGGCGTTCAACATTGACGTCATCGTGCCCGCCATTGAACATTTGTTGGGCGCGAGCTTTTTGCCCCGCGATATTTACCTCATCAGCCGCATGCCCAGCGACCCACAAGCGGCGGACATTTGGCCCATCGCCCTCATCTCGTTGGTGCTGGCTTTCTTGGCCACCATTTACCCCAGTTGGCGCGCCAGCCGCGTCAACCCTGCTCAAGCCTTGCGCTACGAATGAGGCTTGTTATGTCACTCACCCCCGTTCTCACCGCTCATCACATCAGCCGCCGCTTCACCGAAGGGTCATTGGATGTGACCGTGCTGCAAAACGTCGATCTCTCAGTGAATGCTGGCGAAACACTGGCCATCGTTGGCTCCTCGGGCTCGGGCAAAAGCACCTTGCTGCATGTGCTGGGGGGCTTGGATGCGCCGAGCGCTGGCAACGTGTCGTTGATGGGCCAGCCACTGGCGGGCTTAAGTGCCGAGGCTTTGGGCGATTTGCGTAACCAACACCTGGGCTTTGTTTATCAGTTCCATCACCTGTTACCAGAGTTCAGCGCACTCGACAACGTCGCCATGCCCCTGTGGATTCGCCGCATGGACCGTGCCGCTGCTAGCGCCCAAGCGAAAGCCATGCTCGAAGCGGTTGGTTTGGGGCCTCGCATGCACCACCGCCCTGCCGAGCTTTCGGGTGGGGAACGCCAACGCGTGGCCATTGCCCGAGCTTTGGTGACGCGCCCAGCCTGCGTACTGGCCGACGAGCCAACGGGCAACCTAGACCGCCATACCGCAGACAACGTGTTCGCGCTCATGTTGCAATTGGCACACGAGCACAACACCGCATTTGTGTTGGTCACCCACGACAACACGTTGGCTGCACGCTGTGATCGCCAACTGCACCTGAACGCAGGTGTGCTGCAAACGCTTGAATAAGTAGGCCCTGTCAGGTCAAGCCGCCCTTATTCGAATGACCCGTTGAATCAACCGTTGAATAAACGGCCACGAGCGTTTTGAGTAATGGCCGCTACACAGGGGTGCGAAATGCGGCGTTCCACCGACACTGCAAAAAACTCCTCAACCAGGTCATCACTGCGGCCGATGACTTCGACGCCGTATTGCGCCACCGTTTCTTTTTCTAAGATGCCGGGCGACATAAACACACCGCGTCCTTCGCGACCAAACGCCGTCATCAGTGCGCC
>CANCCJ010000149.1 GCA_947374535.1 Comamonadaceae bacterium | reverse complement strand
GGTGCCAGCCGCGCGGCGGTGGATGCGGGCTACGCCGCCAACGACTTGCAAGTGGGTCAAACTGGCAAGATTGTTGCGCCTCAGTTGTATGTGGCGTGTGGCATCAGCGGCGCGATTCAGCACTTGGCGGGTATGAAAGACAGCAAGGTGATTGTGGCGATCAACAAAGACCCAGAAGCACCGATCTTCAGCGTGGCAGACTTCGGCCTAGAGGCTGACTTGTTTGTGGCTGTGCCAGAGCTGGTTGCAGCGCTGTAAACCTTCTGTGAAAAGGCACTCTTCGGGGTGCCTTTTTTGTATTGAATTTTGGAGACATCAAACATGAGTTACATCGCCCCCATCAAAGACATGGTGTTCAACATGGAACACTTGGCTGGCCTAGAACAAGTGGCCCAAATTCCTGCGTTTGAAGACATGGGCGTAGAAACCGCCCAAGCCGTGCTCGAAGAATGTGCGAAGTTGAACGAGTCTGTGCTCGTGCCTTTGAACTGGGAAGGCGACAAGAATCCATCGTTTTTTAAAGACGGTCACGTGACCACTACAGCTGGCTTCAAAGAGGCGTATCAGCAGTACTGCGAAGGCGGCTGGCAAAGCCTGCAACACCCCGCAGACTTCGGCGGCCAAGGCTTGCCCAAGACCATTGGCGCAGCCTGCGGCGAAATGCTCAACTCGGCCAACATGAGCTTTGCTTTGTGCCCCATGTTGACCGACGGTGCGATTGAAGCCTTGCTCACCGCAGGCTCTGACGAGCTAAAGGCCACCTACCTTGAGAAGCTCATCTCTGGTGAGTGGACCGGTACGATGAACTTGACCGAGCCACAAGCGGGCTCCGATTTGGCCGCTGTGCGCACGCGCGCTGAGCCTTTGCCTGATGGCACCTACAAAGTATTTGGCACGAAGATTTTCATCACCTACGGTGAACACGACATGGCCGAGAACATCATTCACTTGGTGTTGGCCCGGGTGCAAGGCGCACCCGAAGGCGTGAAGGGCATCAGCTTGTTTGTGGTGCCTAAGTTCATGGTCAACAAAGACGGCTCATTGGGCGCACGCAACGATGTGCATTGCGTGAGCATTGAACACAAGATGGGCATCAAAGCCAGCCCAACCGCAGTGTTGCAGTATGGCGACCACGGTGGTGCGATTGGCTTCTTGGTCGGCGAAGAAAACCGTGGTCTTGAATACATGTTCATCATGATGAACGCCGCACGTTACGCCGTGGGCGTGCAGGGTATTTCCATTGCTGAACGTGCGTATCAAAAGGCCGTCACGTTCTCACGTGACCGTGTGCAAAGCCGCCCAGTGGACGGCAGCATGAAAACCAGCGCACCCATCATTCACCACCCCGATGTTCGTCGCATGTTGATGACCATGCGCGCCTACACCGAAGGTTGCCGCGCGATGGCGACCGTAGCTGCTGCGGCGTATGACGCTTCGCACCACCATCCCGATAGCGACACACGCAAAGACAACTTGGCCTTCTACGAATTCTTGGTGCCTTTGGTCAAAGGCTTCAGCACGGAGATGAGCTTGGAAGTGACCAGCTTGGGAGTGCAAGTGCACGGTGGCATGGGCTTTATTGAAGAAACGGGTGCCGCGCAGTACTACCGCGACGCCAAAATCTTGACGATTTACGAAGGCACCACCGCCATTCAAGCCAACGACTTGATCGGCCGCAAGACTGGTCGTGACGGTGGCCAAACTGCCAAAGGCATTGCGGCGCAAATCGCCAACACCGAAGCTGACTTGCTCAAAAGTGGTAGCGCTAATGCCAAGGCGATGGCAGCACGCTTGAAGGCTGCACGCGAAGCCTTTTTGAATGTGGTCGACTTCGTGGTGGCCGGCGCCAAAGCCAGCCCCAACGCTGTGTTTGCAGGCAGCGTGCCTTACCTGATGCTCACAGGCAACTTGGTGGCGGGCTGGCAAATGGGCCGTGCTTTGTTGGTCGCGGAAGCTGAGTTGGCCAAAGGCAACGAAGCCGTGTTCATGCAATCCAAGATCACCACCGCACGTTTCTATGCCGACCACATCCTGACCAAAGTGCCAGGCATGCGTGACAGCATCGTGGACGGTGCAGACAGCGTGACTGAGTTGGCGCTCGAGGCTTTCTAAACTTCGACACGCTATCGAAAACCAACCAACCATCCTCAGGGCACTTTCGAGTGCCCTGAACTTTCTCAAGGGTCTGATATGTCGCGTTTACCTCCGGTGTTGCAATCGCTCAAGTTCCCCGTCATCGCATCTCCGTTGTTCATCATCAGCAACCCCAAGCTGGTGATTGCGCAGTGCAAGGCGGGTGTCGTGGGCTCTATGCCTGCGCTCAATGCCCGTCCCGCTGAGCAGCTGGAAGCGTGGTTGATTGAAATCACTGAGGCGCTGGCGGCTCACAACCGTGAGCATCCAGACCATCCAGCTGCCCCCTTTGCTATCAATCAAATCGTGCACAAAAGCAATGACCGCTTAGAGCACGACATGGCGTTGTGCGTGAAGTACAAGGTGCCCATCATCATTACGTCGTTAGGGGCGCGTGAGGACGTGAATGCGGCGGCGCACAGCTATGGCGGTATCGTGATGCACGACATCATCAACAACAAGTTTGCCAAGAAGGCGATTGAAAAGGGCGCAGACGGTCTCATCGCCGTGGCGGCTGGCGCAGGCGGTCATGCGGGTGTGAAGAGCCCTTTTGCCTTGATTCAAGAAATTCGTGAATGGTTTGATGGCCCTGTGGCTTTGAGCGGTTCGATAGCCACTGGCGGTGCAGTGTTGGCGGCCCAAGCAATGGGCGCTGACTTTGCCTACATTGGCTCCGCCTTCATTGCTACCGAAGAAGCGCGTGCTGCGGATGATTACAAGCAAGCCGTGGTGGACGGCACATCGGACGACATTGTGTTGAGCAACTTGTTCACGGGCGTGCACGGTAACTATCTGGCTCCTTCTATTCTCAAGGCTGGCTTAGACCCTGAGCATTTACCCGAGAGCGATCCCAGCAAAATGAATTTTGGTGGGGGTGCACAAAAGGCCTGGAAAGACATTTGGGGGTGTGGCCAAGGTATTGGTGCAGTCAAGGCCGTGGTGCCTGCGGCTGAGCTGGTCGCGCGATTGAAGCGTGAGTACCAGGCGGCTAAGCAGCGCCTCGCGCTTTGATGCAAAAATAGTTTTTAAACCAAAGAAAAAGCCGCTCAACAGAGCGGCCTTTTCATCAGCTCGGACGCAAGTTAACGCAAGACCAGCACCGGCACATTGGCGTGTGTCAACACCTGTTGTGTTTCACTGCCCAGCAGCAAGCGCTTAATGCCGCGGCGACCGTGCGAGGCCATCACGATCAAATCGGCTTTGTGTTTCTTGGCTGCAGCAATCAGCGCATCAGACACGATATCGGACTTGACGACCACCGCCTTGCTGGTAACGCCTTTGGCTTTGGCTGACTTCACCACAGCGTCCAAGACTTTTTGCGCGTTGTCGGTCCAGCCTTTTTCAATTTTGGAAACTTCAGTGGCGCTCAAAGGCAGTGAACCTTCAAAGTAACTTTGTGGGTAGCGAGGGGTTACTTTGACGGCAATCAGTTCTGCACCGCTCAAAGCTGCCAGTTCAATGGCGCTGTTAATGGCTTTTTTAGACAAAGTGGAGCCGTCGGTGGCTACCAAAATTCGTTTGTACATAAACTGCTCCTTTTGTTGATTTCGGCCAGAGCTTACCGCATGTCGTGTGTCCCGTGTTGATGCATGTCAAGCTCTGGCAAGACGAAGCCGTTAGGCTACACCTCCTATGCATTCTGATTCTTCAATGGTTGAGCTGCTGGATGACCGCCAAGAGTGGTTACGTTTCAGCCAGCCACACAAAACCGCCAACCCAAGCCATGGTGATGACTGGGATTCGCATGTGGTAATCCAAGGCATGCACTGCGCGGCTTGTGCTTTTACTGTCGAAGAGGCGCTCATGTCAGTGCCAGGCGTGCAATCGGCAGAGGTCAATGCAGCCACGCATCGCGCCAAAGTGGTGTGGTCTGCTGCACGGGTAAAGCCCTCGCAATGGATGGCGGCGATTGCCAAAGCTGGCTATGGTGCGCTGCCAGCGGCCGATAGTAGCTTGCGCCAAGCGCGCCATGAAGAGGGGCGCCGGGCCTTGTGGCGTTGGTTGGTGGCCGGCTTTTGCATGATGCAAGTCATGATGTATGCCTATCCCGCTTATGTGTCTCGCGAGGGTGACATCACGCCTGACATGGTTTTTTTGTTGCGCTGGGCGTCATGGGTGCTGACCTTGCCCGTGGTGTTTTTCTCGTGTGGTCCTTTCTTTGGCAATGCCTTGCGTGACATCCGTGCGCAACGTGTGAGCATGGACTTGCCGGTGGCTTTGGGCATGGTGATTACCTTTTTGCTCAGCTCCATCGCCACGTTCGAGCCCGAGGGGGTGTTCGGTGCCGAGGTGTATTACGACTCGCTCACCATGTTTGTGTTCTTCTTGCTCACGGGCCGGTGGCTTGAGTTGCGTGTGCGTGACCGCACAGCAGGCGCGCTAGAAGCATTGATGAACCGCTTGCCCGACAGCGTGGAACGTCAACTGCCCAGCGGTGATTTTGAGCGCGTGGCCGTACGCCGTGTGCTGGTGGGCGATGTGATTCGTGTGTCGCCCTCAGAGAGCTTCCCTGCCGATGGTGTGATTTTGCAAGGCCAGACTTTGGCTGATGAAGCCTTGCTCACTGGCGAGTCACGCCCGCAAGCGCGTGGCGTGGGCGATACGGTGGTGGCGGGCAGTCATAACCTCAGTGGCATCGTCACCGTGCGGGTGGTGCAAGTGGGCGAGGGGACGCAGTTCTCGCAAATTGTGTCTTTGATGGAAAACGCGTCGCTGCAAAAGCCGCGCTTGGCACAACTGGCAGACCGCATTGCCAAACCCTTCTTGATTGGTGTGTTGGTGCTGGCGGTTTTGTCGGCGGTGTATTGGTGGCCCACCAACCCCGGTCACGCCCTGATGGTTGCGGTGGCTGTGCTGGTGGTGACATGCCCCTGTGCTTTGTCGTTGGCCACACCGGCGGCCATGTTGGCTGCGGCTGGTAACCTCGCACGCCACGGCGTGTTGGTGCGTAACCTACAAGCTTTGGAGTCGTTGGCTGAGATTGACACGGTGATTTTTGACAAAACTGGCACGCTCACCCAAGACGGCCAGCGCATTACGCAGGTGATGACGGCAGAGGGGGTGACGCCTGCATACGCCTTGGGCTTGGCTGCTGCCCTGGCCAAACATTCAGTACATCCCTTGTCTCGGGCTTTGGTTAAAGCGCACGCGGCATCCGGCTTATGTGCAGCGCCCGAAGCACTAAATGTGAACGAAAGAATTGGTCTGGGTCTTGAGGGGCGCGTGGAAGGTGTGCTGCGTTTGGGGTCGGCGACGTTTTGCAATTCAAGAACTAAGGGAATACCCGATAAAGCACAGGTTTGCCAAGTACACTTATGCACTGAAAACGAGTGGCTAGCCAGCTGGCAGTTGTCTGAAGATGTCCGTGCTGACGCGGTGCAAACCGTGCAGGCGCTGAAAAATCTCAACTTGGATGTGTTGTTGTTGTCTGGCGATCGGCCTGAATCGGCACAGCATGTGGCGCAAGAGGTGGGCATTTCCCAAGCATTTGGGGCGTGCACACCGCAAGACAAGCTCTCTCGCATGCAAGCTGCTCAGTCGCGAGGCGCGAGGGTGGCGATGGTGGGTGATGGTCTGAATGACGGTCCGGTGCTTGCTGGTGCGCATGTGTCCATGGCATTTGGCAATGCGGTGCCCTTGGCTCAGTCCAAATCGGACTTGGTCTTGATGGGCGGCAGCTTGTTGGTGGTGGCGCAAAGCGTCCAGTTGGCCAGACATACCCTGCGGGTGGTCAAGCAAAACTTGGTGTGGGCTGCTGCATACAACGCCTTGTGTGTGCCTCTGGCTGTGGTGGGTTTGTTGCCTGCTTGGCTGGCAGGGCTGGGCATGGCGCTGAGCTCGTTGTGGGTCGTGTTGAACTCTTTGCGACTCACCAAAGGATTTTGATGGATATCTTGTATTTGTTGATCCCGCTGTCTGTGCTGTTGGTACTTTTTATCTTGGGTGGCCTCTGGTGGGCCATTCACAAAGGCCAATTTGACAGCGTGGAGCAAGAAGGCGAGCGTATTCTTCGAGACGATTGATTTGAATCAATAACTCCTTGGAGTTATTTGAGGATACTGGTTTGAAAAATGAAAGGTGACCGATGAACTCATCACAG
>CANCCJ010000148.1 GCA_947374535.1 Comamonadaceae bacterium | reverse complement strand
ATTGCTCTCGGCCCGGTAGCTCAGTTGGTAGAGCAGCGGATTGAAAATCCGCGTGTCGGCAGTTCGATTCTGCCCCAGGCCACCAAAACAAAAAGCCTCAGTGTTTCGCACTGAGGCTTTTTTGTTTCTCGGCCTGCTTACTTATTCGCAGCACTTTCAGCCGACGCCACGCTAGCGCGCTGCGCAAACTCAGCCCGCAAGGCTTTGAGCTTTTCGCGTGGGTCTTCTTTGATAGTGTCTTTGCTCAAGTCCATTTCCGCGATGAAGCGGCTGGGTTGGGCCGCAATCATGTCGCGGCCTTTTTTACGCTTGCGTGTCCAGCTGACCGAGAGTGAGCGCTGCGCTCGGGTGATGCCCACGTACATGAGGCGGCGTTCTTCTTGTAGGCGCACCGCGATGTTTTCGTTGGTTTGTTCGGTGCCGGGTTCGTCGTCGAGTTTGAAGGGCAGCATGCCTTCGGTCACGCCCACCAGCATGACGTGTGGCCACTCCAAACCTTTGGAGGCGTGCAGGGTCGAGAGGGTGACCACGTTTTGGTCTTTTTCGCGCTCGGTCAGCGTCGACAGCAAGGCGATGGTCTGCGCCACTTCGAGCAAGTTTTTCACTTCATTGCCAGAGGTCACACCTGCGGTGTCGTCTATCTGGCCGCCGCAGCGCTGGGCCATCCAGTCGCAAAACTCCATCACGTTGCTCCATTTCGAGGCGGCGGCTTTTTCGCTTTCTTCCGCATCGTAGAGGTGCTTTTCGTAACCAATGTCTTTGAGCCAATCGGTCAGAAACGCGCGCGCATCTTCGGCGCCCGTGGTGAGGCGTGCGCGAAATTCGAGGTCGTTCACATAACGACCAAATTCGTGCAGGCTGCCCAAGGCGCGCGCATTGAGCACCGAAGGCAAGCTGTTGCTGAACAAGGCCTCAAACATGCTGAGTTTGTACTGACTGGCAAACTGACCAAGCGTGGCCAAGGTTTGGTGGCCAATGCCGCGTTTGGGCGTGGTGACGGTGCGCAAGAAGGCAGGGTCGTCGTCGTTGTTCACCCATAGGCGCAGCCAAGCGCACAAGTCGCGAATTTCGGCGCGGTCAAAAAAGCTTTGGCCACCGGACACCTTGTAGGGAATTTGCGCTTTGCGCAGCGCTTTTTCAAAGATGCGCGCCTGGTGGTTGGCCCGGTACAGCACAGCAAAGTCTTGCAGCTCGCGGTGACCGCTGGCGCCGGCCTCGGTGCCAGCGCGCAGCGATTGAATGCGGGCCACCACGCGTTCGGCTTCGTGCTCTTCGTTGTCGGCATCTACCACGCGCACGGGTTCACCTTCGCCGAGTTCGGAGAACAAGGTTTTGGGAAACAGCTTGGGGTTGAGTTGAATGACGTTGTTGGCCGCACGCAAGATGGCGCTGGTGGATCGGTAGTTTTGCTCCAGCTTGATGACCTTCAAGGTCGGAAAGTCTTGGGGCAGTTTGCGCAAGTTGTCTAGCGTGGCACCGCGCCAGCCGTAGATGGATTGGTCGTCGTCACCCACGGCGGTGAAGCGAGCGCTGGCGTGGTCTGGGCCCACCAAGCACTTGAGTACTTCGTATTGGGTGGCGTTGGTGTCTTGGTATTCGTCGACCAGCACATGGCCGAGTTGGTCTTGCCATTTCAGACGCACTTCTTCGTGCTCTTGTAGCAGCTTTAAGGGCAGGCCAATCAGATCATCAAAGTCCACGCTTTGGTAGGCGCTGAGGCGTTCTTCGTAGCGCGCCATGATTTTGGCGATGATGCGCTCGTGGTCGTCTTTGGCCAAGGCCAAGGCTTGGGCTGAGTTCAACCCCATGTTTTTCCACAAGCTGATGGTCCATTGCCATTGGCGTGCGGTGGCGGCGTCGGTGGTGCCGCCCGCATCTTTCAAAATGCCGGTCACGTCTGCGCTGTCCATGATGCTGAACTGTGGCTTCAGCCCCATCGCGCCGCCGTCTTGGCGCAGCATGCGCACACCTAAGGCGTGGAAGGTGCAAATCATCACGTCGTTGGCGGCTTTGCCAATGAGGCCCTTGGCACGCTCACGCATTTCGGTGGCGGCCTTGTTCGTAAAGGTGATTGCCGCAATACGCTTGGGCGCCAGCCCGGTTTGGATGAGGCGGCCAATTTTGTGCGTGATGACGCGCGTCTTGCCCGAGCCCGCCCCCGCCAAGACCAAACAAGGACCGTGCAAGAAATTGACGGCTTCTTGTTGCGCGAGATTCAGACCAGCAGACATTCAGGACACATAGATAGAGAAGCGGGCAATGATACCGGTCGGCTTACAAGGCAAAATAGGCTTGTGCTGAACATTCTTCTTGTTACCTTTCCCTTCTTTGCGCTGGTGTTGGCTGGCTATGTGGCGGCGCATCGCCGCATGTTGCCGCTAGACGCGATTCCTGGACTGAACGGCTTCGTGCTGTTTTTTGCGCTGCCGTGCATGTTGTATCGGTTTGGCGCCAGTACGCCCATCGTCCAGCTGTTGGACGTCACCTTATTTTTTGCCTATTTGTTTTGCGCTTTGTTGATGGTGGGCTTTGTGGTCGCCGTTAGTTTGAGCAAACGCGTGGGCTGGAACGACGCCTCGTTTGGCGCCTTGGTCGGCGCTTTTCCAAATACGGGGTTCATGGGCGTGCCGCTGTTGGTGGCCTTGCTAGGCGCGTCTGCCGCTGGCCCTGCCATCGTCACCATTGTGGTGGACTTGGTCATCACCACCTCCCTGTGTATTGCGCTGTCGCGCTTAGACGGCGCAGACGAACATGGCGCGAGCCGCGCCGCCAAAAATGCGCTCAAAGGGGTGTTGACCAACCCCATGCCCTGGGCCATCAGCTTGGGCGCTTTGGCGTCTGCGATGAACTATGAGCTGATCGGCCCTTTCGCCAAGACCGTCGGCTTGTTGGCCGATGCGGCGTCGCCGGTGGCTTTGTTCACCATTGGCGCGGTGCTGGCGCGCTCGCAAATTCGTGTGAAAGAAACCGGACATCCGCCCATTTTGTGGCGCGACTTTTTGCCTGTGGCCTTTTTCAAATTGGTGTTGCACCCAGTGCTGGTCTTGCTAGTGCTGGCGGCAGTGGTGCAAATGGGGTTTCCGATTGAGCGCTTCACCATGGTCGTGGTGGTGTTGGTGGCGGCCTTGCCCAGCGCGAGTAATGTGGCTTTGTTGTCTGAGCGCTTTGGCGCAGACACGGGGCGCATTGCCATGATTATTTTGGTCACCACGGCAGCCGCCTTTTTTACTTTTTCTGGAGCGGTGGCGCTGCTGACCGGTTGAGTCAACGGCGCATCTCGCGCATGCGTGTTAAATCGCCAGCGGGTCCACATCCACGGCCCAGCGAATCACCTGCCGATGGGCGTTGCGCATGGCGTGCAAATCAGCCTGCCAATGCGCCAAGAAGTGTTGCAGTGCTTTGCGTGAGGTGCATTCAATCAACATCTGCGCACGCTCGATGTTGGCCACGCGCTGAATCGTCATGGGCACGGCGGGGTACAAATCCACCAACAGTTCATCGGCCAGTGCCGCGCCTGCATCGCGGGCGGCGTTTAAAAAAGCTTGGGCGGCTTCTTGGCTACGGGCCTCGGCGCGCACCAAGGCTTGAAAGCTGAAAGGCGGCAAGGTGGCTTGCTCGCGCTCTTTGAGTTGTTGCTCAGCGAAGGCGGGGTAGTCGTGTTGTTTGAGGGCTTCAAACAGCGGGTGCATGGGGTGAAAGCTTTGCACCCACATCTCACAGGGGCTGACCAAGCGCATGCTGGCATCGCGACCGGCACGGCCCGCGGCTTGCATGAGCAAACTGAACAAGCGCTCGGGCGCACGGAAGTCGCTGGAGAACAAAGCGCCATCGGGATTGAGCGCGGCCACCAAGGTGACGCGCCTGAAGTCGTGGCCCTTAGCAATCATTTGCGTGCCCACCAGCACATCCACGGCGCCGGCGTGCACCTCGGCCAGCTGGCGTTCGAGTTCGCCTTTGAGGCGTGTGCTGTCGGCGTCGATGCGGGCGATACGGATGGGTTGGCCATCAGGGCGGCGCACATCGGCTAAAAGTTCGGCTAAGTGTTCTTCGAGTTGTTCGGTGCCTCGGCCCAAGGGGCTGATGTCTAAGTTGCCGCAACTCGGGCAGGCCCGTGGCACGGGTTGTGTGAAGCCACAGTGGTGGCAGCGCAGGGTGCGGTCGAGTTTGTGGAACACACGGTAAGCGCTGCAATGCGGGCATTCGCTTTTCCACCCGCAGTCGTTGCAGTTCAAAACGGGCGCATAGCCACGGCGGTTGAGCAATACCAAGATTTGTTCGCCCCGCGTCACGCGCTCGCGCATGGCGTCGAGCAGGTGGTTGGAGAACACGGTTTTGTAGGGCTGGCGGTTCATGTCCACACGGCGTACCAAAGGCAAGGCGCCTTGGCCCACGCGTGAGGGCATGGCCAGGCGCATGTAGCGACCTGCAGGTTCAGCGGCCGTGGCGGGGCGGCTGTGGTGCCAGCTCTCCAGCGAGGGGGTGGCGGAGCCCAAGATGACTTTGGCGCCTTCAAGTTGGCCGCGATACACCGCTAAGTCACGCGCGGAGTAGCGTGCGCCTTCTTGCTGTTTGTAGCTGGGGTCGTGTTCTTCATCCACCACGATGAGCTGCAAATGCGGCATCGACGCAAACACCGCCATGCGTGTGCCCAGCACGATGCGCGCCTCGCCACTGTGCGCGGCCAGCCAGTTTTTCAGGCGCTGTGCGGGGGTGAGGCTGCTGTGCATGGCGACTAAACAGTCGGCCCCCCACTGCGGCGCGAAGCGGGCGCGAAACCGTTCTTCCAGCTGCGGCGTGAGGTTGATTTCGGGCACCATCACCAAAATTTGTGCCTGCGGGTCACGCGCCAGCAAGGCTTGGGCGGCGCGCAAGTACACCTCGGTCTTGCCGCTGCCCGTGTTGCCAAAGATCAAGAATGGGCCTTTGTGCGCAGCGATATCGGCCAACACTTGGGCTTGCTCGTCAGTGGGGGTGGGGATGGCGGGTGTCGGGCCTTCATAAGCCGCAACCGCTTTGGGCTTTCGTTTCAAGCGCCGGGTCCATTGCTCGGTGCTGAGGTCGCGCAGCTGGCTGGGCAGGGCGGCTAAGGCCACTTCGCCGGCACTGCGTTGGTAATAGCTGGCGGCGAATTGCACCAGTTGGCGCCAACTGGCGTTCAGGGGCGTGAGGCCCTCCAGTACGCTGGCAATGGCACGCAGCTGCATCGGCTCGGCCACTTCGTCGCTGGCAGGGGCGTTGTCCCAGACCACGCCCAGCAACTCTCGGCTGCCCAAAGGCACCCTTACCAAGGTGCCGGGTGGGGGCACCGTGTCGCAGGCATACGTGAGTGCGCCACCCAACCCGCTGTGTGCGGGTGTGTGAACCATCACTGAAATTTGGTGCGACATGTCAAGCGGTGAGTTGAGGTGTTTTGCTCAGGTAATTTGGCAGAAAACGATTTAAGTCGTTGATTTCAATGGGATTCAGAGCTAACCCAGTATTTCTGTGGATAACTTTGTTGATATCTACACTTGAGTGCCCCCGAAGGCGCATAAATCAAGGCTTTCAACAAATTGCCTGAAAAAAATGCAGGCTTAGAAGTCCATATAAATCAATGACTTACGAAATTTTAAAAAGTTTTTACACCTTGCAAAAGAAAACTTCATCTTGGTGCGAGGGATCAACTTTTTTGTGCATAAGTGCGAAATCGAAGTAGAACTTTTGGTGACTTGACACGCAATTTTTGAGCGTTTGTCAAGGTTTTCTTAGGAAGCGAGAGTGGGCATGCACCGTTTCGACCAACACGCCCACGCTCTCTGGCGGTGTGAATTGGCTGATGCCGTGGCCCAAGTTGAAAATTTGGGTGGGGCCGGTGGTGGTTGTGTCGGTGTGGGGTTTGCCAAACGCATCCAACACGCGGCGGGCTTCAGCGGCCAGTGCGTCGGCAGGGGCAAACAAGGCGTTCGGGTCCAGATTGCCTTGCAGCGCTTTGCCCGGGCCGCCCACAGCACCGCCCACTTGGGCGCGGGCTTTGGCAAGGTTGACCGTCCAGTCCACACCCAGCACCTCGCAGTCGAGGCCGGCCATTTCGGGCAACCACAAGCCGCCGCCTTTGGTGAAGACCAAGCGGGGAATCACTGCGCCATCGTGCGAGCGCTTGAGCTGCGCCACCACGCGCTTGGTATAGGCCATGCTGAACTGTTGGAACATGCCGTCGGCCAGCACGCCGCCCCAGCTGTCAAAAATCATCACGGCTTGTGCGCCGGCTTCGATTTGGGT
>CANCCJ010000147.1 GCA_947374535.1 Comamonadaceae bacterium | reverse complement strand
GGGGTTGCACGCTTGTCGCTAGACACACCGATGATGCGAATATTCCCGCCACTGAGATGCGGGTAAAGTTCAGAAAAATTACCAAAGTACATCTGCACGTTTCCCGCGAGCAAGTCAATCACGGCAGGTGCGCCGCCCTTGTAACTGATGTGCGTCATGTCCAATTCAGCACGCTTGACAAACAATGCCGCAGACAAATGTGAGACGCTCGCCGAACCGCCCGAAGCGTAATTGAACTTGTTTGGATTTTTTCGAATATAGGCAACAAATTCAGGCACCGTATTGGCCGGGACAGATTTGTGAACCCCCATCACGAAAGGATTACTGCCCACGTTGCTGATGGGAACAAAGTCTTTCAAAGGATCAAAATTAGTTTTACCCACCACGGGCAATACCGCCATGACAGGCATTGCGGCCATCATCAAGGTGTACCCATCGGCAGGCGCTTTCGCTACAAATTCAGCCGCGATGGCGCCACCTGCGCCCACTTTGTTTTCGACCACAACCGCTTGACCAAGGCTTTGTGTGAATCTCTCTGCGATCACTCGCGCAATCGAATCTGTATTGCCTCCTGCTGCAAATGGCACCACGATGCGAATCGGTTTTTGAGGCCAAGTGACCTGCGTTTGCGCGCCAGCAAAGTCTGCACAAAGTGCAAAAGCTAAAAGCGTTGTCATCCAGCGAAAACGTAGCATCACTTATCCTCTCAACGAAAGTTAAAGAATGGCATTGGCGCGTGCAATGCTGTTGATCATCGAAGAGTTCAACAAAAATACGCGGGCTTTCACCGGATCAGCACAAGTCTCTTGCAACTCACGGATGCGTTGCATCCGCAGTTCAGGGTCTTTTTCTTCTAGATTTTTTTTGTTTTTCACGGACAGTTGTTGCACATATTCCATGTTGACCGTATGCCGCTGTCGGTGGTAGAGGTCGAGAAGGTTGTCGTCTGCGCCCTCTTGGATCACCTCAGCCAACATATCGCCCAAACTGATGGCATCGTGAATCCCACTGTTGAGACCGAAGCCACCCAATGGGTTATTGACGTGCGCAGCATCACCGGCAAGCAACACGCGGTGCTTGCGTAAATTGACAGCCACGCGTTGATGCACGCTGTAAATACTTTGATGCACCAAGGGGTACATCACATCCGCGCTAGCACCGGTCACTCGCCGAATGGTGTGTTGGGCATAAGGACCGGCCATGGCCATATCGTCGGGGACATCTTGTCCAACGGGCAACGTCATGCGCCACAGGCCCGGGGGGCCAACATCGGGCATTTTGAACAGCGCAACCCATTGTTCTGGGTCACTGATGTACGCATTTTCGGTGTACCCCAGCTGCCCAAAGTCGTAGGTGGTACTGATGACGCTGTAGCGTTCAGGCCAGGTGTATCCGGCAAATTCGATCTCAGCCGACTTACGGACTTGGCTGCGACCGCCATCCGCAGCAACTAGCCATGGTGTTGTCCATGTAACCGGCCCGTCTGGGGTTGCTATTCGAACCGTCACGTCATTGGGGTTTTGCGTCAGTGACTCAAATCGATGGTTAAACAACACTTGAACATGTGGAAAGCTTTTAAGCTTATCCATCAAGAGTGGCGTTAACCGGTGCTGCTCTAAGTGCAAGCGAAACGGATAGGGCGTGTCGTTTTTAAGCAAACTCAAATCCCACTCTGCCACCAATCCGTGCTCAAGGTCACACGACTGCCAGCGTGACACCTGAATACCCAAGGTCATCATGGCATCTGCCACACCGACATGGTTCAACATTTCTAGTGTGGGCGGATGGAACGTTCCAGCGCGTAAATCTAGGGTAAGGCTGGGTTCAGCTTCCAGCACAACGCACGACACCCCGCGCTGCGCGAGTACCAAGGCAGTCAACAAACCCACTGGGCCTGCACCTGCAATCATCACCTGCGCGTTTGGTTGTTCCAGCATGCCTACCCTTTTTGAAAATCATCAGGTCAACGGTTGGCATACTAGTAGAAAAGAAAGACCTTGCAACGCGCGCAGGGTCGCATACGTGATTCAGCCCTGCATCAGGGCCAGCAGCAGGCTTTAGGGACGGGCAGCGTTCAAAGCATCACGCGTCTGCAATGCGACGCGGCGAGCACCGTCAGAAAAATCCACCCCTGAAGACGCATACAAAATCGCACGCGATGAGTTGACGATGATGGGGCCCGTGGTCTCGCCATGGGCGATACGCAAGCCCGCCTTCACCGTGGCCACCGCATCGCCACCTTGCGCGCCCACACCCGGAATGAGCAAAGGCACGGTGGGGGCGAGTTCGCGTACACGTTCAATTTCTTTAGGATAGGTCGCGCCCACCACCAAGCCCAATTGGCCGTTGAGGTTCCAAGGGCCTTGGGCCAAACGCGCCACATGCTCGTACAGCAAAGGCTGGCCGTCCACCGACGCCAGGCGTTGGTTTTGCAAATCGTCACCACCGGGGTTGGAGGTGCGGCACAGCAAGAACGCGCCTTTGCCGTGGTACTTCAAATAGGGGGCCACCGAGTCCCAGCCCATGAAAGGAGAGAGGGTCACTGCATCAGCACCGTAGCGCTCGAAGGCTTCGATGGCGTATTGTTCGGCCGTGCTGCCAATGTCGCCACGCTTGGCATCCAAAATGATGGGCACATGCGGCGCGACGCGGCGCATGTGTTCCATCAAGCGCTCCAGCTGACCTTCGGCGCGGTGCGCGGCGAAGTAAGCGATTTGGGGTTTGAAGCTGTTCACCAAATCTGCTGTGGCATCCACGATGGCCGCGCAGAAGTCGTAAATCTTGTTCGAGTCGCCCTTGATGCGATCTGGAAACTTGGTGGGTTCAGGGTCGAGGCCCACACACAGCATGGAGTTGTTTTGGCGCTCGGCGGCGCTCAACATGTCAAGGAAGGTCATGCCCTATTTTAGAAGGCTTACTCGCTGCCCTTGATGTGCGCCATGGCCAAGCACAAGTCAGCCCACACTTTGGACTTCTCCGGCAAGTTACGCAACACATACGCGGGGTGATAGGTCACCACCACCGGCAAGTTTTGGTATTGGTACACGCGGCCACGCAGCTTGCCCAGTGGCGTGGTTTCCACTTCGGGCACGGTGTCGCGCAACAAGGCCTGTACCGCAAAGCGGCCCATGGCCAGAATCATTTTGGGTTTGAGTAGCGCCACTTGGCGCTCAAGGTAAGGCAGGCACTGCGCCACCTCTTCGGGCTTGGGGTTGCGGTTGCCGGGGGGGCGGCACTTGAGCACGTTGGCGATGTACACACCGCCGCCCTCTGCTGTGCGTTCACCAGTGCGTGACAGCTTCATCGCACCCAACATGTTGTCGAGCAGCTTGCCGGCTTGGCCCACAAACGGCTCGCCTTGCACGTCTTCGTTCTCGCCTGGGGCTTCGCCCACGATGAGCCAATCCACATGTGGGGCTTTGCCCTCTGCCGCAGAGGCGCCCACACCAAACACGGTGTTTTTGCGCGAGCCGCACAACGTGCATGCTTGGCAGCCTGACACGGTGCTATGCAAGACTGACCAATCCATTTGGTCAATGCCTTCGGGGCGTTGAATGATGAGGGGGATGGGTTTGACCTTGGCCACAGGCGCAGGCATTTGTCGCGGTGCGGTATCAACGCCTGCTGCGTTGGCAATGGCTTGTGTGGCCAGCTCGCTGGCAGCGGCAAAGCTATGTGCTTCTTCTGCATGGGCTTGCATCACCACGTCGGCAGGCAAGGATGATGCAGAAGCGGCTGAGGTATCAATCACCAAGGTTTCCACCGCAGGCGCGCTCATGAGCGCCGCCTCAGACATGGGCGACCATACACGCACCCCCATCTCGGCCAGCATGGCGCGTTGGCGTTTGTCGAGGTGCAAGGTGTCGGTCATGGGTAATAGCTTACAGCTTGAGCGACATGACCACCGCATGCTCGCGTTGGCCGTGGTCGGCGGGGTAGTAGTTTTTGCGTTCACCCACAGGCCGAAAGCCATAGCGCTCATACACCTGCATAGCGCGGGTGTTGCTCACGCGTACTTCCAGCCACAGCCACTGGGCATGACGGCTGCGCGCCCACACCGACAACGCATCGAGCATGAGCACGCCATAACCTTGGCCCTGAAACCCGGGCGCGACGGTGATGTTGAGCAAATGCACTTCCTCCACACCCTCCATGGCCACAAAGTAGCCAATCAAGGTGTCGCCCCCCATCAGCGCCAGCAGTTGGTAGCCTGATTTGAGGCAGTCGGCAAAGTTGCCGCGTGTCCACGGGTGGGCGTAGGCGTTGTTTTCGATGCGCAGCACGTCGTCGAGCAGCGCTTCGGTCAGCGGCTCTAGACGAACTTCGGGTCTCGAAACGGCGTTCATTGGGCGGCGGCTTGTTGCGCTTTGATTTGCATGCGCTCGTCAGTGGTTTGCGCCACTTTGTCGCGAATGTAAAGCGGCAGGGCTTCTTCGGGCGGCACAGCAGCACCAGCCGCCCACGCAGCGGGCGCCAAACGCAGCAGCGCAGCCGCCGTGGGCAAAGCGGTAACTTGCGACGCGGTCAGTGCGGTGGGCCAACGGCCCGCGTACACAGGCCAGGCATTGCCTGCAGCGATGAAACTGTCTTGCGCCCAATCGGCAGGCCAGTACAAAGACTCGGGACTGTGCAACTCGGGCGCTTGCACACAGCACCAAGTGCCTTGCATGGGGCCTGTATCGCCAGCGCTAGCGGTCGTGGCTTCAACGGCGTTTGGCGTGTATTCATACGCGGCCACATACACCTGCGCCATGCGCGCATCCATCACAGCGAGCACGCGGGTCACGGGCACGGCCCCCGCGACGGCATTGGCGGCACGCGCCTCTTCGGCCACGGCCAACAAGGTGTCGATGGGCAACACGGGCAAGCTTGCGCCAAAGGCCAAACCCTGAGCCACCGAACACGCCGTGCGCAAACCGGTGAACGCACCTGGCCCACGACCAAACACCACAGCTTGCAAATCGGTCAAAGCCAAACCTGCTTGTTGGAGCAGCGCCAAGGTCTGAGGAATCATGTGGGTGGACGTGAGCGCACCGCCTGCGCTGGTGTACGTCCATGTCTGTGTGCCGCGTGCGACGGCTAGAGAAAGGGTGTCGGTGCTGGTCTCTAAAGCCAGCCACTGGTGGGTGTGCATGGCGTCATTATCCCAGCCGTGATAATTTGCCCATGACCTCTCTGCACTTGATCAATTTACGCTGGATGTCTTTGCGTTTTGTTTGGGCCATGGCTTTTGCCGCCACAGCGATGCACGCCCACGCAGCGCCAAGCTCTAAAGCGGTGCGCAGCGAGCCGCCACAACACACGGCCGGTGATATTGGCCAACTGCCGCCCGAAGTAAAAGCAGCACTGCAACGCGCCAAAGTTCCCCATGACAACTTTCATGTCATGGTGGTCGACACCTTCGCAAAAAGCACACCGCGTCTGAGCCACCAAGCCCAAGTGCGCGTGAATCCCGCCTCGTTGATGAAGTTGGCCACCACCACCGCCGCGCTCGACATGCTTGGCCCCGCCTTTGTGTGGCGCACGCCCGTCTACGTGGACGGCCCTGTGCGTGATGGCGTTTTGCACGGCCATGTGTATGTGCGCGGCAGCGGCGACCCGCGTTTGGTGGTGGAGCGACTGTGGTTATTGATGCGCCGCCTGCAAGGCTTGGGTATTCAAAAAATTCAAGGCGATATCGTGCTCGACCGCAGCGCGTTTGACGTGCCCGCGCGTGACGCGGCCAGTTTTGATGGCGAACCCCTGCGCCCCTACAACGCCGCGCCCGATGCGTTGTTGCTCAACTTCAAATCGCTGCTGATTCAGTTAGTGCCCGACCGCACCGCGAATGTGGCACGTATACAAATCGAGCCGCCGCTGGCTGGCGTGCAGTTTCCTGCTACCGTACCGCTGAGCAATGGCGACTGCAGCGACTACCGCAGCGCGTTGCGTGCCGACTGGACCGACCCCACACGTATCCGCTTTGCAGGCAGCTTCCCCGCCTTGTGTGGCGAAAAAATGTGGCCCAGTGCGTATGCTGCGCCCCAGCAATTTGCTCAGCGCGCCATCGCAGGCATGTGGCAGCAGCTCGGCGGCCAACTGAGCGGCCAAGTGCGTGAAGGCAATGTACCAGCAGGCCTGCAACCTGCCTTCAATGTGGAGTCTGCGAGCTTGGCCGAAACCATCCGCGACATCAACAAGTACAGCAACAACGTGATGGCACAACAGGTGTTTCTCACACTCAGTCAACAGCAGCGTGAGGTCGGTAGTTTTGAGGCGTCGCGCGAGGTGATGCAACGGTGGTGGCG